>NZ_JBEPKM010000034.1:0-34391 GCF_040544715.1 Methylobacterium sp. 1030 | reverse complement strand
CTGATCGACGTCCCACGCGCGAAACACCTTGGCCATGAGCCGAGTGAATCATCCTCCCGATCCGCCGTCGAGGGAATTACTCGGACAGGCTCCTAAGTGTTTGAGTTAAAAGAGGTTTGACAGTTTAGTCGGGTGGGCGGATCGTTAGGTGCTTCCTGATGGAGGTGCGCCATGTCGCGTGGCCCGAAGGCCGTCTCTCTCGATCTCAGCGAGCAAGAGCAGGGTGAGATCCAGCGCCTGCTGCGGCGACACGGGACCGGGCAGGCGCTGGTTCAGCGTCTGCGCATCATCCTGGCCTGTGCCGAACCGGGCGCGACCAACCTGGGGGTGGCTACGGTGCTGGGTGTCAGCCGCCAGACGGTGGCGCTGTGGCGGGCCCGCTTCGCCGCGCATCGGCTGGAGGGGCTGGTCGATGCACCACGCTCCGGAGCGCCCCGCAGCATCGACGATGAGGCCGTCGAGCGCCTGGTCGCCCTCACTCTGGAAGAGGCACCGGCCAACGCCACGCACTGGAGCACCCGCACGATGGCGCGCCGTACGGGCAGGAGCCAGAGTGCGGTGTCACGCATCTGGCGCGCCTTCGGTCTGCGGCCGCACCAGGCCGACACCTTCAAGCTCTCCGCGGATCCCGCGTTCGTCGAGAAGGTGCGCGACGTCGTCGGCCTCTACCTCGCTCCACCCGATCGCGCGCTGGTGCTGTGCGTCGACGAGAAGCCGCAGATCCAAGCGGTGCAGGGTACAGCTGCAGCCTTTCCTCTCCGGCCGGGCCGGGCCGAGTGCGTGACGCACGACTATCGCCGGCATGGCACGCTCGACCTGTTTGCCGCCCTCGACGTGAAAGCCGGAACGGTGATCGGGAGCTGCAAGCCGCGTCATCGCAGCGTCGAGTTCCGCGCGTTTCTGGAGCAGGTCGAGAGCAGCGTCGCACGCGATCTGGAGGTGCATCTCGTGCTCGACAACCTGAAGACGCACAAGACGACCCTGGTGCATGACTGGTTGGTCCAGCACCCGCGGTTCCACCCCCACTTCACCCCGACGAGCGCGTCGTGGCCCAACCTCGTGGAGTGCTGGTTCTCCGTTCTGAGCCGGCGTCGGCTGGAGCGCGGTGTGTTCACCAGCACAGAGGACCTGGAGGCCGCGATCCGTGACTACATCACTGAGACCAACGCTCATCCCAAGCCATTCGTCTGGACCAAGTCAGCCGACGCGATCTTGACCAGTGTCGCTCGCTTCTGCGCACAGACTTCTAACTCAAACCACTAGGTTGGGAACTCATACAACCAATCGCTGTTACTCGCGTTTTCTTCCTGAGGTTGGGTTTCCAGCGCAGGAGGATCGCGATGGCACGGTTGTTCTGGCTCTCCGATGAAACCTGGGGGCGGATCGAGCCGCACCTACCGCACGGTCAACCGGGCAAGCCCCGGGTCGACGACAGGCGGGTGATCAGCGGCATTCTGCATGTGCTGAAGGTCGGCTGCCGCTGGCAGGACACGCCCTCTGCTTACGGTCCGCACACGACGGTCTACAACCGCTACAACAGGTGGTCTCAGCACGGGATCTGGCAGCGGCTATTCGCCAAGATCGCGGCCGCAGGCCCCGTGCCAGATGAGTTGATGCTCGACGCGTCCCACGTGAAGGCTCACCGCTCGGCATCGGGCGGAAAAGGGGGGCCTGGACCCAGGCGGTCGGCCACTCGCGGGGCGGGTTCACGAGTAAAATCCATTGCTTGGCCGATGATCGTGGCCGACCGGTCGCGTTCGCCCTGACGCCCGGCAACGTGGCCGACATCACGATGGCGTTGCCCCTGCTGTGCGCTGTGGTGCCGCCCAAGCGTCTGATCGCCGACAAGGCCTACGACGCGCAGAGCCTGAGGGATTGGCTGAAAAGCCACCGGGTGATCGCCACCATCCCGTCCACGGCCACCCGGACGGTACCCTATAAGCACAGCCGGATCGCCTACCGGCGGCGCAATCGGATCGAGCGCCTGTTCGGTCACCTCAAAAACTGGCGGCGCGTCGCGACCCGCTACGATCGCTTGGCCTGCAACTATCTGGCTGCCGTCGCGCTCGCTTCCTGTGTCATCGCATGGACCTGAATGAGTCCCCTACCTAGACTTGCTCCGGTTTAATGGCTCTTCGTCATTTCATGTGGCTTCTTCGTGCGTTCTCCGTTCGTGTGAGAAGGACGGAGCTTGGCGATGGCGCAGCTGCACGAGGTTCCCGGCTGCCGGGTACTCTCCACCGATAACGGGCATGAGGCGAGCGTTGTCATGCACGTTCGCGGCGGCCGCTGCGCAGGACGATGTCCCGTTTGCGGCACGCTGAGCACCGCCCGTCACGGCTGCTATCTCGGCCACCCGTCTCGCTATGTTCCGCGCCCGTTCTAGATCCTGCCCTAGGATCACAGGATGGGCTATGGCGAGACGGGGCGACTTCGTGCAGGCCGAGGAGGTCGCCTTCCTTGAGGAGGACCGCGAGGTCGCAAGCAATCTTGATCCGCCGACCGTCCCTCCGCGATCTTGAGCGCACGAACGGTAGAGCGGGATTGACCCGAGCCTACGATCCGGTGCCAAAGGACCTCGCCATTCTCGCGAAAGGTCGCGCCATGGTAGCCTCCCTTCATCCCGGTGCAACGCCCGAGGCCGCGCCGTCCTGGCCGCGTTCACCACCTTCACCGCCGCAGAGGCCGCCGTGCCACCGCCCAGCCCGGCCCAGCGCGCGCTGGCCGAGCTGATGGCCCGCCTCGCCCAGCTCAAGGACCAGCGCCACGCCGAGCGCTGCCGGGCCAAGCAGGCCGAGAGCCCGCCCGTGCACGCCTCGATCGCGGCCTGCCTCGCCCTCGTCGAGGCGCAGATCGCGGCGATGACCCAGGCCCTGGGCGCAGCCATCGCCGCCGACGCGGATCTGGCCCGCAAGGCTGCCCTGCTGCGCACCTGCAAGGGCGTCGGGCCGCGCGCCTGCCAAGCCATCCTCGCCTAGCTGCCCGAGATCGGCACTCTCCACCGGCGCACCGTCGCCGCCTTCGTGGGCGTGGCCTCATCACCCGCCACAGCGGATCGTCCCTGCGCATCGCCGCCATCGCCGGCGGACGCAAGCCGCTACGCGACGTCCTGTTCATGGCAGCCCTCACCGCAAGCCGCCACAACCCCACCTTCAGAGCCGTCTACGATCGCCTGCGCAGCTACGGCAAACCCCATAAGCTCGCCCTCATCGCCGTCCTCACAAAGAGGGTCACAGCCCTCAACGCGATGATCCAGTCCAAAAATCATTCCAGACCGCTTGACCACAGACACGGTAGATTGCTGCGCTGCGCTCGCAAGGACAGTGGAGGCGACACCCGAGGCGATCGACCAAAAAATCGTACATAACGCATCCGGTCGACGGCGCGAGAGCGGGCCCCCTCCCCTGCTGAGGGTGTGGGGTGACGGCGCGTCGACCGAGATGCCTCCGGTCCTCTCGGCAGCGATTGGCCCCTCAGGCGCGGAGCGCCGCCGCGAGGTCGGCGAAGGCGTCGGCGCTCGCGGGCTGCGACGGGTCCTGGCGCAGGGCGGCGTAGACCCGGGGGACCACGATCGTCGCCTGATCGAGTTCGGGATCGGAGCCGGCCTGGTATCCGCCCATCAGCCGCAGGTCGCGCGTGTCCTCGTAGCGCGTGATCAGGTTCCTGAGCGCGCGCACGAGATCCTTCTGCTCCGAGGTCCAGACGTGGTCGGCGAGGCGGGAGATCGATCCGAGCAGGCTGATCGCGGGGTAGCGGCCCTGGTCCGCGATCGAGCGGTCGAGCACGATGTGGCCGTCGAGGGTCCCGCGGATGCTGTCGGCCACGGGATCATTGTGATCGTCCCCGTCCACCAGCACCGAGAAGAACCCCGTGATCGTCCCCCCGCCCTCCAGGCCGGGGCCCGCCCGCTCGAGGAGCCGCGGCAGGTCGCCGAACACGCTCGGCGGGTAGCCCCGGGCCACCGGCGGTTCGCCGGCCGCCAGGGCGACATCGCGGGCCGCGTGCGCGTAGCGCGTGACGGAATCCACGATCAGCAGGACCGACTGGCCGCGGTCCCGGAAGTACTCGGCGATCGACACCGCCATCCGCGGGGCCTGCCGGCGCATCATCGGGCTCTCGTCGCCGGTCGCGACGACGACGACCGCCCGGGACCGGCTCGCCGCAACGGGGCCTTCGAGGAACTCGCGCACCTCGCGCCCGCGCTCGCCGACGAGGGCGACCACGACGGTGTCGAAGCCCTCGCAGCAGGCGAGCATCGCGAGCAGGGTCGACTTCCCCACGCCGGACCCGGCGAAGATGCCGATGCGCTGGGCCGCGCACAGGGGGGTGAAGAGGTCGATCGCCCGCACCCCCGTCCGGAGGGGGGCGTGCACGCGCGCCCGCCGCATCGCGGGCGGGGGGCTGGCGTCGAGCGGCATCGGATGCGCGCCCGCGGCGAGGTCGCCGAGCCCGTCCACCGGCCGCCCGAGGGCGTCGATCACGCGTCCCTTCCAGGTCTCGGCGGGGCACGGGTCGCCGGAATTCACGCGATAGGCGAGAGCGCCCAGCCCGGCCTCGATCCGCGCGTCGAAGGGCTTCAGCGTCACCCCGGCGTCGTCGATGCGGATGACCTCGCCCTGCTGGACTGTATCTCCGGACCGCACCTGCATGCGGTCGCCAAGCTTCAGCACGGGCGAGCGGATGCCGATCCGGCAGTGCGCGGCGCCGACCTCCCGGACCAGCCCACCGAGCCGGACCAGCGGATCGGCCCGTCGCTCGTCGAGGCCGCGCGCTAGCTTCTCAAGGGCGTTCACGACCGCGCCCCACATCCGCTCGAGCATTCCGGCCTCCGACCGCGGGGGGCGCTCACGACGCCGGACCGAGGCTGCGGATCGCGCTCTGGAGCGAGGACTCAGTGTCGGCGACCGCCGCGGCGGCCCCCTCGAAGGTCCGCGTGATCATGATGAGGCGCGACATCTCCATGACCGAGTTGACGTTAGCCCCTTCCTGAAACCCCTGCTGGACGCGGAGGGACGTCTCGCCGATCTGGTTGAAGTCCAGGACCGCCCGTCCCGGCACGCTGGACGAGACCGCGGCGCCCCCGACCCGGGTGAGCGTCGCCCGGGGATCGAGCCGGAACACACCGAGGGCGCCCATCTGGTTGCCGCCCTGCGTGATAATCCCGTCGCTCCCAATGACGATCGCCCCGCCGTTCGGATCGACGGCGAGGGGCGACCCGCCCGGGTCGAGCACCGCGCGCCCTTCGAGATCCCGGAGATCGCCGTTGGCGGAGAGCTGCATCCGCCCGTCGCGGGTGTAGACGGGCCCCGAGTTCCCGCGCACCGAGAGCCAGCCGTCGCCCTGGATGGCGATGTCGAGGGGGGCATCGGTCTTGATGATTGGGCCCATCTTGCGCGAGACGAAGGACGAGCCCGGCGTCGAGAAGGCCACCTCGCGACCGCCCGCTCGGGACAGGATCGACTCGAACTTCACCTCCTCCGCCCGGTAGCCGCTCGTCGCAAGGTTCGCGACGTTGCTCGCCACGGTGTTCATGCGCCGCTCCAGGGCGACCTGGGCGGACAGCGTGACGTAGAGCGCGGACTGCATCTCAGCGGGCTCCAAGGCGGATGTTCTGCAACTTGAGCAGGAGGTCGGTGTCGAGATCTTGCCTCGACGCGCCGAAGAGCGTCAGCGTCGACGACTGGACGGTGTCGTTCTGCACGTCCCAGAGCGCCGTGAACCGGCGGATGAACTTGTCGACCGCGGCCGGATCCTGGAGGCTCGCGACGTCGAGCTTGCGGTCGATGGCCGCGACCTGGGCGTCGATGTCGCCCTGCGCCATCTCGGCCGGCAGGCCGAGGGCGGTGCGCACGACTTCGGCGAGCGCCTTGTCCCCGAGGATGGAGAGCGTGCTCTTGATCTCCGGGGCCTTGCGCTTGAAGTAGAGCGCCAGCCGCACGCCCTCGTCCTCCGAGCCGGCATCGGCTTCGAGGGTCTGGCGGACGTAGCCCGAAAGCGTGCCGGTCTCGGTCTCGGACCACGTGCCGGTCTTGGTCGCGGCCTTCTCCGTCTTGAAGGCAGCGGTGAACTTGTCGAGGAGCGCGCCACGCGCCGACGAGTTCTGAAGGCTCGCGACATCGAGCTTGCCCTCGATGAGGGCGGCTTGCGCCGCGACGCTAGCCGACGCCATTGAGGCGGGCAACCCGAGCGCCGTGCGCACGACCGCCATCAGCGCTTGGTCGGCGAGGATGTCGGTGACGGACGCGATCTTGGACGACTGCTTCTCAAAGTAGAGACGCAGTTGCGCGCCCTCGTCGTTCGCATCCGCCCCGGAGCCCATCGTCTGCGTGTAGGCCGAGATCGTCGCCTTCCCAGCGTTCGACCACGTCGTGGTCTTGTCCCCGTACTTGGCGAAGTTGAACGCCGCGACGAATTCCTTGTAGCGCGAATCAGACAGGCGATTGGCGAAGCTGTTCGCGTCCTCGATGCCCCCGGCCAACGCCTTCTTCATGAAGCCCTTGGCGTAGATCATATCATCGAGGCCGTAAGCCCTCATCGCGAAGCCGTAGAGGCGGTTGTCGGCGAGGAATTCGTCGATCGAGCCCACAGTCTCAATATGGCTCTTGAAGTACTCGATCTCCAGCCTGACCGAGCCCTCCGAAGCCTTGCGCTCGAGTGCCTTCGTCATGTTGCCGGCGATGAGCCGGTACTCGGTGAAGGTCGACGACATCCGAACGCACCCCAGTAGCCCGAGCCCTCGTAGGCCCGCTGGCTTGTCCGAGCCTTGTCCACACGGCGGGGGGGGCGGGCCGTCGCGGCCCAGCTCGGCGCAAGCCCTGACGGGTAGACCCTTCCGTGCGGCGGCGACCGTCGCGAGGAGAGGTACGATCCGTGGGCGTGATCATCGGCATCATCATCGCGGCGGGCTGCGTCTTCGGCAGCTTCTACGGCATGGGCGGCCACATCGGCACGATCTGGCAGCCCTTCGAGTTCCTGATCATCGGCGGCGCCGCGTTCGGCGCGTTCCTGATCGCCAACCCCATGAAGATCGTCGTCGACAGCGGCTCCGCCATCCTCCAGGCCGTCACCGGCAAGGCCCCCCGGCAGGCCGACAATCTCGCACTGCTCGGGCTCCTGTACGCGCTCATGAGGGAGCTGCGCACCAAGCCGCGCAACGAGGTCGAGGTCCACCTCGAAAGCCCCGAGCAATCCGAGATCTTCAAGGCCTACCCGACCGTGCTGCGGGACGGCGAGCTGCGGACATTCATCTGCGACTACGCGCGCCTCATCCTTATCGGCAACGCGCGCTCCCACGAGATCGAGGCGCTGATGGACGAGGAGATCGGGACCTATCGCCGGGACCGGCTGAAGGTCTACACGGCGCTCGTGGCGGTCGCCGACGGTCTGCCCGCGCTCGGTATCGTCGCGGCGGTGCTCGGCATCGTGAAGGCGATGGGCGCCCTCGACCAGTCCCCCGCCCTCCTGGGCGGCCTGATCGGTGCGGCGCTCATCGGCACCGCCTCGGGCATCTTCATGTCCTACGGGGTCGTCGGCCCGGTGGCGCAGAAGGTGAAGCTCGCCCGGGAGGCGCATACGCGCACCTACATCGTCGTGAAGCAGACCCTGCTCGCCTTCATGAACGGCGCCCTGCCGCAGATCGCCATCGAGTACGGCCGCAAGGCGATCTCGTCGGCCAGCCGCCCGACCATCGACGAACTCGAGAGCGCCACCATCAGCGGCGGATCGCGCAACGACAATTCACCGCGCGAGCGGGAGGCGGCATGACCATGGACACGACTTCGCCCGGGACCGACATCCGTGACCGGCTCCTCGACGCGGCGGGCATCGCCCTCGACCGGCTGCCGATGCTGCACGTCATCTTCGATCGCGTCGCGACGTTCAGCGCCGACCAGCTCCGACACTTCGCCGCCTCGCCGATCTACTTCTCGCTCAGCGACGTCGCGAGCCAGCGCTTCGGCGACGTCCTCGACCCCTACGAGTCGAACGCGATCGCCGGCATCTTCCACGCCCCCGAGTGGGACAGCCACGTCCTCGTCGGCTTCGACCGGGACTTCGTGTTCACGATGATGGAGGTCATGCTGGGCTCGGACGGCTCGGAGCCCCCCTCCGACGAGGAGCGCAACTTCTCCAACATCGAGATGCGCGCGGTCCAGCTGGTGTTCGACCAGATCGGCAAGGCGATGCAGGCCTCGTTCGCCCTGGTCTCCAACACGCCGTTCGAACTCGAGCGCCTCGAGGGGCGCATGGACTTCGCGGTCATTGGCCGGCGCAACAACCAGGCGGTCGTCGCCAAGTTCCTGCTTCAGGCGCTCAACCGGGGCGGCGAGATGTTCATCGTCATCCCCCAGACCGTCCTCAACCCCATGCGCCAGAGCCTGGCCCGCGTCCGCGTCGGCGAGGCGTCCACGCGGGACTCCCGCTGGACGAAGCAGATGATCGGCGAGGTGCAGAAGACCTCGGTGACCCTTCGGGCGATCTTGGAGGAGAGGCCCCTGAGCCTCGGCGAGATCGCCGACCTCGAGGTCGGCGACGTCATCGAACTCCAGGCGACGCCGCGCAGCCGCGTCAAGCTCGAGGGCAATAACCAGGGGCTGTTCTGGTGCGACATCGGCCAGGCGGAGGGCTCCGTCGTGCTGCGCGTCGACAGCCCCGTCGATCAGGAACAGGAGTTCATCGATGATGTCCTCGCTCATTGAGGCCGTCCTGCTTGCCGCCCTGGTGATGACCACGGCGTGCGTCGTCCCGATGTACCGGCGCCTCAAGCGGTTCGATGGGTGCCAGGCGCAGTACCGGGACATGATCGAGACGAGTTCGCGCCGGTTGGCGCACGCGGGCGACGCCGTGCAGGGCTTCGCGACGGAGGGGCGGACCATCCTCGCGCAGCTCGCCCGGGAGATCGACCTGGCCGAGGCGGCCCTCGCGAGCCTGAAGGCTGAGCGCCTCGCCCTCTCCGACGCGACGCCTCCCCAGTCCGCCGCGGCGGCGCGCCGGGTCGGCTGAGCGCCCCGCGCCCCGGACATCCATTCCCACCGAGGAGACACCGACGATGGACCACACGACAGCCACCGAGCCGGCCGCCGGGCACAACGACGCCCTCTTCGCCAGGATCGATCCCGGCACCCGCCAGGAGCGCGCGCGCGATGAGACGATGGGCGGCGGCCGCAACCTCGACTCGATCCTGCGGGTCCCCGTGATGATTCAGGTGGTCCTCGGCTCGGCCACGATGCCGGTGGCCACGCTGATGAAGCTCGGCCGCGGCGCTATCGTGCCTCTCGACCATCGGGTCGGGGAACCCGTCGACGTCGTGGTTAACGGCCGCGTCATCGCCCGGGGCGAGGTCGTGGTGGTGGAGGACGACAACTCCCGCTTCGGCGTCTCGCTGACGGAGATCGTGGGCCCCCTCGCCTCCGAATCCAACGCCTGACCGGGAGCGTCGAGATGGCCGTCAACGCCGTGGTCAATACGCCTCCGAAGCCCATGAAGCCCGTCGAGGAGGTCGCGGCCATCCTGATCTCAATGAGCAAGCCCTCGGCGAGCCGCCTGCTCAAGTACTTCGACGCTGGGGAGATCCGGCTGATCACCCGGGCAGCGGCGCAACTCGGCCCGGTGACGCGCCCGCAGCTCGACGCGCTCGTCGAGCGGTTCGCCGACGCCCTCTCGGACGGCGCCAGCCTCGTCGGCACCGCCCACGAGGTCCAGAAACTGCTGGAGGGCATCCTCCCGACCGACCAGATCGCCGACATCATGACCGATGTCCTCAGCCACACCAACCAGTCGATTTGGGACCGACTCTCCAACGGCTCGGAGATCGCCCTGGCGAGCTATCTGATGCGGGAGCATCCGCAGACCGCGGCCCTCATCCTCTCCAAGGTCAGGCCGTCCTGTGCCGCGAAGGTGATGGCGCAGCTGCCCTCGAATTTCAGTAACTCGATCATGCGGCGGATGCTGACCTTCAAGCCGATCGTCGACGACACGATGCGGATGATCGAGAAGACGATCCACGAGGACTTCATGATCAACGTGTCGCGCAACGCGGGCGCCGACACGCACGCGCGGATGGCCGACATCATCAACAAGATGGAGCGCAACCGCATGGAGGAGGTGCTCGACGACCTCTCCAAGGCACGCCCGAAATCGGCCGAAATCCTCAAGGGGTTGCTCTTCACCTTCGACGACATTGTCCACCTGACGCCGCGCGCCCGCACGACCCTGTTCGACCAGGTCCCGAACGAGCGCCTGATCCTGGCGCTCAAGGGAACCGACAAGGCGCTGCGCAACGTCGTGCTCGGGGCGCTCGCATCCCGCGTCCGGCGCATCGTCGAGCACGAGCTCGACGGGGGCGAGCCCGCCGCGCAGAAGGACGTGCTCGAAGCCCGCCGCGCGATCACCGACCAAGCCCTCGAGATGGCGGCGCGGGGCGACATCGAACTCAATCCCAACGAGGGGGACAGCACATACATCAGTTGAGGCTGTCCCATGTCGGACGACAAGGAGAGCAAGACAGAGGCCGCGAGCGAGAAGAAGATCCGCGACGCCGTCGAGGAGGGAAACGTCCCGTTCTCGCGAGAAGCCCCGGTCTTCGCCTCGGTCCTTGGACTGCTCGTGATCCTCGTCTTCTACGCGCGTGATCAGGCGCGGGGCCTCGTCGGGCACCTCGTGCTCCTGGTCGAGCGGCCCCGCAGCTTCTCCCTCGCCAACGCCGAGGATGCGTCCTGCCTCCTGCACGCGGTGGTCATGGAGACGGGGCGGGCACTGCTCCCGGCGCTCTTGGTCCTGCTGGCGGGGGGGCTCGCCGCCTCGGTCTTCCAGAATACCCCGCGCTTCGTGGGCAGCCGCATCCAGCCGAAATGGTCCCGCATCTCGCCGGCGGCCGGATGGAAGCGGCTCTTCGGCGTCCAGAGCGTCGTCGAGTTTGCGAAGGCCGTCTTCAAGTTCGCGACGATCGGCGCGATGGCGGCGCTCGTCCTGCGCGCGGACCACCAGAGGATCGTGGCCACGATGTTCGTTGATCCGCTCCGGTTGCCGGAACTCCTGCTGACGCTGTCGATCCGGCTCGTCGCCGCGGTGAGCGTGGCCACCATCATGCTGGTGGCCGGCGACCTGCTCTGGAGCCACATCCGGTGGCGGCGGGATCTCCAGATGTCGCCTCAGGAGATCAAGGACGAGTTCAAGCAGGTCGAGGGCGACCCGCTGGTCAAGGGGCGGCTGCGCTCGCTTGCGCAGGATCGCGCGCGCCGGCAGATGCTGTCGGCGGTCCCGCGCGCCACGATGGTGCTGGCCAACCCCACCCACTACGCCATCGCCCTGCGCTACGATCGGAGCGAGGGCGACGCGCCGGTGGTGCTCGCCAAGGGACAAGACCTCATCGCCCTGCGGATCCGCGAGATCGCCGAGAAGCACGGGATCGCCGTGATCGAGGACAAGCCACTCGCCCGCGCGATGTATCAGAGCGTCTCGATCGACCAGGCGATCCCGCCGGAATTCTACCGCGCGGTCGCCAACCTGCTCGTCTACGTCTTCACGAAACGATCGTGATCGGCGCAGCCGCGCCGCAGGCGCGTGCGGTCACCGCGCGATCCGCGAGCTGGGCCCCCCGGTCGGACCTGCCCGGACGCGCGCAAACACCCTCGACCCCGTTTGGTTCCCTACGCGATCTCCGCGCTGCCAGCCTCGCGCAAGGTTGCGATCGTAGGTGTTAGCGCAGACGCTAGCCTCGCCTTCGAACCGGAAGGCCTTCACCTGATCAGTCCAGCGAAGGCTGCCCACAGTCTTGGCACAGCAACTACGTCGTCGCGCGCAGGAGGCGCTCGTGATCCCCATCTTCCTGTTCAACTTGGCCTCGCGGCAACTTCAACATCTCGCGACGCGCCAGAGCGTCATCTCCGGGAACATCGCGAACGCCAACACGCCCGGCTACCGCGCGCAGGACGTGACGCCGTTCCGCGAGGTCCTGAACAAGACGGGCCTCCAGGTCGCGGCGACGAACGCCGCCCACCTTGAGGGCGGCTTCAGCGCCGAGCGCGCCCTCAAGGGGAAGGCCTCGGCCGCCGGCGAGACGGTCCATTCCGGCAACTCCGTTGGCATCGAGGAGCAAATGATGAAGGCTGGGGAGATCGCCCGCGACCAGAGCCTGAACGTCGGCGTCGTCAAGGCCTTCCATCGGATGCTACTCGCGAGCGTGAGGTCCGGCTCATGATGGACCCGCTTATCGCCTCGTCGCGCGTCGCGGCCTCCGGCCTCGACGCGCAGTCGCTCCGGATGCGCGTCGTGGCCGAGAACATCGCCAACGCGCAGTCCACCGGCTCCACGGCCGGGTCCGACCCCTTCGCCCGCAAGACGATCACGTTCCGCACCGCCTACGACCGGGCCACCGGGGCCGCGTCGGTGTCGGTCAAGGAGATCGGCGTCGATCGGGCGCCCTTCCCGACGGAGTACGATCCCGGCCACCCAGCGGCCGACACCAGCGGGCGGGTTAAGCTCCCGAACGTGAACATGCTGATCGAGATGGCCGACATGCGTGAGGCCAACCGCTCCTACGAAGCCAACCTCCAGATGATCAAGCAGACGCGATCGATGGTGGCCGGCCTCATCGACATGCTGAGGGCATGATGATCCAGTCGCTCGCCACCGTATCCGGCGTCTCCAACCGCAGCGCCGTCTTCGGCGTCCCCCAGCTCGGCCTCGCGGCGCCTGCGTCCGCCCCGGCCAGCTTCGGCGACCTCATGGTCCAGGTCGCGACGAACGCGAAGGAGGCCATCCAGGCGGGCGAGGCCAACGCGATCGCGGGGCTCCAGGGCAAGGCGTCCACGCAGGCCGTGGTCGAGGCCGTCATGTCGGCGGAGCAGACCCTTCAGACGGCCATCGCCGTCCGGGACAAGGTTGTTGCCGCCTATCAAGAGATCGTCCGCATGGCGGTCTGAGCCCGGGCCGGCGGAGCCGGCTACGCCACAGCGCGGGACGCAGAGGCGATCCGGCCCGCCCGCGCCCCCTAGGAACACCTCCGTCCGAAGGATGCCATCATGAGAGCGCTCGCCATCGCGGCAACGGGCATGAACGCCCAGCAGCTGAACGTCGAAGTCATCGCCAACAACATCGCGAACGTGAACACGACGGCGTTCAAGGGCGCCCGCGCCGAATTCACGGACCTCCTCTACCAAGCGGAGCGTCAGGCCGGCGTCCCGGTGCAGGCCGGCGAGTCGGCGATCCCCGAGGGCGCGATGCTCGGCCTTGGCGTACGCACCGCGGCCATCCGCAACCTCCACCGGCAGGGGCCGCTGGCCAACACGACGAATCCCCTGGACCTCGCGATCAACGGGCGCGGCTGGTTCCAGGTCACGATGCCGAACGGCGAGACCAACTACACCCGCGCCGGCACGTTCAACAAGAACGCCGATGGCCGGCTCGTCACGGCGGAAGGTTACGGTGTCGAGCCCGCGATCATTCTCCCGCAGAATGCCGTCGACATCACGATCAATCAGTCCGGGCAGGTCATCGCGAAGGTCGAGGGCCAGGCCCTGCCGCAGACGGTCGGCCAGCTGACGCTCGCGAACTTCGCCAACGATGCCGGCCTCGAGCCTCTCGGCAACGGCCTGTACCGCGAGACGGCCGCCTCCGGTACCCCCGTCGTCGGGCCGGCCGGCGACCCCGGCGTGGGCAAGATCCACCAGGGCTACGTCGAGAACTCGAACGTCGACCCCGTGAAGGAGATCACTAACCTGATCTCGGCGCAGCGCGCCTTCGAGATGAACTCGAAGGTGATCCAGGCTGCCGACGAGATGGCCGGCACGGTCTCGAAGGGCATCCGCTGAAGGCCATGCCGCATCACGCTCCCTTCGCCCCGAGGCCGCGCCCCGCGACATGGGGATTGCTCGCCGTCCTCGGCCTCGCCGCCGTCCCCGCGGGCGTCCGGGCCGAGGGCCTCACGCTTCCCGTCCCGACGAGCACGATCTACGCGGGCGACTTCGTCAAGGCCGGGATGGTGCGCGAGCAGCACTACCCCGACACGTACCATCCGCGCACCCCCGTCGTCGCGACGGCGGTCGAGGCCGTCGGCCGGGTGGCGCGCCGGACCCTCCTGCCCGGGGAGACGATCCCCGCCACCGCCCTCGACGAGGCGCGCCTCGTGACGCGGGGCGTGCCGACGCAGATCCTCTTCGAGGAGGACGGGCTGACCATCGTGACCACGGGGCTCGCTCTAGCCAACGGCGGGGTCAACGACACGGTCCGCGTGCGCAACGCCGCGACGGGCCGCATCATCCAGGGGATCGTCCAGGCGGACGGCCGGGTGCGGGTGGGGATGCCATGATGCGCCGCGGGCTCGTGCTCCTGCTCGCCGCCTGCCTCGGCCTGGGCAATACCCCGACCGAGGCGCGCACCCGGATCAAGGACATCGCCGCCCTCCAGGGTGTGCGCGACAACCAGATCGTCGGCTACGGCCTCATCACCGGTCTCCAGAACACCGGCGACACCCTACGCAACACCCAGTTCACGGAGCAGTCGCTGCAATCGATGCTCGACCGGCTCGGTGTGAACGTGCGCGACCAGCGACTGCGCACGCGCAACGTCGCGGCGGTGATGGTCACGGCGAGCCTTCCCGCCTACGTCGGGCCCGGCTCGCGGATCGACGTCACCGTGAACTCGCTCGGCGACGCCATCTCGCTGCGGGGGGGCACGCTGCTCCTGACCCCACTGCGCGGAGGCGACGGACAGGTCTACGCGGTCGCCCAGGGCGGCATCGCTGTGTCCGGCTTCAATGCGACGGGGCAGGCCGAGTCGCTGACCTCCGGCGTCGCGACGGCCGGGCGGATCCCCAGCGGCGCGCTCGTCGAGCGCGAGGTGTCCGGGGACTTCAGCGACATCCCTACCATGGTCCTGGAACTGAAGAACCCGGACTACCGCACGGCGATCCTGATCACGGACGCCATCAACAGCTACGCGGTGCGCCGTTACGGCAGGCGGTCCGCCAATGCCCGGGACTACCGCTCGGTCGTCCTGCAGCGGCCGGCCCGCGTCGAGCCGACGCGGTTCATGGCGGAGATCGGCGAGCTACTCGTGCAGCCGGACATGCCGGCGCGGGTCGTGGTCGATCAGCGCACGGGCACCGTCGTGATCGGGCGCAACGTACAGATCTCCACCGTCGCCGTGACGCACGGCGATCTCACCGTCCGGGTCACCGAGACCCCAGTCGTGTCCCAGCCCGCCCCCTTCTCCGACGGGCGGACCACGGTGGTGCCGCGGACCGCGATCGACGCGCAGGAGCACCTGGCCCGCCTCGCCGTCATCTCGGGGCCGGACCTTCAGACCCTGGTGCGCGGCCTCAACCAGGTCGGCATGAAGCCCACGGACATGATCGCGATCCTCCAGGCCGTGAAGACGTCCGGCGCCCTCCAAGCCGATCTGGTGACTCAATGAGCCCCGCTCCCCGCCCCCGGCGCCGCCCGGGGGGCCGCCTCAGCATTGGTCTCCTCGCCGCGCTCCTCCTGCCCGTCGCGGCCGCCCTCGCGCAGGAGACCGCCGGTCCTGCGGAGGAAGTCCGCCCCTCCGGCTATTGCACCAACATCGCCTCGGCCGCCGCCGACGCGCGCTTCCGCTGGCAGAAGGAGACGCTCTCCGCCCTCGAGAAGGACATCGAGGCCCAGATCGCCCGCCTGGAGGCCAAGCGAGCCGAGTACGAGGACTGGCTGCGTCGACGGCAGGCATTCCTCGACAAGGCGGGGGCGAGCGTCGTCGCCATCTACGCCCGCATGAGGCCCGAGGCGGCCTCGCAGCAGCTCGCGAGCATGGGGCTCGAGCCAGCCGCCGCCATCCTGGCGCGCCTCGACGCCCGGGTCGCGAGCGCGATCCTCAACGAGATGGAGCCCGCACGGGCCGCGCAGCTCACTGCCGTGATGACCGACACGCCCAGGGCCGCCTCCCCGGCGGCCGCGGGCGACGTGCCCCCCGCTCCGAAGAGCCGCGAGAGGACCGGATGAGACTCCTGGTAGCCATCACGGCGCTGCTCTCCCTCGGGGCCTGCGCCACCAACATCGAGGAGATTGGTCGGCCGCCGTCGCTCACGCCCGTCGGCGTCGGCATCGACCCCACGGCGGCGGCGATCCCGCCCCTGTTCCTGCCGGTCCAGGCGCCCGGCTACCATTCGACCTGGAGCCAGAACGGCGCCAACCTGTTCCAGGACCCCCGCGCCAAGACAATCGGCGACCTCCTGACCGTGAACATCGAGATGAACGACAAGGCGCAGTTCGACAACGCCACCGATCGCTCCCGCGAGGCCGGCGTGAAGCTCGGCCTGGACGCCGAGTTCGACATCTTCGGGGTCAACCCGCAGGTCCGCAACAGCTACGATCTGACCAGCGGCTCGTCCACGAAGGGACAGGGATCCATCGACCGCAAGGAACAGCTGCGCCTCTCTGTGGCGGCCGTCGTCACGAACGTGCTGCCGAACGGGAACCTGCTGATCAGCGGTTCGCAGGAGGTGCGGGTGAACTACGAGGTACGAGTGCTCAACGTCGCTGGGATCGTCCGGCCCCGCGACATCTCCCGCCGGAACACCATCGACTACGACAAGATCGCTGAGGCCCGCGTCTCCTACGGGGGCCGGGGGCGCCTCATGGAGGTGCAGCAGCCCGCGGCGGTCCAGCAGGTCTACGATCTGGTGGCTCCGTTCTGAGATGGCAGACAACTCACTCGCCATAGCGCCTCCGGAAAGGGGCCTGCGCGCCAAGGGGGGCTGGCTCGCCCTCCTCGCCCTCCTCTCGCTCCCCGCCGCCGGCGTTGGCGGCCTGTTCGGAACCTACCTTGTCGCCAAAGTCGAGAAGGCCGTCGGCGAGAGGAGGAGGCTGGAGGAGGAGCCGGTTGCCCGGCCCGCCGCCTACGGCGTGGACGCGCGCCTGACGAAGCTCGGGACCATCGTGACCAACCTCGCGGGTCCCGGCAACGTCTGGATCCGGCTCGAATCCTCCGTAGTCCTGCGCAAGGACGCGCTCCCGAACCCAGATGTCGCCGTGGCCGAGATCCGGCAGGATCTCGTCGCATACCTGCGCACGGTGTCCGTCCCGCAGATCGAGGGGCCGAGCGGCCTCCAGCACCTGCGCGAGGATCTCGCCGAGCGCGTCGCGATGCGGACTGACAGGAAGGTCCGGGAACTCTTCATCGAGACCCTGGTGGTCCAGTAGTTGCGCTCCGTCCGGCACGCCGGCCCGGTTCCGCTCCACGCACAGGGGGAACATGCGCGCCCGGCGGCCACGCCGCCGGGCGCTCCCGACACGCCTCGAACCCCAGGAACGGCTTCGCCATGACACGCCGGCTGCTTCTCGTCGCCTCCCTGCTGATCGGCGTGACACTGGTCGGCGCGACCGCCGCGAGCGCGCAGACCCTCAATCTCGAGCAGGTGCTGCCCCCCGGCAACGGCTCGGCGAGCGGTCGGATGATTCAGCTCATCGCCCTGCTCACTGTGCTGTCCCTCGCCCCGGGGCTGCTCGTCATGATGACGAGCTTCACGCGCTTCGTGGTCGCCCTGTCCTTCCTGCGCTCGGGCCTCGGCCTCCAGAGCACGCCGGCGAACCTCATCCTGATCAGCCTGTCGCTATTCATGACGTTCTACGTCATGGGGCCGACCTTCGAGCAGGCGTGGCAGAACGGCGTCCGTCCCCTGACCGAGAACAAAATCTCGGAGGAGGAGGCGTTCACCAAGATCACGGACCCCTTCCGGGCCTTCATGACGGCGCACGTCCGGCCGAAGGATCTCCAGACCTTCGCCGACCTCGCGTCCGTCAACCTGCCCAAGGTCGCGGATGAGGACAAGGCCGCCGACGGGAGAAAGGCCGGCGACAAGACCGGGAGCAAGATCGACCTGCGCATCCTGATCCCGGCCTTCATGATCTCGGAGCTGCGGCGCGGTTTCGAGATCGGTTTCCTGATTGCGCTGCCGTTCCTCGTCATCGACATGGTGGTTGCCGTGCTAATCATGTCGATGGGTATGATGATGATGCCGCCGACGGTGATCTCGCTCCCCTTCAAGGTGCTGTTCTTCATCCTGATGGACGGCTGGAACATGCTCGCGAGCGGCCTCGTCCGCTCGTACATGTAGCCTCGCCCGGCGCCAGGACGACGACGCGGGAGCCCGGCGCCGGACACCGCACGGACAGACGCCCCCGCACCGGGCTCGACGGGTCTCCCCCCTGAACGGATCGGATCGGATCGCGGCGCCCGGCGCCCCGGCGGGCCTCCACTACCCGGGCGTCCGGCGCGGTCCGCCGTCGAGCGCCGCGGCCACGGCCGCCAGGTCGGCCGTGCCGTGAGCGGCTAGGGCGTCTCTGCAAAGGGTTCACAGGCCGCGGGATCGGCCCCATGTGGGCCTGATGCGACGCTTTGAACTGACTGACGCGCAGTGGGAGCAGATCGCCCCGCTGCTGCCTCCGCAGAAGCCGCGCACGGGCCGGCCCGCCGAGGATCACCGCCAAGTGCTCAACGGCATGCTCTGGATCCTGCGTACCGGTGCTCCCTGGGAGGACCTGCCGGCCCGCTACGGGGCGGTCGGAACCGTGTCGAGCCGGTTCTACCGGTGGCGCAAGGCGGGCGTGTTCGACCGGGTGCTGCAGCGCCTGCAGGCGCAGGCGGACGCCCGCGGCGCCCTGGACTGGGATCTGCACTTCGTGGACGCCACGGTGGTGCGCGCCCACCAGCACGCCGCCGGGGCACGCCGGTCCGGCGCCATCGGGGGGTGAGGCGACCGTCGAGGGCGTGGGCGAAGCGCTCGGGCGCAGCCAGGGCGGGTTCTCCACCAAGCTGCATCTGCGCGCCGAGGGCGGCGGCAAGCCGATCGCGGCGGTGCTGACGGCCGGCGAAAGGCACGAGCAGTTCGCACTGGACGCCTTGATGGACAAGGGCGCGGTGCCACGTCCAGGGCGAGGCCGCCCGCGCCTGCGGCCCCGTAGGACGGCAGGGGACCGGGGTTACTCCAGTCCGCCGGCGCGTTGTCGCCTCAGGCAGCGTCGGATCGAGCCGGTCATCCCGACCCGCAAGGACCAGCCGCGTCAGCCCGACTTTGACAAGGCCGCGTACCGCGAGCGCAACAAGGTCGAGCGGCTGATCAACCGCCTCAAGCAGTATCGCCGCATCGCCACCCGCTACGAGAAGCGGGCTGCCAACTACCTCGCCATGGTCACCCTCGGCATGACCATGCTCTGGCTCACATGAGTTTGCAGAGACGCCCTAGTGCACTGACTCAGACGGATGGTTCAGGGGATCGGCTGACGGCGGCGAGGATGTCGGTGGCGGGCTTGGTCCAGACGAAAGGCCTGGCGCGCCGGTTGTGCTCGGCGATGTAGCGTTTGATCGCCGCCTGCAGATCGACGACGCCGGTGAAGGAGCCTCGCCGCAGCCGACGACGGGTCAGCGTTGAGAAGAAGCCCTCGACCGCGTTGAGCCACGAGGCCGAAGTCGGGGTGAAGTGGAACGTCCAGCGCGGGTGCCGGGCGAGCCAGGCGCGCACCTTCGGATGTTTGTGGGTGGCGACGTTGTCGAGGATGGCGTGGATCACCTTGCCGGGCGGGACGACGGCCTCGACGGCGTTCAGGAACCGGATGAACTCGCCGTTCCGGTGCCGCTGCATGCAGCGGCCGAGCCCGGTGCCCGCGAGGACGTCGAGGGCGGCAAACAGCGTCGTCGTGCCGTGACGGGTATAGTCGTGGGTCTGGGCGGAGGCATGGCCGGGGGCGAGCGGCCGATCGGGACGGGTGCGCTCCAGCGCCTGGATCTGGCTCTTCTCGTCGATGGACAGCACCACCGCGTAGGCGGGCGGGTCCATGTAGAGGCCAACGACACCGGGATCCCATCGAACAGGTTCGATGGGTGCCCGTTCTCGACCTTGGCAGCGAAGGCGGGATCGCGCGAGCGCTTGAACGTGCGCAGCCGGTGCGGTTGGAGGCGGTGAGCGTCCCAGATCCGCTGCACGGCGCGCAACGAAATCCCGACCGCCCGGGCCACGGCCCGGCCGGTCCAGTGGGTGACCTCGCCCGGCGGCTCCGAGCAGGTCAGTGCCAGCACCTCGGCCACCGTCTCGGTCGAGTGAGGTGGCCTGCCGGGCGGACGCGTCTTGTCGCGCAGCAGGCCTTCGACACCCGCCTCGGCGTAGCGCCGCTGCCAGCGCCACACGGCCGGGCGGCTGACGCCCGCCCGCCGGGCCACATCTTGGACGCTTAGACGCTCGGCTGAGAGCAGGACGATGCGGGCACGCTGGATGTGTTTGAGTGGACGCGATCGATCCTGCGTCGTCGCATCGAGCCGGGTCACGTCGGCTGCATCGGGAAGCACGCAGACAGTCTGAGCCATCGTCCAGACGCGCACACCTCAGCCCGCCCGTGAATCCTTCGTCTGCGTCACTGCATTAGGTCGTGAACCCATAACGGCTGGCACGGTTGAACCGCGGCGTCGTTAGCCCTCTGAGCAGGAGGGCCTTGATGGCGCGGTTTGATCTGACGGATGCGGAGTGGGCGGTGATCGAGCCGTTGTTGCCGACGGACGTGCGCGGCAAGGAGCGCGTGGATGATCGGCGGGTGCTGAATGGGATCTTCTGGCGGCTGCGCACGGGCGCGCCCTGGGCCGACATCCCGGCGCGCTACGGCCCACATACGACCTGCGGCAACCGTTTTCGGCGCTGGCGCAAGCGTGGCATCTGGGATCGGCTTTTGGATGCGGTGTCAAAGGCTTACGATGGAGACCTGCAGATGATCGACGCGACCAGCGTGCGGGTTCACCAGCATGCCGCCTGCACCCAAAAAAACTAGGACGGCAAAGCTGACTGTCTGGTAGGTATGGGCTGAGGGGGCGCTGGAGGCAGGCGCGCCATGTCCCGCACCCAGGTTCGCGTTCCTGATCGTGAGCGGACGCTGAGGCCGATCCGCCGGCTCTGCCCGGCCTGCGGCACCGGCATGCGCATCCGCTACGAGAACCGCCGCACGCTGGTCACGCTGACCGGCACGCAACGGCTGCGGCTGAAGATTCGCCGCTGCGAGGCCGAGGGCTGTGCCCGCTTCCACCGGCCCTACCGCCCGGAGGCCGAGGGTGCGCTCGCCCTGCCGCAGCACGAGTTTGGCCTGGACGTCGTGGCGCTGGTCGGCACCCTACGCCATCGTGAGCACCGCTCCGTCCCGGAGATCCACGCGATCCTGCGCGGGCGCGGCGTTCCCATCGCCGAACGCAGCGTGACCAACCTGCTTGACCGCTACGACGAGGTGCTGGCCGCCCAACTGGCCGATCCCACTGACCTGCGTCGGCAACTGGCCGAGCAGGACCGGATCATCCTGGCGCTCGACGGCCTGCAGCCGGATGTTGGGCACGAGGTGCTGTGGGTGCTGCGCGATTGCCTCTCGGGCACGGTGTTGCTGGCGCGCAGCCTGCTGTCGAGCACGGCCGAGGATCTGGCCGTCCTGCTGCAGGAGGTGATTGAAGCGGTCGGCCTGCCGGTGGCGGGCGTGATCAGCGACGGCCAGCATTCGATCCGCAAGGCGGTGGCGATGGTCCTGCCGGTCGTGCCGCATCAGCTCTGCCATTTCCACTTCCTGCGCGAGGCCGCGCTGCCGATCTTCGAGGCCGACCGGCATGCCAAGAAGGAACTGAAGAAGGGCGTGCGCGGCGTGCGCCCGATCGAGCGGGCGGTGGAGGGACGCACCGACCCGGAAGCGCAGGTGGTGCGCGGCTACGCGGCGGCCGTGCGTAGCGCGATCACCGACGACGGCCGCGCGCCCCTCGACGCTGCGGGACTACGGCTGAAGGGGCGGTTGCAGAAGGTGGCCGGCAGCCTGGATCGGGTCACCGCCAAAGGGGGGCCTCGCGTCCGCTCGTGCGGCTCAGGCACCTGATCGCGCGGGCGCTGGCCGGCACCGTCGCGCTCTGGCCCGAGGTGGAGCAGGGCTTCGTCTTCGTGCATGCCGCCGCGCGCCTGCTGGCCAATCCCGCCGGTGAGACCGGCGTCAAGCTGCGGCGGCGCTTCGACGGCCTGCTGGCCGCGATGCAGCGTCACCGCCACCGCGCGGGCGATCTCGGCCCGGCCCTCGACCACTTCCGCAAGGTGGCGCGCAGCTACCGGCCCGGCCTGTTCCACGCCGCCGACCGGCCGGCCCTGCCCCGCACCAACAACGCCCTCGAACAGCTGTTCGGCTCGCAACGCTACCACGAGCGGCGCGCCACAGGGCGCAAGACGGCCTCACCCGGCGCGGTGCTGCGGGGTGCCGTGCGGCTTGTAGCCGGCATCGCCACGCGGGCCGAGACCCGGTCCAGACGCGACCTTGGCCGGGTCGATCACGCCCGATGGCAGACCTTGCGCGACGCTCTCGACCGCAGACGTCAAGCTCGCACCGCACGCACCCGCTTCCGACGCGATCCCGACGCCTATCTCAACACCCTCGAACAGCTGGCTTTGCCGTCCTAGAAAAAAAGATGGCCGATCCGGTGGCATGGGTCGCTCGCGCGGCGGCCTGACGAGCAAGATCCACGCGCTGGTGGATGCCGAGGGCCGTCCGGTGGCGCTCAAGATCACCGCGGGTCAAGCGCACGATGGGCGCGCGGCGGCCGACATGCTGGGTGGTCTGGGCATGGGCCAGATCCTGCTGAGCGACCGAGCGTACGACAGCGACGCGTTACGCGCCCAGATGGCTGAGCAGGGCGCGTGGGCGAACGTCAGACCGATGCCCAACCGCAAGAAGGTGTTGGCCTTCAGCCCGTTCCTGTACAAGTACCGCAATTTGGTCGAGCGCTTCTTCAGCAAGATCAAGCACTTCCGCGCCGTCGCCACGCGCTACGACAAGGATCCCGACAACTTCCTCGCCAGCGTCAAGCTCGCAGCCGTGCGGGTCTGGCTGCGAGCTTAATGAGTCCGCGACCTAGCGGCCTGGGCGACTGGGATGCCGCCCTCCACCAACTTGAGCGCCGAGGCTAGCTTGTCGATATCATTCGCCGACTGACCGTGCCTCTTGTCGCGCGCACAAGCACTACCGTTGCGGTCGCGCGAGTGCTCGTTGATCAGTAAGCACTCATAATGTGCGATGGTGCCGAAAAAGTGGAAAGCGAGTTCTCTAGCGGCTGAAGCTATGTCGAGTCCCTCTTCCAGCGACCGAAATGCCAGCCCCCGCGCCTTGAAAGGATCTATGGTCTCGAGCACCTCCCTGAGCGAGCGCCCGAGGCGATCCAGGCGCACGACGCAGATCGTGTCGCCAGTCCTGCAGAAGCCGAGCATCTCACTCAGGCCGGGCCGATCGGCGCGCTTGTCGACGCCGATATCGTCGAACACGCGGATTGCCCCGGCGTCTTCCGTCAGCCGACGCCGCTGCGCGTTCAGGTCCTGATCGCTGGTAGAGACGCGGGCATAGCCCAGCACGTTCGGCATGGTGCCTCTCATCCACAATCCGCCGGTTTGTGGACGAACGGGCGAGCACCTGCAAACCTAGGCGTCAATGCTGCGTGGGGCCACGTCCCATAAGCCGACGTTACGCGAACGATTGTTCGAGGATGGTCAGTCGGCCTCGGTGATCCGGCGCAGTCGCTCCGTGCCGGCGACCCGGTCCCGGCCTGCTTCGGGGCGTAGGCGACCTGGTCCTTCGTCAAACCCGCTCTTCTTCACGGCTCAGCATCTCACCAGCACCGCCTCGAGCCGGCAACCTCACGCTCAGGCCGAACCAGGGCGACGAGGCACGTTACCGGAGCTGACTGGAACAGAAACCGGCTCATGCGACGAGCCGCGACCTTCAGGGCTTGCCTTCTTGGCCCTCGTCCGACGTCTCTGAGAGCATGCCGGCCCGGCGGCGGACGATCTCCGCAGCCAGGGAGTACAGCAGCATCCGTGAGGCCGTCTGCATCTCCGAAGAGCCGTGCAGGATGATGGCCTCGTGGTTCTCGATACAGGTTTGCGTCACCGCATCGAACTCGTCGCACGCGTCCATCGCTCCCCGCATAGCTCGCATCGCGTTTTGTATGGTAACGTACATCACTATGCCGATCCACCACCAATCGGAGCACAGCATTACGCACCCCGCCATGCCTCTTCCATTTAAAAAAACACAAATCAAGTTTCTGCCGGCTTTATCCACGATCCATATTTGGAGATATCCATGCGCACGATCTCAAAGCAACCGAATGACAGCGATCCTCAATCTCAAGATCGGCTCGAAGCTATCGCGGCGGCTCTCGATATAGCCACAAACGAGTTCACCGAGGGATCCAGCCGTAGGTCAGAGCACGATGATACATGCGCGCTGCTCCAGATCTGGCATAATCTTGGCTGCTCAGCGGACCGGTGCAAGCTCATCACGTTCGCACGCACACTTGCTTCGCAGAAGCCGGAAGGTTGGTGAAGGCGGCTGAGCGAAGGGGTGTTCGACCTGTCGGCACGGAACATCGACCGCCCGGGTGATGGCGGTCGTCGCCTCTGCCGTCGCGGGACCCGAACCCGCTCCAGGCGGTCGCGCAGACCGTCGGTTTCGAACGCCGACTCCTGAACGGCTCCAACGAGCACCTCCGGGCGTAAGGTGTTCGTGCCATCGCGAGACAACCGCCACCGCGCCGAGGCAATCTCGCCCGCGCAGTCCGGCGTTGGATTTCCCGCACCGCCAGATCAATCCGATGTATCGCACGGAGATACGAATATTCCTAAGCAGACCGACCTATGTTTCTGCCAGAAATCAGCGCATCTTCTTATTAAGAGAGTTGGTCAATTGTCTTATACTTCAATAAGTGCCGGTCATACAAAATACGATATTAAGTTCTATTCCTTGGAAATGATGCTTGACACACTCAAAGTGCAGCCGCAGCTCTCCCCAAACAACGTGAACGCTAATTCCTTGGATGAGGCGCAGATCCTCATGCAGACGATCAGTAAAATACGTCAGCCGGCTCAGGATCGTCCCGATCCCGCGATCTTCGATCCGGGCATGACCGATACCGGAGCCGCCGCTCTGGCGATCCTCGCCGCCCTGCACCAGCGCGCCGTCGACGTCGCCCGCATCCTCCACGACAACGGGCGCCCCGGTCAGCCCCTTACCTCCAACGAGCTCGTCCTCGCCGCACGCCGCAACCACTTCCGCGCCAAGCTCGTCCGATCCAGCGCCGGCGCGCTCGCCTGCCGCTGCCGGCAATCGGCCTCGACCGTGCCGGGCTGTTCTTCCTCGTCGGCCGCCACGAGCCCCAGCGCCCCGGACAGCCGCCCACCGTTTGGGACGCCGACGCCCTCGCCCGGGAGTGGACCGGTCGGATCATCCTGATCTCACCGCGCGAGCCCGGCCTGGCCGGCGAGGGCCGCCGCTTCGGCCTCGCGTGGTTCCTGCCCGCGATCGCGCGCTTCCGGCACGCTGTAGAAGTTGCCGCCTACGCTCACGAGGCCATCGTGGGTGATGCGCCGCTCCAGACGCAGCACGGCCCGGAACGGCACGACCGGCAGCGGCTGCAGGCGCCACTTCCGGCTGCCATCTGACCTCAAAGTGCCCAGGTAGTGCTAGAGGGCCATTGATTTTGCAAGCATTGCTCCCAAGATTATTTTATAGCTTATTATGCCAGCCTTTCCGAAAGGGAACGCAAAACGAAGATAAATAGAGTTCTGATCTATATGTCGATAAAGGTAGTAATGCTCCTTGCTGCCGTGTAAATGATTATTATATGGGTTTTATTTGTATAAGAATTAGATCGGATATTCATCGTAGACCGCCGATCATATCATATCAGACTTTTTCTAAATTCCTGCAGCGCTAATTGGTCAACTTCTATCAGAAATCCAGTTGCTTTCCGGGATATTACCAGAAAAATCAAATGCCCAGGTACCACGTTGTAACATGGCAACGGCCCATCTGCGGCTTCTGGTGAGCCTAATTTGCCGGTTGACACGGGAAATATTCACATTGTGCTTTTTGTGGGCAAGGTTCCCACAGAGGGTCGCCCGACCTCTTTACGATCATGTGGCGATAACCCTGCCGCCGGAGAGCGCGCCGAACTCAAGAGGTCAGGCAAGATCCGTCCAGCCGGATGCTGCCACATAATCGGTCCCGAAGCTTCGGGGAAAGCTATGATGTTTTGAATGCTCCGCTAGTCAATTCCGCCGCAGCCTTGGCTGCGGTGAATGCTACACAAATTGGCGCTTTCTGGCATTTAAGCGCGGCGGCAAAACCGAATCGCCGCGCTTGAACACGACGGCATCTATCAGGCGAATGCTATGGCGGCAGACACAGTGAATTCGATGCCCTTCCCGCTCTCATGTTCTCGCTTAGCTTGGTGGCCGATACCCGTCATCGCTCTGTTGGCTACCTTTCCTGATGCGGTCTCGGCGCAAGAGCGTCCCGCGCTCAGGCCCGCCCCGGTGCTGACTATCAGTGCCGCAGAGGCCGGCTCGATCCGTTGGGTCGAGCTGACCGCGGGCCGGTCCGTCATCGTCGACCTGCCGCGGGACGCCAAGGAGGTGTTCGTGGCCAACCCCGCGGTGGCCAACGCCGTGGTCCGCTCGACCCGCAAGGTCTTCGTGATCGGCATGGCGGACGGCGCGACTTCGATCTTCATCATGGATGCCGAGGGCCGCCAGATCGCCGCCCTCGACGTGACGGTGGCGCGGGACCTGAACCTCGGGACGCTGCGCGAGCTGCTCAGCCAGAGCATCCCGGGCGGACGCTTCGACGTGCGCTCCTCGGGCGCCTCGGTGCTCCTGTCGGGAGCGGTCAACTCCTCGGCGGACGCGCAGCAGGCGATCGACATCGCCAACGCCTTCGTGGGCCTGGGCGGCGCCGGGGCCGCGGGAGCGGCGGGCGCGGCCAGCGGCGGCGTCGCCGCCGGCTCGCGGGGCGCGGTGATCAACAACCTCACGATCCGCAACAAGGACCAGGTGATGCTCCGCGTCACCGTGGTGGAGGTGTCCCGCAACGTCCTGAAGCAGTTCGGGATCAACATGGCCGGCAACTGGTCGGCGCTGAACCCGGTCGGATCCTCAAGTTCGCCCGCGTTGATCAACTCCGTGCCGTTCCCCATCAACGGTGACCTGGCCAGCGGCAACCAGCTGCAGGCCTCCGTGAAGTCAGGCGGCTTCTCGCTCCAGGCGACCCTGAAGGCGTTCGAGCAGGCCGGCGTCTCGCGAATCCTGGCGGAGCCAACGCTGACCGCCATCTCGGGTGAGGCCGCCAAGTTCCTGGCCGGCGGCGAGTACCCCGTACCCTCCTCGGCTTCCTGCACATCCTCGACTTGCACGCCGGGCATCACCTTCAAGCCCTACGGCGTTGCCATGTCGTTCACCCCCACGGTGCTGGCCGACAACCGGATCTCGATCCGCGTCGCCACGGACGTGACCGAGATCGATACGCAGCAGAGCTTCAATTACACGGCCGGAGACTCGACGGTCTCGGTGCCGGGCACCCGGGTGCGCCGCTCCGAGACCACCGTCGAGCTGCCCTCCGGCGGCGTGATGATGACCGCCGGCCTGATCCAGCAGGTCAACAAGCAGGCGATCGCCGGCCTGCCCGGCCTGATCAACCTCCCGATCCTCGGCGCGCTGTTCCGCTCCCGCGACTACCAGCGCCAGGAGACCGAGCTGATGATCATGTGCACGCCCTACATCGCCCGGCCGATGGAGGCGAAGCAGGTCAGCCGGCCCGACGACAACTTCGTCGACGCCAGCGACGGCCAAGCCGTGCTGCTCGGCCAGATCAACCGCATCTACGGCAAGGTCGGCACTGCCGCGCTCGGACGCACCTTTCGTAACCGCATCGGCTTCATCATAGAGTGAACGTCGACCGAGCATCTCGACGTGATGCTCAGAAAGTACGACCGATGAGTTGTCTCCAGCTGACGCTCAAGCGCACGCAACCGCGCAGGCAAATTAATTCTTTGACATTGAGAAACATTTTTCAAATGATTTGATAATTCGAACATAAAAATCCGCTCATTTTATGGCGTCGGAACCGAATTGGTCTTTTTGGGCGCATACGGAGCGCTGGTTTCATAGCTGAATACGGTCCGGTTTCCTCCCCATCATCGGTAAATTCGGTCCAAGTGCTCGGTGCAGATCGTCGTCACCAGACCGCTCAGGCCGTCGATGCGCTCGACCAGCCACCTCAACTCCTCCTCGGTGATCTCGTAATGCGGTGAGTAGCGAGCCCCGACGTAGGCGCGATTGAGCCGGGCGAAGCGGCGCTGGGTGAACTTCGTGTCCCGCGGCCAAGCCGCGATCAGCCGGGCATCCAGACCCTCGGCCTGTGAGCGCAGACGATCTAGAGCGGTTTCGGTTTAATCGGGGTCGTATCCTGCCGCGACGAAGAAGTTTGCGGCCTCGTCGGGCGTGACGGCATCGACGAGCCGCCCGATTGTGGTCCAGAGCCCTTCGCGCGTGCGCGCGGCGGCCTTGCGCAGCCCCGCCTTCAACTTCGAGAACGCCATCTCGATCGGATTGAAGTCCGGCGAGTAGGGTGGGAGGAACAGGAGCCGCGCGCCCGCCGCCTCGATCGCCGCGCGCACGACCGGGCCTTTGTGGCTGCCGAGATTGTCCATGATCACGATGTCCCCGGGTGCGAGTTCGGGCACCAGGACCTGATCGACGTAGACTTGGAAGGCGTCGCGGTTGATCGGCCCGTCGAGCACGAACGGCGCGGCGATCCCGGACAGGCGCAGGCCCGCCACCAGGGTCGTGGTCTTCCAATGACCGTGCGGGACGGGGGAGCGCAGCCGCTAGCCGCGGGGACAGCGCCCGCGGGTGCGGGCCATGTTGGTGGTGGTCCACGTCTCGTCGAGGAACACCAGCCGGTCCAGGTCGAGATCGGGCTGGCTCGCGAACCACGCTTCCCGGGCGGCCTTCACGTCCGGCCGATCCTGCTCTGCGGCGTGGGCCGTCTTTTTTTGTACGTCAGGTCGCGCGCGTCGAGGAAGGCCCACAGCGTGCCGAGCCCGACGGTGAGGCCATGCTCGTCCTGCAACCGGGCGCGCATCTCCTCCAGGGTGATGTCGACCGTCTCGTCGATCAGCGTACGCAGGAACGTCTCGTACGGGTCAAGCTTGGAGCGGCGGGCACGCCCCTGCGGCCGGGCGGCCACCGTCCCAGTCGCGGCGAGCTCCGCCATCCAGCGGATCGCGGTTGCTTGGCCGACCCCGAAGCGGGCGGCCGCCTGACGGCGCGAGGTCGCCGCAGCCGCGGTCACCACCCGCTCGCGCAGGTCCAAGCTGTAGGGGCGGCCCATGCATCACTCCGGCTGTCGACCGGCCGAGTGAATCAACCTCCCAGCGCCGCGTGAACCCTACCAAGCCGACTCAGCCCAAACCGAAAACGCTCTAGCCAGTGCAGCTTCGGGCTGTAGAGCGTCAGCGCCAACAGGACACAGTGATACAAGCGCTCTGAACTGATGCGGTGGATGCCCCCACCGACCGGCATCTCGTGTGCCTGACGGTTGTATCGGAACCTATCATAGGGGTCATCGATGACGACGATCAGCATGTTCGCAGTCGATCTGTCGAAGGGCAGCTTTCAGGTCTGCGCCGTAGGTCCGGACGGGACGGTTCTCTATAGCCGCGCGCTGTCGCGCTCTCGATTTGTCGCATTCCTTGCCGATCAACAGGTCGTAGGCGCGCATCAGGCGCAGCACCCGCCGCTTGGAGGTGCGCACGCCCTTCATGCGCAGCCGTGCCCAGACCTTGCGATGGCCTTCGCCGTGGAAGGGGCTGTCGGTCAGGATGGCGCGGATCCCGCCACCCGGATGGGCGACGTACTGCACGGTCGGCTGCATGGCGATGCCGGGAGCGAGCACGGCCTGATAAGTCGATTCGAGCAAAATCTCGGCGCTCCGGCTGGGCGCGGGCGTCTTGTTCTGGAGCGCGGCGATCGCATCCTCGCCGGTGATCGCACGGCTCACCAGACGTGCTTCGGAAGACCGGTTCTCGACAGCGTCGCGTGCGGCTGCGGCTGGCTCAGGAAGTAGCCCTGGACCTGCCCGACGCCCTCGGCCCGGGCGAATTCCAGTTGCTGCGCCGTCTCGACGCCCTCCACCACCGTGGTGATACCGAGGCTGACGCCCAGGCCCGCCACGGCCCGGATGATGGCGCGCGCGTCGGCGCTCGTCTCGGTCTCGCTCATGAATGAGCGATCGATCTTGATCTTGTCGATCGGGAACCGACGCAGATAGCTCAGGGACGAGTAGCCGGTGCCGAAATCGTCCATGGCGATGCGGATGCCGGCGCCGTGGAGCGTGGCGAGGTTCTCCTGTGTCGCTTCGCTCTCCTCCAGCAGCGAGGTCTCGGTGATCTCGATCTCCAGCCGCGCGGCGGCCAGACCGGTCTCCGCCAACACCGCGAGCACCTCCGCGCCGAAACCCTTCTGACGCATCTGGACGCTGGAGACGTTGACGGCGACATCGACGGTCTCGGACCACGCCAGGGCGTCCCGGCAGGCGCGCTCGAGGATCCAGCGGCCGAGGGGCAGGATGAGACCGGTCTCCTCCGCCAGGGGGATGAACGACAGCGGCGGGATCAGGCCGCGCGTGGGATGGCGCCAGCGCACCAGCGCCTCGACGCAGGCGACATGCCCGTCGCGGGCATCGACGAGGGTCTGGTAGTGCAGCTCGAACTGCTCCGCCGTCAGCGCGGCCTGGAGGTCGGCCTCGATCTGCCGGCGCGCCTCGAAGGCCTCCGACATGCTGGTTTCAAAGACGCTGAAGACGCCGCGCCCCTCGGTCTTCGCGTGGCGCAAGGCGAGATCCGCGTGGTGCAGAAGCGGGTCCATGTCCAGGTCCTGCACCGCTTGAATCGCGAGGCCGATGCTGGCCCCGATATGGACGCGGCCGCACGCGAGATCGAACGGCTCCGACAGGACGTTGACGAGGCGTTGGGCGGTCGACGTCGCGGCGGCCTCGTCGCTCACGCGCCGCACGAGCGCAAACTCGTCGCCGCCGAGGCGGGCCACGACATCACCCCACCGCGTGTTTTTCCGAAGCCGCGCAGCGACCTGTTGCAAGAGCTCGTCGCCGGCGGCATGTCCGTAAGTGTCGTTGACGAATTTGAAGCGGTCGAGGTCGATGTAGTACATCGTCAGCAGTGGTCGCTCGTCGTCCCGCGCCGCGATGAGGCCGCGGTAGCCCTGCCGCATCGCCCGGGTGTTGGCGAGGTCGGTCAGGGCATCGTGATGGGCCAGGTAGGCGATGCGCTCCGCGCTCCGGCGCTGCTCGGTGATGTCCTCGAACGTCGAGACCCAGCCGCCGCCGTCCATGATGCGATAGTTGATCGCCAGCGTGCGTCCGTTGGTGAGTTCGCGCGTGATCGGCACGGGCTCGATCGATTGCAGCGCGTCCCGTGTGCTACGCTCGATTTCCTCGAGGGTGAGTCCCGGCGAATAGAGGCCCCGCGCGACCAAAGAGGCACAGATCTCGTGCTGGGTCATGCCTGTGAGGATCATGTCCTGCGGAATGCCGAAGATATCCCGGTAGCGCTGATTCGATACGACGAGGCGGGACTGCCCATCGAACATGCACAAACCCTGGATCATGTTCTGCAAAGCGGCTTCGAACAGACGACTCTGTTCAATCGCGACTATGCTGGAATTATCGCCGAGCTCTGCCTGTGCGCCTACGGCCTCGTTCTGACCAGAGATCAACGTGCTTGCACGCTGCAGGATCACCTCATTGTCTGGACCATCAAAAGCTGCGACAAGCCTCAGATCGGGGTGGGGCACAGCGGCTTCCTCAGCTACGAGCTACCTGACCTACAGCAGAATTGTGTTTCATCTTAATTAACGGATGACATCAAAACATTCTCTTGACTATTGATCTTGATTTGCATGCAGCTACGGATGGGTGCGTTGTGGCAGTCGTGTTTCTGCCTGCTTACGGTCATGTCTTGTCGCCGCCCAGCGTTGGCCCCGTAATCTGCCCTTATGCGAGGAGGGGCGGTCAAGTTAACGGGTCGCTCGGGCGATCGTTTGTGCGGTACCCGGCCTCGACAGGTTGATGCGCCTGAATGCCGTCGCCCGTCAGGCCTGTTCCATGAGCTCAAGGCCTACCTTGTGGACACAATCAAGCAATGCACGCATTAAGACATTGTTATCGTTGATCATGCATGAAGCGCTTCAGCACGAAGGCAGCCTCATGCGCGTTCTCCTGATCGAAGACGACGTCAGCGTCGCGCAGAGCATTGAGCTGATGCTCAAGTCCGAGAACTTCAACACCTACACCACCGACCTCGGGGAAGAAGGTGTCGATCTCGGTAAGCTGTACGATTACGACATCATCCTCCTCGATCTGAACCTGCCTGACATGTCGGGCTACGAGGTGCTCCGCTCGCTGCGCGTGGCGAAGGTGAAGACCCCGATCCTGATCCTCTCCGGCATGGCCGGCATCGAGGACAAGGTGAAGGGCCTCGGCTTCGGCGCCGACGACTACCTCACCAAGCCGTTCCACAAGGACGAGCTGGTGGCGCGCATCCACGCCATCGTGCGCCGCTCGAAAGGCCACGCCCAGTCGGTCATCACCACCGGCGACCTGATCGTGAACCTCGATCAGAAGACCGTCGAGGTCGGCGGCGCCCGGGTGCACCTCACCGGCAAGGAGTACCAGATGCTGGAACTCCTCTCGCTCCGGAAGGGCACGACGCTCACCAAGGAGATGTTCCTGAACCATCTCTACGGCGGCATGGACGAGCCGGAGCTGAAGATCATCGACGTCTTCATCTGCAAGCTGCGCAAGAAGCTCGCCAACGCCAGCCAGGGCAAGAACTACGTCGAGACCATCTGGGGCCGCGGCTACGTGCTGCACGACGGAACCGGCCAGATGCGGGCTATGGCAAGCTGATCGACCGGTCCTATCGAGCACGCCGGCACCATGTCGGTCCCGCCACGGTAGGCCACGGTCGCGTCCGGTAAGAAGCGGTAGATAACGGCAACGGTACGGTAGGTGAGACGGCAGCAGAAGGGATATCACACCTCGAGCCGTCCCATACTGCGCCCCTTAAGGCTGGCAGCATCGTCCCGACAAGGCGAAGCCCGCGGATCCGGTAAGCCCAACCCCGGTTCGCCTCAGGTCCGACGACGACCGCCGCGTAAGTCCGCGTTCAAGCCCGAACCACAACCCGCCGACCCCAAGCACATAAGCCGCTTCAACTCACCGGCGGAACGCGAACGGGGATATCGCTGGACCAGAGGGTGAGGGCCGGCGCGCGGATCGAGGTCGACGTGCGTCATGAGCCCGGCTGCCTTGGCAGCGGGTCTGGCCTCTATGCCAAGGACGTGCCGCGCGCGTTCAGCCCAGCGTGAGAGCGGGCCGTGAGCCGGCGCGTGCGGTAACCAGTTTCACCGCGGCGCCGACCCTCACGCGACTGCCCGGCCGAGGGGTGACGGGCGAACTGAGGGGAACTGGCCCGCGGTCGCCTGTCATCGCGCGCTTGCCCGCCATGGTGCCGTGCCGTATCGCGAACGCCTCGAGCACCTGGCGGGAAGAGGCGGCGGTGTAGCAGGCCGAACTCGGCTTATCGCCGATCAGCCCACTCGTTGGAGGCGGGTTTGCAACTGCTCGGCCAGGGCGTGCCAGGCGTCGCGCTCGATCTGCAGGGCTTCGATGCGGGTGTGCAGGTGTCCGGCGTCGGTGGCGGTTTCCATCAGAGGTCCTGGGCGTCGCGGAGCTGCACGCGCAGCTCGGTCTTCTCCGCAGCCAGGGCGAGGAGCAGGGCCGGCAGGTCATCGCTCCTGGGGTGGCGCATCAGGCCGCTCCGGAATTGGGAGCGGCGCGTCTAGCCGGGCCACAGAGCCGTGTCGACGCACGTCCGCGTGTCGGCGGATTCGCGCGGTCGCAGATGATCGGCCCGCTGTTTGCCGGTGAGCCGAGGGTGCTGTGGTGGAGAGCCTTCGTCAGACCGTCCGAGTTCAGACCCTCAGTGCATGGCTCTAGATGTTTGATCCCAGGGTTTGATGGTGCACTCTTCACGGTGGAGTGGAGGGATGCGCTATGGGCCAGGTTCTTCACGGCAGCGCCCGCACGACGGAGCGGCTGTGTTGAAGGTCAAGTGGTCAGTGGCTGCCAGGGTGTGCGGTCGCGGACGATCGCGTTGAGCGTCACCAGGAGCTTTCGCATCACCGCCACGAGGGCAACCTTCCTTGGTCGGCCACGCTGGGTGAGCCGCTCATAGAAGGGCCGGAAGGAAGAGCCTCGTCGGATCGCGGTCAAGGCAGCCATGTACAGCACACCTCGTACAGAGGTTCGTCCGCCTGCGATAGACCTGCGGCCCCGCATCAGGCCCGAGTCGCGGTTGATCGGGGCGATGCCGACGAGAGCCGCGAGCTGGTGGCGGCCGATGGTGCCGAGTTCAGGCAGCTGAGCCAGAAGCGTGCGCGCGGTGACGTCGCCTACTTCGGGGACTGACTTGAGCAACGCCTCGGTTTCGCACCAGACCGGAGAGGCCTTGAT
>NZ_JBEPKM010000033.1:0-38591 GCF_040544715.1 Methylobacterium sp. 1030 | reverse complement strand
ACCCCCGACCTCGGCGGCAAGGCGACGACCCGTCAGGTCACCGACGCCGTGATCGCCGCCATTCAGGGCGACAACGAGTAAGGGGGATGCCGTGAGCCAGCCCGGAGATCTCCTGCGGCGGTTGTTCGCGACCGCCGTCGCGGCGGCGGACCCCGCCGTCAGCCTCGCCCGGCATCTGCCGGAACCGCCCCGCGGTCGTACGATCGTGGTCGGGGCGGGCAAGGCCGCGGCGTCGATGGCGAGAGCCGTCGAGGCGGCGTGGCCGGGCGATATCTCCGGGCTCGTGGTCACCCGCTACGGGCACGGCGCCCCGACCTCGCGCATCGAGGTGGTCGAGGCGTCCCACCCGGTGCCGGACACAGCCGGTGAGGCCGCATCCCGGCGCATGCTCGATCTGGTCGCCGGGCTCACGTCCGACGACCTCGTTCTCTGCCTCATCTCCGGTGGCGGTTCGGCGCTGCCGTCGCTCCCGGCACCGGGCCTGAGCCTTGCCGACAAGCAGATGGTCAACCGCGGCTTGCGGCGGTCCGGCGCTGCGATAGCGACATGAACTGCGTCCGCCGCCATCTCTCGGGCATCAAGGGCGGCCGGCTCACCGCCGCCTGCCACCCCGCCAGGGTGGTGACGCTGCTGATCTCGGACACCCACGGCGACGATCCCCTCGACATCGCCTCCGGTCCGACCGTGGCCGATCCCACGACCTGGCCGACGCGCTGGCGATCCTCGACCGCTACCGGGTCGAGATCCCGGAGGCGGTGCGCGGTCACCTCGCCAGCGGCCGGGGCGAGTTGATCAAGCCGGGCGATCCCCGGATCGGCACGCCAGACGTGCGGATGGTCGCGACGCCGCTCATGGCGCTAAAGGCCGCCGCGGATCTCGCTCGACGCGAGGGCATCACCCACTGCATCCTCGGCGATGCGATCGAGGGCGAGGCGCGCGAGGTCGGCAAGGTCATGGCCGGGATCGCACTGAGCGTCTCCACCCACGGCCTGCCGTTACCGAAGCCCTGCCTGCTTCTCTCCGGCGGTGAGACTACGGTCACGGTGCGCGGCGATGGCCGTGGCGGGCGCAACGTCGAGTTCCTGCTGGCGCTTGGGGGCTACCTTGAACGGACATCCCGGCATCCACGCCGTGGCCGGGGACACTGACGGTGTCGACGGCCTGGAAGAGAACGCCGGGGCGGTCCTGGGCCCCGACACCCCGGCACGCGCCGCGGCGCTTGGCCTCTCGCTGGCCGAGAGCCTCGACCGCAACGACGGCCACGGCTTCTTCGAGGCCCTGGGCGACGGCGTCATCACCGGACCGACCCTGACCAACGTCAACGACTTCCGAGCGATCCTGATCGCCTGAACCGCAATTGAACCAGAGGCGGCCGTTCTCCGCGGCCGGATGTGCCATGCGCCGTCACCGCCACGCCAAGATCGTCGCCACCGTGGGGCCGGCGAGCTCCGCCCACGACCGGCTGAAGGCCCTATTCCTGGCAGGCGTCGATACTTTCCGCCTCAACTTCAGCCACGGCACCCACGACGACCACGCCAAGGTCCACGCCTCCATCCGCGCCTTGGAAGAGGAGGTCGGCCGACCGATAGGAATCCTCTTGGACCTGCAAGGCCCCAAGATCCGCGTTGGCACCGTCAAGAATGGCCGTCTCGATGTCGTCGCGGGTGAGAGCGTGCGCTTCGTGCTGGACGGCGTGGACGGCGACACGCAGTCGATCCCGCTGCGTCACCCCGAGATCTTCGCCGCCGTCGTCCCCGGCCAAGACCTGCTGATCGACGATGGCCGGGTGCGGGTGCGCGTCACCGGCCTGGAGGCCAACAGCATCACCGCCGAGGTGGTCACCGGCGGCGTCATCTCAAACCGCAAGGGCGTCAACCTGCCCGGCACCCTCCTCGACCTGTCGCCGCTCACGCAGAAGGACCGCGCCGATCTCGCCTTCGGCTTGGATCTCGGCGTCGATTGGGTCGCCCTGTCCTTCGTCCAGAAGCCCTCCGACATGATCGAGGGGCGGAGCCTGATCGGCGACCGCGCCGGGGTCATGGCCAAAATCGAGAAGCCTCAGGCACTGGACCGGATCGAGGACATCATCCGCCTCTCCGACGCGGTGATGGTCGCCCGTGGCGACCTCGGCGTCGAGATCCCGCACGAGGACGTTCCCGGCCGTCAGAAGGAGTTGATCCGCGCCTGCCGCCTCGCGGTGAAGCCGGTGATCGTCGCCACCCAGATGCTCGACTCGATGGTCAGCGCCCCCGCCCCAACGCGAGCGGAAGCTTCGGACGTAGCGACGGCGATCTACGACGGCGCCGATGCGGTGATGCTCTCGGCCGAGTCCGCCACTGGCCAGTACCCGGTCGAGGCGGTGGCGATGATGGACCGGATCATCCGCTCGGTCGAAGGGCACAAGCTCTACCACTCGATCGTGGTAGCCTCCGATCCCGGCGAGGAGGAGACCCCTCCCCACGCCGTGGCGACCGCCACCGCCGTCTTGGCCGAGGCGCTCCACGCCAAGGCGATCGTCACCTACACGTCGAGCGGCACCACGGCCTCGCGGGTGGCTCGCAAACGTCCGAAGCCTCCGATCCTGGCGCTCACGCCGAACCTCGCGACCGCACGGCGTCTGTGCCTGCTGTGGGGGGCACACTCGCTGCAGACCGAGGACGTGAACAGCTACGAGGAGATGACTGCCAAAGCGGCGCACTACGCCCAGGCCGAGGAGTTCGGTCGGCCCAACGATTACATCGTCGTGGCGGCGGGCGTCCCGTTCCACGCCACCGGCAACACCAACAACATCCGGGTCCTCCAGATCTGATCAAAAGGCTCTGTAACGCAACCGGTAAACTCTTAACTCGTACCGCCCTATAGGCTTCGCTCCATCGGTTTGCGATCGGCTAAAATCGAAGTCACTTTTCTGAACCGAGTCAACTTCGTTAAGACACGAACGAACGTCTTGTGTGGATGGCTCCCGCATTGCAAGTGGCGAATCGAGCGTCTGACGCGAGGGTCGGGTGCAGTCTTGTGTCCGGCCTGTCGATGCAGTCGTTCATGTGACCGCTGGCCCTGATGGTATCCGCGAGCTGGGTCCCACTCTGCTTCGCGGGCTATGACGCCCTGGACGTACTACAGGGTGTCCCGGCTAGCCTGCCTGAATGGACCGCGCCACGATCTTCTGGCCTACGTGTATACCATCCGTGGTTGTCAGACCCTCTGAACCGGCGTTTGCGCCTGCAGATAGTGCCACCCGTGCCAAGGCAACGTTATCGTCTCTGCCCACCCGCAAAACAGGATAGCCGATGGTCTGCACGTCTATTCCTTCCGATATTCTGTTCTCAATGAGTCGCAATTAACAGTGTCTACCGGTGCCGGGTCAGACTAAATTTGCACCGTTTTGATGCGACAGAAACATCAATCGACGATGGCAGGTAAGAGGCCGATTACTGTGGTTCGATGAGTTCAAGGAACGGAGACAGGACTGGGTTGCGGTTTGCCGGTCGCCAAAGCGCATGAAACTCGGCGGCGATGGAAGGGCCGAGCTTGATCGGCCGAAACACGACGTTGTCGAAACAGGCGTTGCGGGTCTCTTCCGGCACCACACCGATGCCGAGGCCGGTGCTCACCAGTGATAAAATCGCCTGCGCTTGAGCCATGTGCTGTACGTAGAGCGGTCGGACGCTCGACATCTTGAAGGCCGCCAAGAGCAGATCGCGCATGTAGCGACCGCCCTCCGAATACATGATGAACCGCTCGCCATGGAGTTGTTCCATGGTTGGTCGCCGCCGCCTAGCCAGCGGGTGATCAAGGGGCAAGGCGAGGGAGAAGCCGCCCCGCATTATGCAGCGGGAGTTGACGCCGTCCGGGCATGTTATCGGCCGTGCGATCCCGACATCGATGCGACTGAACGACAGAGCTTCGGGCTGCTCAATTGAGGTTAGCTCTTCGAAGGCAAGGTCCACATGCGGAAGGACCTCTCGTGCCCGCACCACGATGCCCGGCAGCAGGCTGTAAGTAGTGGCTGCGACGATGCCAATCTTGAGTTGGCCGCGCGCGGTCTCCGCAGCATCCCGAACGATCTTGGCAGCCTCCTCGCTGCGTTCCAAGATCGCCTTCGCCTCGACCAGAAAGACCCGGCCTGCTGGCGTGAGGACGACTGAGCGACTCGTCCGTTCGAATAACGAAGCTTTCAGCTCGCGTTCGAGCATCTGGATCTGCCGACTGAGCGGTGGCTGAGTCATGTTCAAGCGCTGCGCCGCACGCCCGAAATGGAGTTCGCGCGCCACCTCGACGAAGCAGCGCAGCTGAGCCAACTCGAACATCGATGCCATCCGCGTATTGATGCGATGCAATTTTAGTTTTGGACGTGGATCAATGTCCAGACTAACTTCCGAGCACCGCCATTCAGAGCGGGAAAAAATTGGCACGGACAGCAGGTGGTTCTCGACGGTTTTCGGACCAGATTGAGGGATCGCTCCAAGTATTCGTGTGAGGAGGGAAGCCATGCCAGCCGACATCGTACGCGCGAAAAGTCGTTACAGATTTGGCGTCCTGGCCCTGATCACGATTCTGCTGGCGCTCAGCAGCGGCGATCGAGCCACCCTAGCGATCGCTGGCCCAAATATGTCAAAGTCGCTCGGGATCGATCCGATCCAAATGGGCTGGCTCTTCTCCTCTTTCGCCTGGGCCTACGTTCTCGCTCATCTTCCCGCTGGTTGGATCGTCGACAAGATCGGCGCCAAAACCACGATCCTAGCCAGTGTGGTTTTATGGTCGCTGGTGACGTTTTTAATGAGCGGCGTCGGTCTGGTCGCCTACCCGTTCCTGGCGATGCTTCTTCTGAGGTTCCTACTTGGTACTTTCGAGGCGCCCGTGGGACCGGCGGCCGGACGCATTATCGCGGCGTGGTTCCCCTCCGCCGAACGCGGCAAAGCCGGCGCGATCTTTAATAGCGCGCAGTACGTCGCGCTCGTCATCTTCACGCCCCTGATGGGCTTCCTCGACCACCGCTTCGGTTGGGAGCACATCTTCAGCGTCATGGGCGTGGTCGGTTTTATCTTCGCGGTCGCTTGGACGATCTTCTACTACGCTCCAAGCGAGCACCCGAGGATCAGCAAGAGCGAACTTGAACTCATCCGGTCCGGCGGCGGTTTGATCGAACTCAGTTCGAAAGTGCAAACGACCTCACCTGGACACACCGGCCCGTCGCTCTCTGACATTGGCGAACTTTTCCGTAGCCGAATGCTGGTAGGAGTATTCATTTCTCAGTATTGCGTCTCATCGATCACCTGGTTCTTCGTGTCATGGTTCCCGAGTTACCTCGTCAAAGGACGTGGGTTCTCAATCCTTGATGCGAGCCTCGTCGCGACCATACCGGCGATCGCCGGCTTCGTCGGCGGCGTCTCCACCGGTTTTATTTCTGACTGGCTGCTGCATCGAACTGAATCGCTGTCGATCGCCCGCAAGGTGCCGATCACCATCGGCCTCATCATGAGTTCGCTGATCATCGGCTGCAACTACGTCGACTCGACCGCCGTCATCATCCTCCTGATGAGCGCCGCCTTCTTCGGCAAGGGCTTCGGATCACTTGGGTGGACGATCGTCGCCGACACGGCACCAAAAGAGATCGTCGGCATCACCGGCGGCGTCTTCAACGCCCTGGGCAACACCGCTGGCATCGTGACCCCCTTGGCCATCGGCTACATCCTGTCCGCGACCGGATCGTTCAATGGCGCGCTCCTCTACGTCGGCCTGCACGGCCTCGGAGCGGTGCTCTGCTATTGGTTTGTCGTCGGACCGATCCAGCGGCTTGAGATCCGCAAGGGCTCACGCCTCGCTCAAGCCGAGGCTGTCCCGGCCGAATGACGCGGTAGCGCCAGCTTTCACATCCTCACAATTGTCGAAGGAGACTGTTCCATGACCGGTACGACGTTCCCCCGCATCATCGCCAGTCCGCTCGCCGCGGGGCTGGCGCCGGGTGAGGCCACTACAGATCGGATCGCTTGGGTCAAGACGTCGCTGGTATTCCTGCCGCTCGCCGCCCCGATCAGCGATGCGAAGGTGCTGACCGGACGCCAGAAGCCGCTTACCGAGATCGCCTTCCTGTTCGCCGAGATCGAGACCGAGCGAGGCTACAGCGGCATCGGCTACAGCTACTCAAAGCGCGCTGGAGGACGAGGCCAGTTCGCCCACGCCCAGGAGATCGCGGGCGAGTTGATTGGTGAGGATCCGAACGACATCGCCCGCCTCTGGGATAAACTCGCTTGGGCCGGCGCTTCGGTCGGACGAAGTGGTCTCGCCACACAGGCGATTGCGGCCTTCGACATCGCGCTCTGGGACTTGAAGGCCAAGCGCGCCGACCTGCCGCTGGCCAAGCTGCTCGGCGCCCACCGCGACGCCGTGCGCTGCTACAACACCTCGGGTGGCTACCTCTCGATGCCGATCGAGGAGGTCAAGGAGCGCATCTCGATGGCGCTTGAGAAGGGCATCGGCGCGGTCAAGCTAAAGGTCGGCCAGCCCGACCCGATGATCGACCTCCAGCGCATCGAGGCGGTGCGTAACCACATCGGCGACGTGCCGCTGGCGATCGACGCGAACCAGCAGTGGGATCGGACCACGGCGCTCCGCTTCGGCCGCATCGCCGAGCAGTTCAACCTTACCTGGATCGAGGAGCCACTCGACGCCTACGACTACGAGGGCCACGCCGCGCTCGCGCGGGAGCTCGCAACCCCGATCGCCACCGGCGAGATGCTGACCAGCGTCGATGAGCATTACGAGCTGATCCGCCACGACTCGGTCGACTTCATCCAACCGGACGCGCCGCGGGTCGGGGGCATCACCCCGTTCCTCAAGATCATGGCGCTGGCTGATCACAAGAAGCTGCGTCTCGCGCCGCACTACTGCATGGAGATCCACCTCCACCTGACCGCCGCCTACGGCCGCGAGCCGTGGGTCGAGCACTTCGAGTGGTCTGAGGCGATGTTCAACGAGACCCTGGAGGTTCGGGACGGACGGATGATCGTCCCGAACCGCCCCGGCCTCGGCTTCAGCCTCTCGGAGCAAGCTCGCGCCTGGACGCACGCGACCCACGAGGCCGGCAAGCGCCGCTGATCCTTTTGGGATCTGGCGCCGGCAGGTGATGCCGGCGCTCTGGACATACGAACCCGCTGATCCGCGACGGCCACCGGCATCGGCCAGTCGCCCTGACGGAGAAATTGTGATGGAAGAACCAAAAAGAATTCCGGTGTCGCGAGAGGTGATCGAGCGGTTGAAGCACTGCACTAGCGGTTCGCTCACCACGGAGCTGTTCAAGAAGGGCCTGCGCCAGTGCTTCCTCGTCGGACTCAGGCCGATGAACCCGAACGCGGTTAAGTTCGCGGGCGAAGCCTACCCGATACGCATGATCCCGGCGCGCGAGGATCTCGATACGATCGCCACCCTCAAGCCGCACGCCAACCCAGACAACCTTCAGTGGGAGGCGGTCGAGAATATCCCCGAGGGCCACGTCCTCGTCATCGACAGCCGCAACGATCCCCGTGCGGCCTCGGCCGGGGCGATGCTGCCGACCCGCCTCAAGGTGCGCGGCGCGGCGGCGATCGTCACGGACGGCTCGTTCCGGGACGGCGTCGAGCTGGCACGGCTCGATTTCCCCGCCTATGCGCGCGAAGTCGTCGCCTCGACCCGGCTGTCCTACCACCGGGTGATCGACCTGAACGTGCCGGTGGCCTGCGCGGATGTTGCGGTATACCCCGGCGACATCCTGGTCGGCGACGGCGACGGCGTCACGGTGATCCCGCGCCATCTCGCCGCCGAGATGGCGGACCTGTGTGAGGCGCGCGACGCTCTGGAGAAGTACTTGTATTACCGCGTCGCCGCGGGCGAGGGGCTGTATGGCGTCTACCCGCCGACCGACCAGATCCGGGCCGATTACGCCGCCTGGAAGGCGGCTGGTTCCAAGCCTGAGGACGCGCCGAGGATCCGCGCCGGAGGCCGCGATGCCGCATGATCTGACCCCGGCCGCGATGGAGGCGACGATCCGGCGCTACTTCGACGCTTGCAACGCCGCCGACTACGACGCCCTGATTGCCTCGTTCACGCTGGACGCGGTCCATTACTTCCCGCCTGGCCTGCCGGGCGCGCCGTGGCGCGGGGCCGAGGTGATTGCCCGCGGCTGGATCTGGTGCGTTGAGACGCTGGGCTCGCAGTGGACGATTGAGCGGGTGTTGTGCTCCTCGACCGCGCCCGAGGCGGTGATCGAGTGGACGCATTGGAAGAACAAGTCCGGCACGGCGCTGCGCGGCGACGAGTGGTACGTGTTCGACGAGGGGAGCGGCCGGATCAGGGAGATCCGTGCCTATTACGCGGCTTCGGCCGATCCGACGCTGAAGATCTCGCAGCTCCATGGATTCGATTACGCGGGTCGTGGCTATCACTTGGCGTCGAATGGATCGTCAACCTGACCCAAGGAGGAACGGACATCATGCAGTTCGTAATCGTGGCGCGGGACGCACCTAATGCCCTTGAGCACCGTCTTGCGGCACGCGGGACCCACATGGAAGGCATCCGCGCCCGCAAGCAAGTGGGTGAGATCATCGACGGCGGCGCGATCCTCGACGAGGACGGCCGTATGGTCGGCTCTATAGTGATGTGCGAGTTCCCGGACCGCGCGGGCCTCGACGCGTATCTCGCCGACGAAATCTACGCTCGCCAGAGGGTCTGGGACGACATTCAGATTTACCCATTCCATCGCGTGGATTGGTCCGCGCTCATGGTACAGACGGTTTAGAGCGCCTAACAGACCGGGCACGGGTAGGCGGGACAGGCGTTGTCCGACATGGCTCGCCCATTTCTGCCTGACGATTTCTGAGACGCGATCGCCCCGCTCCTGCCGCCGCCCCGGCCACGCCCGAAGGGCGGGCGCCGTCCAATCGAGAACCGAGCGGCGCTAACCGGGATCCTGTTCGTGCTGCGCTCCGGCCTGCCCTGGGAGGTGCTGCCGGCCGAAATGGACTGCGGCTGCGGGATGAGTTGCTGGCGCCGGCTTCGCGACTGGCAGGAGGCGGGGGTGGGGGGCGCCTGTATCAGGTCCTGCTGGAGCGCCTGCACGCGGCGGGTGAGATCGACTGGAGTCGGGCGAGCCTGGACAGCGCGTCTGTCTCGGCGAAACGTATGGCCCGCCCCGTCCGCAAGTGGTTCTGGATCCGCTGGTCTGGGCAGTCTGCATAAACGTATCCGGCCTTCCGGCGAGCCATTGGCCAAGATGGAGGTCCGAGCGTCCTGAGCCTCATAATAGGGTCGGCGTCGAGCGGCATTTTTGCTGGGAGGCTTGCAGAACATCGGTCGACTGTCAGGCCATCTTCCTCTCACCGCCCACAGACATCGGAAAGCCGACGTGTGCCGCGCGGGCCGAATTGGGATCAGGCGGCCGCGGCCGCCGGCTCATACACACGAGCCTCGGTGGGCTCACCCCGAACGCGTTTGCAGCCCGGTCCCAACGGGACCAGAACCAGAACCGACTCTGGTTATGAACGCGGGCAAACACGGGGCAAGGGCATATGAATTGCAACTTAGTATAATACTGTACGCTTGTGGTAGAAGATTGTTCTCTTCGTTAGGGAGGGTGAGGGCGGTTCGCTCTTGGCATGAGAGGGTGACGAGAATGGGCGAAGATCGCACCAAGAGCGTCCTGAAGCGCGTGGCGCAGGCGCTTAGTGTCAGCGAGAACGTGTTTCTGAAAGGTCATCCCCGAGGTGTATTGCCTGTCACGCCCATATCGGAGGAGTTGGAGCTTCTGAGGCTGTTCGCGACGATCACAGATCCTAATGTGCGGCGAACCTGTCTCCAATACGTGCAGAACCTCGCCGCCTCCTCCTCCGAGACGGCAGCTGAATAGCGGTTTGTGCTCGCACTTCGAGAAGCGATCAATGTCTGCCCAAGATCTCCGAGCCGCCGCACGTCGCCCAGGTGTCGGTGACGCGGACGAGACCACCAAGAGGGGAGCTCATGAGCGCTCGCGCTCGCGTTTCCGCGGATGAGGGGCACGCTAGGTAGCGGGCGCGGGGATCGACACTGCCGATGCACAATCCTATCGCGGATCGATTGCGAAGGCCACAACTTATGTGCGATAGTGGACATTTCAAGATCGTTCACGCCCGCCTCGACAGCTTGTGGGGCATATCTGTGGACCGGCGCAGCCGTCAGCCGAAGCCGATCACAGCGCCATAGCTTCGATGCAGGGCAAGCGCCGTAACCTATGAGAAACTCGCCGGGCGAGTAGCAGAGAACGCCAAGGAATGGCTGCTTTTGGGCAACGCCGATAGCCATTGAGGCGTCTGGGTTGGGTGGTTTTCAGCCTGTCTGCTTCTGGTCTGTGAGAGCATCACTGCGAACATCGCCGCTGGCCCTCTCGTGCAGGTAGCTTCGCTGCCTCTTGACCAGTAAGCTTCGTCTGTGAGCACCGAGGCACGAGCCATTTCATTGAAGATCTATCGCTTAACCAGCGCCGATGCGACTGCCTTTCGCGACATACGACTTGAAGGGCTTCAGGCACATCCAGAAGCGTTCGGTGCATCTTGGGAAGATGAAGTCGCACAATCGGAAACGGAGTTCGCGGCTAGGCTGGATAGCGCTGTGGTGTTCGGGGCGCGATCTGAAGGCGAAGCATACCTCGATGGTATCGTGGGAATATATGGCCCTACAGCTGCCAAGACGAAGCATAAAGCAATAATCTGGGGCATGTATGTTCGGCCGGGCGTTCGTCGGTCTGGGATTGGGGCCGCGCTATTAAGAGAAGCTATTGATTATTCCGTTATATCAATAGAGGAGCTCACATTGAGCGTGGGAGCAAATAACGATGCTGCGGTTGCGCTTTACAAGTCCGTAGGTTTTAAAGCGTATGGACTTGAACGGCGGGCCTTGAAAATCGGCGATATATACTATGACGGGGCGTCAATGTCTCTTTCGCTATTATAAGCCTAGACCTTTATCTGTTGCGACACAGCGATCCAAAATTTTCGTACGACTGACGAGCGACTGCTTTGAAGAACCGACGATAGCACTGCGGGCGGCGGGATTGTGGCAAGGCTGTATAAAAACTCGGATGTTATCATCCAATGCAAAACAATGTTCTTTCAATTGAGGGTTGCACCGACCAAAAGTGCTTCTTGTACCGGTCAGTTAGTCACTTCGGCGATACTTCGCGGCCGCTGCGGAGATTTTTGTTCTACGACTTCGCATCGCCTCCGAGTTTTGACACAGCTTCGGTCGTAATCAGTCCGTCTGCTCAGCTGTTGGGTGCTCCAGCCGGATCGAACGCAGTCATTATCGGGCGAAACGCTGCGACCAAATCTGCGTCGAGACGGCCGGTCATGGACTGCACGATCCCGTAGGCCTCTGCGCCCGACATCTGTGCCCGGTAAGGTCTCGGCTCGATGAGCGCGCCGTAGATGTCGCAGATCGTCACCAAGCGCACGAGATCGGGGATCTCAGGCGCTTGCAACCCGTCGGGGTAGCCCGAGCCATCGAGCATCTCGTGATGCGAGCGCACGACTTGCAGCATCTCCGGCGAGAAGCCGCTATCCACCAGCATGTCGTAGCCGAGCGCCGCATGCGTGCGCATCACCGCCATCTGTTCGTCGGTGAGCCGACCGGGCTTGTTCAGGATCGCCGCCGAGATCCGGGTCTTGCCGACGTCGTGCAGCAGCGCCGCCTTGGTCAGACGGTAGCTGTCCAAGTCGACGAAGCCGAGCTTGGTCGCGAACGCCGCTGCCAGGCCAGTGACGATCAGGCAGTGCCGGTGCGTGCCCTCGTCGAAGCGCTGCACGGCCCGGAGCCAGTCGCGGATGCCACAATGCAGCATGGCCCGGGCGATCAGGCCAGTGCCGGTGCTCGCCAACTCGGGTGTCACGATCTGGTCGGAGAAGAAGGTTCGATCGAAGAACTGCCGGGCCTCGTCCGCCATCCGGGCGGCGACGGCGGAACCGCCGACTTCCTGGAGCCGATCGATCCGAGCCAGCAGCCGCTCGGGGACGATCAGGGCCGGGAGGATGTCGGTCGGGTCAAGAAGCCGGGCCTGGGCCTCGGCGCGGGCGACACTACCGTGGGCGAGGAACAGAAAGGGGGCACCCGCCGCACGCCGCGGCTCCAGCATCCGCCGCAGGCGCATCATCGCTTCGGAGGTGAGCCGGGCAACGTCGCCGACGATCAGGTCCGGCAGCCCCAACGGCACGGCATCGTCATACAGATCTTGGACTGTGCAGCAGGGGTCCGGGCCGAGGAAATGGACGAGGCGCTCGGTCCGGGACAGGTCGTCAGAGATCAACAACAGCCTGCCCAAGCCGGCCTCCATCAGATGAAGGGCCGGTCCTGTGTCCGGCCCAAGTCGTAAGCGTAGTCAGAGGGTGGCCGGAAACCGCCGGGCCATGTTGGCGAGGCCCCGAGCGGTGCTCGCGAAGCTCTGCGCGGTGTTTGCGAGGCCCTCCGCTTCGGTGACGAAGCCTCGCAGTGCTTCACGTGTGTCCGGATCCTGGAGACTGAGTTCGATCAGCGAGAGGTCCAAGTTTTCGATCGCGCGTTCCAGGGCGCGAGTCAGTTCGAGCAGCCTGTCGCCGCCAGCCTGGATGTGTGGGGCTCGGGGAACCGGCATCTGTTTCGGCGGAGAACACTCTAGCCGCAGAAGGCCTTCGCCCCTGGGGTCCACTCGCCGAAGCCGCTCGCGACCATGTTCGCCACGACCCGGCAGATGTACCGCTTCTGCGCGGGCTGGTTGTTCGGGCCGGCATGGTAGCGGGCTACCGCCATGGTCCAGCTGCCCTCACGCCGCTTCAGGTCCTTCAGGAAGCTCGTCGCGTAGTCCACGTTGGCGCGCGGATCGAGCATCGCGTCGAGCGATGCGAACTTGTGGCCGTGGTAGTGGTGGTTGATCTGCATGCACCCAAGGTCGATCAAGCGCACGCCCTTGCGGCGCGCCTCTTGGAAATGCGTGACGACATCGCCGACGTCGGTGCCGAAGTACGCCCGCCCCTCGATGTTCATGGCGTAGGGCTGGAGGGAGCCGCGCTTGCCCGTCTCCGTCAGGCCGACAGCATAGAGCACCCCGAGCGGCACCGCGTAGCGCGCTGCCGCCTCCCGCATCTGGCCCTCGCAGACGGTGGTGCCCGCCGAGGCTGCGCGGGCCGCGGGGATGCTAAAGGTAGAGATGATGGCTGCGATCATCGTCATAACTGCTCGTCTCATCCGTCCGACTCTCTCCTGGGATGACAGCCTTGGTGTCGTCGCCTGCGAAACGATGCTGCCGTGCTCCGCCGTTCGCGCCCTGCCCGCCGGCCTCGAAGGTCTGGCCCGGGTCGGGCATGGCGGCGGGCGGCGGTCCCTCCGGGGCGCGTGGCCGATCGAGGACGACGAGGTCGGCTTGGCAGCCCGAGCGGCTGAGAAGGTCGCCTAGGGCGCCGGAAGACCGGCGCAGGAGGTCGGCCGTCTCGGGCTGCGACGCGTGCAGGTAGGCCTCCAAGCGCCCATCCTTCAGGCGCATCTCGACCGTGACCAGCCCGAGATCCGCGGGCCGCAGCTGGATCTTGAGCACGCGCAGCGTACCGTCCGCGGGCGTTCGTGCGGCGGTGTCGACGTGGGCGTGCGGCGCGATCTCGGCGATCCGCTCCACCTCCTCCTGGATCGCGGCCGCGACCTGCGGCAGCGCGGCGGCCCGATCGTCGGCCGCCGATCCCATGGGGGCGACCGTTGCCAGCTCAGCCTCGCGCGAGCGGAAGGCGCCTGCCGGGGTGGCCTTCGCCGCCGGCGTCACCGCCTCGTGCCCCTCGGGGGCCACGCTGGGCGGTCCGGCGTCGGTCTCGACCGGCGCTGAGCCCGCATCCGATGCGTCCGCCGTCACGGCGGTCTGACCACGCGGGGTCGGCCTCGCCTCGGGGATGCCGACGGACGCCGCCGCCGGAGCCGCGCGAGCCTGCGCCCCCTCGACCGGAGCCGGGGGCGCCGGAATCGGCGGCTTGGGCGGCGGCGCGGCCAGGGTGGGCGCCCCCGGCGCCGGCGTGGTCGACCCGACGAGCTCGAAGTGTGTCTCCCGCGTGATCACCCGTATCGCGCCGGCCGGGACGGCAGCTGCCTCGTCCCCGGTGGAGATGGCCGCCGCGAGCGCGAGGTCGGGTCCGCTCCGCGCCGGCTCGGCGACGCTCAACGGCGCGGCCTCGCCCTGAGCCGCCACCGTCGTGGTCGCGGAGCCGGGAACCGGGAGCGCGGCGCCGGCGGGCAGGTTCGCTACGGCGGCAAGGAGCGCGGCGAGGCCGGCGCCCGCGTCGGGGACGGAGGGCAGGTCGGAGGCCACGAGGTCGGAGGTGGCGGCCTGCTCCGGCTCGGCGACCTCGCTCCCCGTGCTTGCGGCCTCGCCGGAGATGACGCGCAGGAGCGCTGCGAAGGCGTCCCGCTCCGGGCGTCCGTCACCGGCGTCGCGCGCGCGGTCGCCGGCGGGCTGCACCGATGCCCGGTCGGTCTTCGGAACCGGCATCTGGGCCGAGGCTTGGATGGCGTTCATGGCCGCTCCCCCTGGACGATGGCATCGATCCGGCCGATGGCGGCCCGGGCCTGGAGGATCAGGGGGTCGGGCGGGCCGGCGGGACGCGCCGGATCCTCGCGTGCGGCGCCGGGCATCGGGCGTGCCGCCACGTCCGGTCGTTCCCCGCCCGGGTCGCGCCGGATCTGCGCGGCCGTGGCGAGGGCGGCATTGAGGAGAGCTCTGTCAGCGGCCGGCAGGATCGCCCGATTCAGGGGTCTGAGGCGCGCGAGCCCGTCGTCGATGGTCGGAAGGCTGACGACCTCGGCGGCGCCCCGGTAGAGATCCGCGCGGGCGGCGTCCGCAGTCGCGGGCGCGGACAGCGCGCGCGCCCGGTCGGCCGCGCGGAGGCCGGCGACCGTCCTGCCCTCCTGAATCGCGGTGCGGGCCACGAGCAGGTAGAGCGTCCGGCGGCTCTCGGGCGCGAGTTCGTCGAGGATCCGGGCCAGGATGGCGAAGTGCGCCTCGTCGCGGCCGAGGTCGAGCTTCGTCAGTAGGAAGGCCAACCGCTGACGGAAGTTGCCGGCGTAGATCGAGTGCGGGAAGCGGCGCAGGTACAGGATAGCGAGCGCCTCGAGCTTGCGGACGTCGCCGACTTGGCCGACCACGAAGACCTCCCTCCGCAGCGCGCTCTCCTCGAGCAGGGTTCCGGGCGCGAGCAGGCGCACGCAGTCAAGGAGCGCGATCGATCGGGCCGCATCCGCCTTCGCGGCGAGCGCCGCCTGCGTCAGGGCGATCGAGCCGGAGAGGCCCGGCGGCAGCGCGCGGGCGTCGACGTCCCGGAGCGCGTGGCCGGCGTCTCCCTCGCGGCCCTCAATGTAGGCGAGGGCGCCGCGCACGAGCGCCGCCTCGGGTTCGGGCAGCGGGTCGCTGGCGGCGAGCCGCCTCAGGATCCCGGGGCCGCCACCGCCGAGGGCGAACGTCACGGCCGCGTGGACATGGCGTCGATCGACCCAGGTTCCGGGCTCGGCGCGCAGCATCGCCGCCTCGATCCGCGCGATCAGCGGCCCCTGGCTCGCCTGCGCGGCGACGGAGCCCTGGGCGATCCGGTCCTGGAGGAGCTGAAGGGTGCGAACCAGCTGGATTGGGCCGGGCTCCGAGACCGGGGCGGGGACCGCCACGGTCTCGACGGCGGCGGCCGGCGCGGGCGTCGCGGCCGCCTCGCCGACGGGGGGAGGCCCCGGCTCGGCCGCGCCGGCGCGGGGCAGCGTCAGGAAGACGAGGCCGAGCGCGGCCCGCAGGACCGGCCTCATCGGGGCGCCTCCTCCAGCAGGATCTCGACGCGGCGGTTCTCTGCGGCCTTCGGATCCGTGACGTTGCGCGGCACGCCGCTAGCGTACCCCTCGATCCGCCGGATGCGCGCCTCCGCGATGCCCACCCGCATCAGCATGTAGGCCGCCATGTGCGCGCGGGCCGTCGAGAGGCGCCAGTTGTCGTAGGTGTCGGAGCGAAAGGGGCGGCCGTCGGTGTGGCCGCGGATGACGATCCGTCCCGGCCGGCCGGCCAGCGCATGGGCGACGGCCTCCATCGCCCGGACGGTCCGCGGCTGCGGCTCCGCCGACCCGACGGCGAACATGCTGAACGCGAGATCGTCGGTGAGGCTGATGAGAAGGCCCTCGGCGGTGCGCACGACCTCCACGCGGGGCCCCTGGAGATCGCCAAGCTGCGCGCCGAGTCTCCTCGCCGCCTCGGCCTGACCGGCGACCGCCGGAGCCTGTCCGGCGCTCGGAGTCGACTGGTCTTCCCTAACCGAGGCGGCCTTCGCGCGGGGCTCGGCGATGACCGCATCCGCCGCCTCAGCCTTCGAGATCGCGGCCGACGGGGGGCTCACGGCCGCGCTCATCCCCCGGGCGTCGATGTCGCCGGGGGGACGGAGAGAGGCCATCGCCCCGCTCGTCGGCCGCTCGGTCTTCGGGGGGGCGGGCGCCACCACGTGCCAGTAGAGCGGATCGAAGGGGTCGCGCACGGCGTCCCCTCCGGCCCGGCCCGGCTCGCCCGTGGCGCCGACCGCCACGTCCTGCGGCGCGTTGGGGGGAGCCTCGGCGGCAAGCTTGGCCAGGATGGCGTAGGGATCCTGGAACAGCTCGCGCTCGCGGGCGGGCGATCCCGCGGGGGCTTGGCTGCCGCCGCGCGGCTGACCGGACTTGGCCTCCGATCCCGGCGCGGCGGGGCCCGGCGCATCGCCCACCGGTGTTGTTTCGGGATCGTTCAGGCCCTTCGGGGTCGGCAGGGCGGCCGACAGGGTTATCGGGTTGAAGTAGTTCGCGATGGCGGTCCGCGTCTCCTTCGGCGCGACGTTGTACAGCCACAGCACAAGGAACAGCGCCATCATCGCCGTCATGAAGTCGGCCAGGGCGATCTTCCAGGCGCCGCCGTGATGCTCCTCCTCGTCCTCTAGCGGTCGCCGCACGATGACGATCTCGGTCTTGTCGTTGGCCATGCTCAGCACCCCTCGATCAGAGTGCCGAGACGCTCGCCCCAGGCCTGAAGCCGGGTCTCGATCACCGTATCGTCCACCTGCACGCGCACGTCCGGCCCCGCGTCGAACCGGATGACGAGGGCATTCGGCGCCACGCCGAGCCGTGCGGCGAGCGCGCTCACCAGATCCTCCGGCCCGGAGAGCGTGAGCGTCGTGCAGCGGCCCTCCTCCGTCAGCGGCGACACGAGGGCCTCCACTTCGCGCAGCGCCTCGCGGCGCAGGCCCTCCGCGAGGAACGGCAGCAGGACCCGCGCCGTGCTCCGCGCGAGTCGGGCTTCGAGCGCCTGGATCTGTTCCGCGAAGGCAGCGCCGAGCACCGCCGCCTCGTCCTCGACCCAGCGGTTGCGCTCGGCGGCGCCTGCCGCGGCGTGGGCCTGTGCCTGCGCGGCGAGCGCCTGCTCGACCAGCAGCGCCCCGCGCGCCTCACCCGCACGGCGGCCCTCGTCCCGGGCGGCCCGGATGAGCGCCTCCACGTCCGGAGCCGGCTCGGCCTGCGGCAGCGGCCGATCCGCACCGGTGGGCTTGGCCGTGAAAGGTGCCAGGGACGAGGAGGGCTGGACCGGGACGGGGGAGAAATCGGCCCAGGCGTGCGCGGTCAAGGCCATCACGCCGCCTCGCCGCGGACGAGCCACTGCTTCATGACGCGAGCGACCTGTTCCTCATCGTGCTCGATCATCTGCTCCAGGCGCCGGAGCGGCGAGCGGCCGGCCTTCCCCGTCAGGTCCTCGATCAGGTTCGGCTCGTTCGCCGCCACGCCGGCCGGCGCCTGGATTGCCTCGAGGACTGGGATCGCGTCCGGCGTGGCGAGCGCGACCTCGATCTCGGGCTTCGTCCGCTGGGCGAGGATGGCGTTGAGGGCCGGCCGCAGGCCGAACCAGATCAGGAGGCTGCCGACGATCAGGATCGTGGCCGCGTTGATAAGGGTTCCGGACTGCCGCACGAGGACGTCGGTCGCGGTGAGCGCCGGCAGGGGCTCCAAAGGCTGCCCGTCGTTGATGAACCCGACCGCCGCCACCTTGATCTGGTCGCCGCGCGCCCGGTCGATCCCCGCCGCGGACGCGACGAGCTGCTCGATCTCGGCGATCTGCGCCTCCGCCGCCTTGGCCACCTCGTTCGCGTCCTTGTTCGCGTCCTTGGCCGCGTCGCCCCCCGCGAGCGCCTGGAGGCGGCCGCGGTTCACGAGGACCGCGATGGACAGGTTCTTGATGGCGTAGCCGTCGCGGACGGTCTGGGTCATGCGCGACGAGATCTCGTAGTTCGTGAGCTCCTCCCGGCGCTGGTTGTCGGCGCTGGAATTGTCGCCGGCGTCCGCGTTGACGCGCTGATCCGGCAGGTTCTGCTGCGCCGTCGTCGGCTTCTGGGCCGCGCGGTTCTGCGAACTTTCCGTCTCCTTAACCGCCCGCACGGAGCGCTCCACCTTCTGGTCCGGGTTGTAAATCGTCTCGTTGACCTGGACCTTGTCCGTGTTCAGCCGCGCGACGACGCTAGCCTCGAAGTTGTTCGGCCCGAGATACGGCGTGAGCGTGCGCCGGATGTTGTCCTGGATCTCGCGGCCCACGAGATTCTCCAGGGACGCCATCCGGCCGGCCGGCGCGCTGGCGTTGTCGTCGCCAGACAGCAGGACGGTCCCGTCCGTATTCAGCACGGTCACCCGATCCGCCTTCATGCCGGGCAGCGCGGCCGCGACGAGCTGACGGATGGCCTGGGCTGGACCGACGTCGTTCGGCGGGTCCGTCCGGATCACCACCGAGGCCGAGGCCGGCTGCTGCTCGCGCCGGAAGGAGCCCGGGTCCGGCATGACGATGTGCACGCGCGCGGCCCTGACACCCTTAAGGGTCTGGATGGTGCGCGCGATCTCGCCCTCCAGGGCCCGGACCCGCGTGACCTCCTGCATGAAGGAGGTCAGGCCGAGGGAGCCGAGATCGTTGAAGAGATCATAGCCCATCTTGGCGTTCTGCGGCAGGCCCTTCTCGGCGAGCAGCATGCGGGCCTGCGCCGTCTGGCCGTAGCCGACGAGCAGGGATGCGCCGTCGGCGCTGACGTCGAAGGGGATGCCCGCGTCGCGCAGCGTGGCGCCCATGCGGCCGATGTCGTCGCGGCTCAGCCCCGTGTAGACGGTCTCGCGGATCGGACGGCTGAGATAGTAGGCCCCCAGCCCGACCGCGGAGAACACGACGAGGCCGACGAGGCCGAGGGCGATCAGGCGCCTCGGGCCGAGATCGACGATGTTGGTCCACAATTTCAAGGCGTGGTCGAGACCAGGCATCGGTGGGGCTCGGCTTCCGTTCGACGGGATTTGCGCACAGCTTGGCCGATGAACCTTGTGCCAGGATGGTGCGACGCAAACGGCCACGTCCCTCTCGAGGTGTGGCCGGGATGGGCGTCGGGACGAGAGGGTCCGGCAACGCGTTCCGGCGGAATCGCGCGAGGCGATCCCGCCGGAACGTCGCCCGCTCGTCCTCGGGGCACCGGAGTGGGGGGCGCTCCGGCGCGCGAGGCTTAGCGGAACAAGCTCAGGATCTGCTGGGTGTTGCTGTTGGCGATCGTGAGGGACTGCATACCGAGCTGCTGCTGGACCTGGAGGGCCTTAAGCCGGGTCGACTCCTCCTCCATGTCCGCGTCGACGAGCGTGCCGATGGAGCGCTCGTTCGCCTTGATCAGCGAGTCGACGAAGTTCGTCTGCGACGTGATCTGGCTCTTGGCGGAGCCGAGCGTGGTCGCCACGTTCGTCATCGCGGTCAGCGCCTTGTCGGCGAGGCTGATGTAGGCGTTCAGCTTCGAGAGGTCGCTGTTCTGGATGTCGGCGATGTCGATCTGGCCGACGCTGAGGGCGTAGCCCTTGTTGAGGCCGTTGTTGTCGGCGCCGGACACCGCCCACTGCTTGTTCAGGAGGCCGCCGGCCCCGTCCGCGCCCGCGGTGGCGGCCGCGTTCGCCGACTTGACGCCGTTCTTGAACGTCGTCTGGGCCGTGGCGTAATTCGACTTGGCGGTGTCAAGGTCCGACTGGGCGGTCGCATCCTTGGCGCTGGCGTCGAACTTCTTCTGCGCGGTATCCATTGTCGTCTGGGCCGTCTTCCAGTCGGCAACCAGGGTGCCGCCCGCGGCGTCGCCGTTGGCCGTGCCCGCCGTGGTGGTCGCGTCGTAGAGCTTGGTGTCGTCGACCGACACGGTGAGGGTGTCGACGGCGATCACGCCCTGGGTCCGCGTGAACGACGAGACGATCTTGCGGTCGGAGGTGTAGTTGCCGGCGCTCGAGTCCGTCGACAGCCAGGCCTCGCCGCTGACCACCGATGCGTCGGCGGTTTGCTTGATCGCCTTGAGGACGTCGTTGATCTCGGTCTGGATCTTGCCGCGATCGACATTCGGGGACAGGGCGGCGGTGAGCTTGTCCTTGATCGATTGGAACTGCGTGATGACCGAGTTCACGCCGTTGTAGGCGACGTCGACCGAGTTCGAGCCGAGGCCGAGGGCGTCCTTCACGGCGCTCAGCGAGCCGTTGTCGGCGCGGATGGTGGTGGCGATCGACCAGTAGGCGGCGTTGTCGGAGGAGTTCGCGACCTTCAGGCCGGTAGAGATGCGCGAGCTGGACTGATCCAGCGTCTGGTTCGTCATCTTGAGGGTCGTCAGCGCCGTCATGGCGGACGTGTTGGTCAGCAGGCTCGACATGATAATGATGTCCCGTGAGAAGAAATTCGGGGACATACCGGGTTCACACCGGTATAGCGGGGCGGCCTCATGCCTGTGAGCGGGCCCTCGGGCATGCCGCTCAATCCGCTATCGATCTTCGACGCCGCGAGTTGGTCGGCACATGCGCCATTCGCTTCGTCCAGACTCTCTTTCCACGGGAGATCCTAAGGAGCGGTTAACGCGCCGCCGGCGCGCGCTAAAAATCGCGCGCACGGACGCAGGCGAGCGCCCACGAGGTGTCGCAGCCGCAAGGGCACCCCACGAAATCCGGATCGTACACCCGGCATAAACGACCTCGAAGCGGTATGGAGCCTCTACGCGTCGCGGCAGAGGGTCAGGTTCCGTGTTCACCCCGACCAACGTCATGGAGAGCGGGCGCGCCGAAGCCTCATCGGCGGCCGCGTCGGTGGAGTACAGGGTCGGCACCCGGAACCGCTGGTCGCGCATCTCGCTGACCTTCGAGGGGCTGACGCCGAATCGGTGGCTCGAGCTAAGCGCCGCGCTCCGCGGTGATCCCGGCGAGGAGGCGACGGATGTGGCCGACTTCGCCGTCGTCGGCATCGCGTTCCATGCGGAGGACGGGTCGGGCCTCGACGTCCCGCGCGTTCCCGGGCTCGCGCGAACCACCGTCGACGAGCACGGCGCATGGCTGGCCGGCCCGCCCGGGGGCGCGGCCGGGGGCGCCCTCCCGGAGCTCAGGCTGTGCTTCTATCTTCCCGCCCCCGCGTCCCGAGTCGTCGTCTCGATCCGGAGCTGGCGCAATACCCGCACCTTCCACGTGGGCGCCCCCGTCTTGAGGGAGGTCGGGACCGACACCTCGCCCCCCGGACCGGGGGTGTACGGGCCGGCGCGGGCGGGCGCGCTGCTCGGCGAGCCCATCGCTCTCGGAGGCGATCCGGTCTGGTTCCGGTACGGGCTCGTGGCGCACCGCCCGCTCATCCTCAGGGGCCAGCTCGCGCGCTCGGGCCCTTCGGAGGGCGCCTTCATGCGCATCGCCTTCCGCGACGCGCGGGGCGCCCTGATCGCCCCGCCCTATCCCGGCGTCGCGGCGGCCCCCGCAGTGCCAGCCTTCGTCAACATCCCCGTGCACCGCGACGCCTCGCGCTTCACTGTCGAGGTCGCGCCGCCGCCGGACGCCGTCACCCTGGATGCCGGGTTCGCCGCGTGGAGCGAGCCTTCGATGCTCGCCCTGGTCTCGGATCCGGAGGTCCTACTCGACGACGCGCTGCGCCTCGAAGCGCTCACCGATCAGGCCGGCGGCCCCGTCGAGGCCGTCGTGGCGAACCTGCTGACACGCCTCGGCCGTGACGCTACCGCGCCCGGCGCGATCCCTCGGCACGATCTCGCCGCCGGCGCCGCGGGCGCCGAGCTCCACGCGCCCTTGCAGACCTTCGACCGCCTCATGAACGCCCACGATGCACCGGCCTGGACGGGGGACGGGCTCCGGCTCGGGCAGTGGCCGACGTGGCCGGTCGCCGAGAGCCTAGACTGGCGTAGCGATCCCTATTCCACGCCGGCGTGGCGCATCGCCTTCCAGTCCCTGACCTGGATCCGGGGCATGATCCGAAGCGGAGATCCCGCGGCGCGGATGCGCGCGATCACGCTCTGCCGGTCCTGGTCACGGGCCAATCCCTGGGGCCAGCCGGCCGATCCCCTGAGCCTGCATCCCACCTGCCTCGCGCAGCGTGCGGAAGCCCTGCTCGACGTCCTCTCGTCCGCCCTGCGGGATCCCGTCGGGGAGGACGCGGCGATCCTCGACGTGCTCGGTTGCGAGGTGATCCAACACGGCATCGCCCTCGCCGAGATCCTCGGCCGGAACACGCTCGCGGAAACCCTCTTGGAGATCCAGGCGGCCGCCTCGCTCCTCGGGATCGGCCGGGCCCTGCCGACCTGTCCCCTGTCGGCGCATTGGACGGCCCTCGCCACGTCCGCCCTGAGGCGCAGCTTCGACGCGCAGGTCGGCGTTGACGGCACCTTCGCTGGCGCCTCCTACCACCGGCGGCTCGAACTTCTCGCGCTCGGGCTCGCGCTGCTCCCCGTCCTGCGGAGCCCCGATCTGGAGTCGATGGCGCTTGCGGAGCATCTCGAAGCCCGCCTCGCGCCTGCGTGGCGCGGCCTCGCGGCCCTCCGGGAGCCGGACGGCACCCTTCCGCCGTTCGGAGACGCGCCCGCGCAGATCGACGGACGTGGATGGATCGAGCGCCTGGTCAGGACCCACGATCGTCCCTGGATGGCAGAAGCCGCGAGCCGCGCGGCGGACGGGACCTCGGGCGTCACGCGGGACGCTATCGCCGTGCGCGTCGGCGGACGCCCGGGTCCGGCCTCGTTCACGGGCGACTTCGCCGCTCAGCACGACCCGCTGGACCACCGGGACTGCACCTCCTTCACCTTCGCGACCGGAGGGCTCGGCTGGGTCGTGGAGACCGGCGGGTCGCAGTCGCGGCAACCCGGAGAGCCGGGTCGGCACCTCGCAACGGGACGCGCGCACAATGTCGTGTTGCCGTACGGCCGTGATCAGATGGCCGGGGCCGGCCGCCTACGGACTACGACGCGGATCGGGGCCGCGACGGTCCACGTCGTCGATACGACGGTGCACGGCTCCGACTACGGGCATGCCCGCACATTCGTCCTCCTGGAGGATCTGTCGGGTATCGCGGTGTTCGACACCTTCACGATGACGAGCCGGCCGCTCCTCCTTGAAGGGTTCCTGCATCTTCATCCGGCTGTCACGGTCGCGCTCGTCGATCCGCAGCGTGCGTATGGCCTGCGCGATGGGCAGCGCCTGTCCGTCGTCTTCCGCATGATCGCCGGCCGCCCCGGGGGGATGAGCGTGACCAACGGGTGGGGCGCGCGCCCTTCGCAGGTCCAGGGCTTCGTCGTGGGTCCCGGCGAGACGGTACAGCCGGCGCCCGTGCTGCACTATGCCATGTCCGGCCGGGAGACGGCCTGCGGCGGCCTGCTGATCGCGTCGAATGCGGACGGGCTGGCCGAACTGACGCGGATATCCGAGGATTGCAGGTTCACGTCGATCGTCGGCGGCTGATGCGCCGTTCCCGGTCCCCTGTCGGCGGGCCTGCGCCGCCTCGCCTGTGTCATCATGTGCCTAAGCATATAAGAAGGACGAAACATCCGGGCCCTCAATGATGGACGTTCCGCAGCACGAGGAAGAGTGGGCGATCGCCACGGTGGCCGAGTCGGACTACGCGACAAAATGGCATGCGCATGACTGCGCGATGCTGCTGTTGCCTCGCCAAGGTTCGATGCTTTTCGAGTTGGAAGGCCAATACACCCCGTTGCTCATGCGGCCGGGCGAGGCGCTGCTGGTTGCGCCCTGAATAGGCCACCGCTGCAGTAGTCAGGACTTGATCTGACAGATGGTGTCATTGAGCTGAGGTGAGAGCCGAAGCCGGGCGCGGAGCGGTCGGGGTGCGCAGCGCCCGGCCTCGTTTTCGAGGACACCGACTATCGCTCGTTTCACCCGGAAGTGGTCACTCTCGATCCCTTGCTGCAGGTGCTTGGTGACGTGGTGGGTGGCCGTGCGCGGCAGCAGACCCGCCTTGCGGCTCTCGGCGATCGCCGACGGGTACGGGCCAGCGCCATCGGTGCCGATCCGGTCAGGAGCGAGGAGCGGTTGATCCTGCAGCATCTTGCGGAAGAAGCGCTTGGCGGCATCGAGGTCCCGGTCGGCCGTGAGTAGGGAGTCGATCGCCTCCCCATGCTTGCCGATGGCCCAGTACAGGTAGCGCCACTGGCCCCGCACCTTGATGTAGGTCTCGTCTACGCGCACGGACCCACACTGCGGCTTGCGGAACCGGCGCAGGCACCGCTCGATGGCCGGCGCATAGGCAAGCACCCAGCGGTTGAGGGTGGAGTGGTCGACCTCCATGCCGCGCTCCAAGAGCATCTCCTCGATGTCGCGATAGCTCAGCGCGTAGCGCAGGTACCAGGAGACGGCCTGGACAATCAGGGCGGCCTCGAAGTGCCGGCCCCGGAAGTCGCCGTGGGCTTGCCGCTTCAGCTTGAGCGCAAGAGCGTTCAGGATCATGGGCCGGCTCCCGGGCGGAGGCGGCAAGCTGGGCGGGTGGCTAACAGCTGGTGAACGACGGCCCATTCGCGTTTGCGACAGGCCCCCTTCGGCGAGACGCCGATCCTGCGATGGCCGCGGCGGCCATCCCCATCGACAACACTCACCATCGCTGCCGCTGGTGGACCCGGCGGCGCATCGCTTCGATAGGAAGAAATTATGACAGTTCAAATTTTCCGAAATACATCGTTGCGGATTTTTCTTCATATCTTTGCAGCAGGCGCAGCATCGCCGTAACGCTTCATCCTGCAATTTTTTTTCCAGCATTGACTAGGCATATAATCTTTAGCATCTAAATTTTGCTGGCATATAAGATGCAAGCACAAATTATCAAAAACAAAGACGGATATTGGTGTTATAACGAAATCAATACCAATGTCCATCATGGATCGGGGGTTAGATATTCATGTACATTATAGTAGACGAGCGACCTTTAGTTGCCAATGGCTATGTCGCCAGCTTCGGCCGTGAGGGGGTAGCCTCGGTCGGTCTCTATACCCAGGAGTTCAGCGAGTGGCTTCAGGCGGCGCCGCGGATGGACGTGGACGCCGTACAGGGCTTCCTGCTCGGCGAGAGCGACCGGCGCTCGGGCCTCGCGGGGATGATCCAAAGGCGGTCGAAGGCGCCCATCATCGCCCTGAGCGACGCACGCTGCCTGGATCAGACGCTCGACCTATTCGTGGCCGGCGTCGACGATGTCGTCCGCAAGCCCGTCCACGTCCGCGAGATCATGGCGCGCTCGGAAGCCATATGGCGCCGCACGCGGCGCGAGGACGCCAAGGACGCGTTCGCGGTGGACCGCACCGCTCGCCTGAAGGTCTTCTTCGACGGCCGTGACACGGAGATCGACGGGGAGAAGCTGTCGCTGCCGCGCCGGGAGCGTCAGATCCTCGAGTTCCTCTTCCGCAACCGCGGCCGTCGGATGAACCGAACCCAGGTCTACAACGCGGTCTACGGCGCGTTCTCGACCGACACCGATGAGAGCGTGGTCGAAGGGCACATCAGCAAGCTGCGCAAGAAGCTTCGCACCGCCCTCGGCTTCGATCCGATCGAGGTCAAGCGCTACATGGGGTACGTCTTCGTCGGCTGAGGCGGGATCGTGCATCTCCCGTTGACTGGTGGCATCGCGCCGCGTCCGTGCCTCACGGATCCGGACGGGTACCTCCGACGCTGGCCTGTCGCCGCGATACTGTCTACGATCACCCGCACTCTGGTCCGGCCCGAGGGACACGCCCCCTTCGGGCCGGAGAGGCGACCGGCGGCCTTCGAGCGGCGGCTGCACTGCCGCCTCGCCTCCATAGGGAGACGAGGCGGTGCCCGCGGTCCTACCGGGGCTTCGGTTCGCCCCTGATCGGTCCGGCACGGGCCCGCATCAGCCTTCGAGAAAGACCGAACCGCGCCGCCGACGGCAGCGACCGGCGGTGGTCGCCGCATGGCTCGCCGCAACGCTCATGCGCGCCGCGCCGGCCCAAGCACGCGTCGGTGCGACGGTCGGCGAGCCGTGGGACCGTCCAGGTAATCCGGATCGGGCCATGAATGGGTCTCGGAGAGACGTCGGCGAAAGCCTCGCGCAAGCTAAACCTGCTCCTGTCACGCCATGAACTGCGCATAGACTGAGGAATGAAAGATCATGAGTCTGTACGGTGTGCTTCGCAGCGGCGTGTCCGGCATGAATGCCCAGTCGAACCGACTCGGCGTCGTGGCGGATAACATCCAGAACCAGAATACGACGGGCTACAAGCGGAGCACGACCGAGTTCTCGTCCCTCCTGCTTGAATCCGGCAGCGGCAGCTACAATTCCGGCGCCGTCGAGACCACCGTCCGGCACAGTATCAGCAGCCAGGGCCCGGTGTCCTACACCACCTCCGACACGGACCTCGCGATTCAGGGGAACGGCTTCTTCGTGGTGACGGACACGGGCGGTACGCCGACCCTCACGCGAGCCGGCAACTTCGTCGTCGATGGATCGACCAAGGACCTCGTCAACGCGGCCGGCTTCCGGCTGATGGGCTACAGCCTGGCCAACGGCGACCCGGCGATGTCGCTGAATAGTACGGAGGGCCTGGTTCCCGTGAACGTCGCGAAGCTCGCGATGAAGGCCACCCCCTCGACGACGGGAACCCTGAGCGGCAACCTGCCGGACAGCGCCGCCGTCGTTCCGGCCGGGCAGCAGCCGCCGGGCGGCTCGACTTACTCGAAGATGCGCTCGCTGACGACCTACGACAACGTCGGCAACGCCGTGACGCTGAACCTCTACCTCACGAAGACCGGCGCGAACGAATGGCAGGTCGCCGCCTACGATGCCAGCAAGCCCGCGAACTTCCCCGGAACGCCCCTTGCCGCACCGACGATGCTGACGTTCGACGCCCTCGGCAAGCTGACTACGCCAGCCACGCTGAACCTCACGATCCCCAACGGGCAGCCCTTTACCCTCGACATGGCAGGGATGACGCAGCTCGCGGGCGACTACACCCTCGCGGGCGGGGCCAATGGCAACAAGCCGAGCGCCGTTAAGGGCGCCGACGTCGGGGCCGACGGCACGGTGTACGCGCTCTACGACGACGGCACGCGGCTGGCCGCCTTCCGCGTCCCGCTGGCCACCGTGGCAAGCCCGGACAATCTCACGCCCCACGCCGGGAACGTGTTCGACACCACGATCGAGTCGGGCACCATCCAGCTCGGCTTCGCGAAGGAGGGGGGACGCGGATCCATCCAGTCGGGTGCCCTGGAGCAGTCGAACGTCGACATCGGCACCGAGCTGACGACCATGGTCGAGGCGCAGACCGCGTACACGGCCAACTCAAAGGTCTTCCAGACGGGCTCCGAGATGCTCGACGTCCTGATGAACCTGAAGCGCTGACGCGCCCGAGGAGCCTCGCGATGGGCCTCACCCTTTCCCTGAACGCGGCGCGGTCGTCGCTGATCGCGAACGCGAGCCAGATGGCCATCGTCTCGCGCAACACGACGAGCCTCGACGACCCGTCCTATTCCCGCAAGATCGCTTCACTGGTGACGGGGAACGGGCAGCTCCGGGTCGTCGTGTCCCGGGCGAGCGATGCGGCTCTCTACGAGCGCATGATCGGCAGCACGTCGGAACTCGCGGGGCGCCAAGCGCTCCTCAAAGGGCTGACGCGGCTCGCCGACACCGTCGGCGACACGGCGGGGACCGACTCCGTCGCGGCCAAGGTCGGGATCCTGACCAAGGCGCTCGGCACCTACGCGGAGCGGCCTGACGACGCCAACCTCGCGAAGGCCGCCATCGCCGCGGCGAAGGACCTCGCCGCCGGCCTGAACGAGGCGAGCCGGCTCGTCCAGAGCACGCGCCTGGAGGCGGACCAAGAGGTCGCCGCCTCGGTTGGAACGATCAACGATCTACTCGGGCAGTTCGACGCGGCCAACAGGGCCGTGGTGGCAGGCACCGCAGCAGGGGGGGACATCAGCGACGCCCTGGACCAGCGCGACAAGATCGTGGCGGAACTCTCGCAGCAGATCGGCGTCAGCGCGGTGACGCGCGCCGGCAACGACGTCGCGCTCTACGCCGACAACGGGGTCACCCTCTTCGACCGAAGCGCGCGCTCCGTGGTATTTGAGCCCACGAACGCCTTCACCGCCGGCACGGTCGGGGGCGTGGTCAAGATCGACGGTGTCGCGGTGACCGGCGAGAACTCGCCGATGCCCCTCGCGACAGGCCGCATAGTCGGGCTGATGCAGGTGCGCGACGAGGCCGCGGTCACCTATCAGGAGCAGTTCGACACGATCGCCCAGGGCTTGATCGAAGCCTTCGCCGAGACGGATAATGGCACGCCCGGCACGGGCCCGGCGCTCGCCGGCCTGTTTACCCATTCGGGCGGCCCGGCCTTGCCGACGACGGCCGACCTCCCGGGCTTGGCGAGCCGCATCGGCGTCAACGCGGCCGCCGATCCTTCGGTTGGCGGGGACCCGTTCCGCCTCCGGGACGGCGGGATGAACGCGGGCGCGGGCTACGCCTACAATGCCGACGGCGCAGCCTCCTTCGCGGATCGGCTGCAGGCGTTGCAGGCCGCCCTCGCGACGCCGCGATCCTACCCGGCCGACTCGGGGCTGCCCGTCTCGGGAACGCTGCAAGCCGCCGCCTCGGCCTCGGCGAGCTGGCTCGAGGCCACCCGCAAGGCGGCCTCGAGCCAAGTCGATAGCGAGGCGGCCTTCCTCCAAAGCGCCTCGACGGCCCTCTCGAACGCGACGGGGGTCAACCGGGACGACGAGACCGCGACGATGTTGCAGCTCGAGAAGTCCTACGCCGCGTCGGCGAAGCTGCTCGCCACGGTGAACGCCATGCTTCAGACCCTCCTCGACTCGGTGAGGTAGATGCCATGAAGACGAGCTTCATCTCGACCCTGACCCTGTGGAACGCGCCGCGCTCGGGCGTCGCGCGGATGCAGACGGACCTCGCCTCGGCGTTGACGGAGCTCAACAGCAGCCGTTTCGCCGATGTCGGCCTCGAACTCGGCTACAGGACGGGCACGAGCCTCGACCTCCACCGCCAGCTCGCTGAGCTCGACGCACAGAAGGAGCGCAACGGTCTCGCGAGCCTCAGGCTGAGCGGCACGCAGACCATCCTCGACCAGGTGCGCGAGGACGGCGAGGGATTCCTCGCCCTCGTCGCGCCGGGAAAGCTGTCCGACGACAGCGCCGCCGCGATCACGCAGGAGGCCTCCTCTCGCCTCGCGGCACTCACCGCGCAGCTGAACGGGGCCGCCGGGGGCCAGTACCTCTTCGCGGGCATCGACACGGGGAAGAAGCCCGTCACGATCTACGAGGGGACCCCGGCCTCCGCCGCCAAGACCGCGATGGCCACGGCCTTCCAGGCGGCCTTCGGCACCAGCCAGGGCACGCAGCCCGGCGCGGCGGCCATCACGCCCGCGCAGATGACCGCCTTCCTCGACGGCCCCTTCACCGCGCTGTTCACGGACGCGACTTGGTCGGCGAACTGGTCGTCGGCCTCGAACCGCAACATCACGAGCCGGATCAGCGGCAGCGAGACCGTGGAGACCTCGGTCAATGCGAACGCTGGGGCGCTGCGCCAGCTCGCCATGGCCTACACGCTGGGCTCCGACATCGGGCTGTCCAGCCTGTCCAAGCCCACGCAGGACGCAGTCTATACGAAGATCCGGGATCTGATGGGAACCGCCGCGGCTGGCGTGACCAGCTTCCAGGCGGATCTTGGGCGAGCCCAAACTAAGACGACCGAGGCGACGACTCGGATCGACATCCAGAAGGTCGTGCTGACGAAGAGCCTCGAGGACCTCGAGGGCACGGATCCGGCCGAGGTGAAGACGCGGATCGACACGCTCAAGACGCAGATCGAGATGTCCTACTCGGTCACGTCCCAGATTCGGGGACTGAGCCTGATCAACTTCATCTAGGACGCTCCGCCGTCCCGCCTCCCGCGCGAGGACCCGTCCCGCACGATCCGACGCGACGGCGGAGCTGGAGCGGTCTCCAGTCCAGAGCGACCGAAGGCGCCTGCGGCGCCCTTCCGCCACACATTTCCCGGTTGAGGACGCCGCCCGCGAGCGCCCACACATCGTCCCGAGGATGAAGGGTATCGACCTGCCATGTATAGAGGATTGTACGAGGAGATGGCGGCCGATTCGGCCGAGGTCTGCCGGCAGCGCGAGCATGCCGCCTTCGACCGGGCCATCGACCTGATGGCGAGCGCAGGTGCCGCCGATGCGACAGCAGCGGACCGGACCGAAGCGATCAGCTTCGTCCAGCGGCTCTGGAAGCTGCTCATTGACGACCTCGTACAGCCCGAGAACGCGCTCCCCGAGGCGATGCGGGCCGACCTGATCTCGATCGGGCTCTGGATCATCCGCCAGTCCGACCGGATCCTGCGCGGGGATGCGCATGGCTTCGACACGCTGATCTCGGTGAACGCCACAATCCGGGACGGTCTGCGATGAGCCGCTCCATTAGCCTGAGCCTGCGCGCCCGCGAACGGATCTTCGTTAATGGCGCGGTCCTCAAGGTGGACCGCAAGGTCTCCCTCGAACTCCTCAACGACGCGACCTTCCTCCTGGAGGCCCACGTCCTCCAGGAGGAGCAGGCGACCTCTCCCGTGCGCCGGCTCTACTTCATCGCTCAGGCCATCCTGATCGACCCCGCGAACGCCGGGGACGCGCGCGCGGCCTACGACCTCTTCGAACTCCCTCTGGTGCGTGCTCGTCCCGCCCAGGCGATCCTGTCCGGGCTGGAGGCGGCGCGCGACTTTCTGAACGCCGGCAAGACCTTCGACGCGCTGCGGATCCTGCGCGGCCTGTTCGCCGTCGAGGCTGCGGCTCTCTCGGAGCCCTCGAACGAGGACGCCGTGCGCGTCGCCTGACGGCGCGCCCGGCGATCCCGACCCGCTTAGTCCCGATCCCAGCGAGGTAGTATCATGAACGTCTCCGGCACCACCGCCCTCACGACCACCGCCGCCCAGGCCGCGACCAAGACGGCGTCGCAGAAGACGACGCTCGACTACGACAACTTCCTGAAGCTACTCGTCGCCCAGATGAAGAACCAGGATCCGACCGAGCCCATGAAGACTGCCGAGTACATGGGCCAGCTCGCCTCCTTCTCGCAGGTCGAGCAGAGCGTGAACATGAACACGAAGCTCGATGCCCTGCTGACCTCCTCGGCGCTCTCGCAGGCGGACGGGGTTATCGGGCGGAACGTGACATCCGCCGACGGCACCGTCTCGGGCAAGGTCGCCTCCGTCGCGATCACGAGCGAGGGTGCGACGGCGACCCTCGCCGACGGCAACAAGCTCGCGCTCGGTGCGGGCATCACGGTCGCCTGAGGGAGGGCGGGGTGAATACCCGACACGCGCTGCCGGCGCCCGGCTGGCGGCATCCGGCCCGTCGCGCCGGCGCCGGTGCGCCATGAACGAGGTCGACGCACTCGAGATCGTGCGGGCGGCAATCTGGACCGTCATCGTCGCGTCGGGGCCGGCCGTGGCGGCGGCGATGATCGTGGGGATCCTGATCGCCCTCGTCCAGGCCCTGACCCAGATCCAGGAAGTTACCCTCACCTTCGTCCCGAAGATCGTCGTCATCCTCCTCGTGATGATAGTGACCGGCTCCTTCGTAGGCAGCCAGATCTTCGCCTTCACCGAGCGGGTCTACGGCCGGATCGCGTCCGGGTTCTGAGGCGCCGCCCATCCCCGGGGATGGGCGCGCTACCGCAATCCCTGCGCAAGCTCGGTGCCGCAGAACCGCGAGGCGACGCAGGGAACGAGTAGAGCAACATGGCAGCCGCGGCAGCCCCCCTACCGGAACGCAAGACCCAACGGGACGTCGGCTTCGCCCTCGGGATCGTCGCGATCCTCGGGATCCTGTTCCTGCCGATCCCCGCCCTGATCATCGACGTCGGGCTGGCGCTCTCGATCGCCCTGTCGGTGCTGATCCTGATGGTGGCGCTCTGGATCGAGAAGCCGCTCGAGTTCTCGTCCTTCCCGACCGTCCTCCTGATCGCGACGCTCCTGCGCCTCGCGCTGGGCATCGCCACCACCCGGCTCATCCTCGCCAACGGCGACGCTGGGGTCGATGCGGCTGGCCACGTCATCCAGGGCTTCTCGCAGTTCGTGATGAGCGGTGACTTCGTGATTGGGCTCGTAGTCTTCGCCATCCTGATCACGGTGAACTTCCTGGTGATCACCAAGGGTGCGACCCGCATCGCCGAGGTCGGGGCGCGCTTCACCCTCGACGCCATCCCGGGCAAGCAGATGGCGATCGACGCGGACCTGTCCGCCGGCCTGATCGACGACAAGGAGGCGCAGCGGCGGCGGCGGGAACTCGAGGAGGAGAGTGCCTTCTTCGGCTCGATGGACGGTGCCTCGAAGTTCGTACGCGGCGAGGCCATCGCGAGCCTTATCACCATCGCCGTCAACATCTTCGGCGGCATCATCATCGGCGTGACGCGCCACGGCATGCCGCTGTCGCAGGCAGCGGACGTATTCACCAAGCTCTCCGTCGGCGACGGCCTCGTCTCGCAGATCCCGGCCCTGATCGTGTCTCTGGCGGCCGGCCTCCTCGTCTCGAAGGGCGGAACGCGCGGGACGGCAGAGCAGGCCGTCCTCGGCCAGCTCGGCGCCTACCCTCGCGCCCTGTTCGTCGCCGCCGGCCTGATGCTGATGTTCGCGGTGATGCCGGGCCTGCCGTTCGTGCCGTTCACCGCCCTGAGCGTCCTGATGGGCGTGGTCGCCTACCTGATCCCCCGCCGGATCGCGGCGCGGCAGGCCGCCGCGGCGTCCGTCGCCCAGGCCGAGGAGCAGAAGCGCCTCGTCGAGGCCCGCGATCGCGACGCCGTCAAGGACTCGCTCAAGACCGCCGAGGTCGAATTGCGCCTCGGCAAGCACCTCGCCACGCAGATGCTGAGCGCGCATGGCGAGCTCGGGCACCGGGTGGCGAAGATGCGCCGCAAGTTCGCGCGCGAGTACGGTTTCGTCGTCCCCGACATCAAGCTTGTGGAATCGCCTGCCACGCCGCCCAAGTGCTACCAGATCTGCATCCACGGCACCGTCGTGGCCTCGCAGGCCCTGCGTCCCGGCGAGACGATGATCGTGGTAGGCGACGGGCCATTGCCGGGCATGCCCGGCGAGGAGGTGCGCGAGCCCGCCTTCGGGATGCGGGCGGTGTGGGTTCCGGAGGCCTACGCCGTCGAGGCGCGGCGCGAGGGCTTCAGCCCCATCGACGGGCACTCCGCGATGCTCACCCACCTCAGCGAGGTCATCCGCAACAACCTCGCCCAACTCCTGTCCTACAAGGACATGCGGATGCTGCTCGATCGGCTCGACCCCGAGTACAAGCGCTTGCTCGACGACATCTGCCCGTCGCACATCTCGTATTCGAGCCTTCAGGCGGTGCTGAAGCTTCTGCTCACGGAACGGGTGTCTATCCGCAACCTGAGCCTCATCCTCGAGGCGATCGCCGAGGTCGCGCCCCAGGCGCGCCGGTCCGAGCAGATCGCGGAGCACGTGCGCATGCGCATCGCGCAGCAGATCTGCGGGGACTTGGCCGAGAACGGGGTGCTCAGCGTCCTGCGGCTCGGCAACCGCTGGGACTACTCGCTGCACCAGGCCCTCAAGCGCGACGCGAAGGGCGATGTGATCGAACTCGACATCGATCCGCGCCTTGTCGAGCAGTTCGGCACGGAGGCGGCGGAGGCCCTCCAGGACCGGATGAAGCTCACGCACGGCTTCGTCGTCGTCGCCGCGCCCGAAGTCCGCAGCTATGTCCGGATGATCATCGAGCGCCTGTTCCCCGCGATCCCCGTGCTGTCCCACGTGGAGATCGCCCGGGGCGTCGAGATCAAGTCCCTCGGAACGATCTCGTGAGCGGCGTGACGCCCGAGACCTTCCTCGGTGTCTTCATGATCTTCTGCCGCATCGGCGGCGTCCTGATGACCGTGCCAGGCTTCTCCAGCCCGCGTGTCCCGGTCCAGGCCCGGCTCTTCATCGCGCTGGCGGTGACCTTCGCAATGGCGCCCCTGCTGCTGCCGAAGCTCGGCGGCGGCCTCGTGGACCAGACGCCGGCCACGACGCTGTGGTGGATCGGATGCGAGACCGTGACGGGGCTGACCATCGGTCTCTTCGGCCGGGCCGCCTACTTCGCCCTCGAGACCATGACGAACGTCCTGGCGACGTCGATCGGCTTCGGGGCGATCCCCGGCACCGCCGTCGCCGACAACGAGACAACCCCGGTGCTCGGCTCGCTGATCATGATGACCGCGACGGTCCTCGTCTTCGCCACCGGCCTGCACTGGGAGGTCTTCCGCGGGCTCGTCGCCTCCTACGATCGGATCCTTCCCGGCGAGCCGTTCGGGACGCGGCTGGCGCTCATGCAGCTGGTCGATCACGCCGCGACGGCGTTCACCATGGCGCTCCGGCTGACCAGCCCCTTCATCGTGTACGCCGTCGTCGTGAACCTCGCGCTCGGCCTCGCCAACAAGTTCGCGCCGCAGATCCCGGTCTTCTTCATCGCCACGCCCTTCGTCCTCGCCGGCGGGATCTTCATGGTCCTCTACCTGTCATCCGACTTCTTCGCGCAGTTCATCCGGAACTATGCGTACGTCCTGAGGATGGGCTGAGATGCAGGTGCGCCTGCGCAGGCTCGCGCGGATCCTCGACGCGCAGGGGCAGATGCACCGCCGCGAGGAGGCGGAACTCGCCCGCGTCGTCCGGGACGGCCGCGAGGTGGAGACCCGGCGCCACGACCTCGTACAGGCCCTCGGCGGGCTGTCGCCATTCCACGGCCTCTTCCCGGCCCCGATGGCGCATCGCCTGAACGCGCTCGCCATCGAGCAGGACCGGCTTCGGGCGGACGGCGAGGCCCGGGCCGGCTCCCTGATCGCCTCCGGGATCAAGCGCAAGCGGACGGAGCGCCTGATCGGACGGTTGCGAGTGGAGCACGGCGCGGCCCTGGAGAAGCAGGCGTGGCTGCAACACCTCGAAGCCTTCGCGGTGACGGCCGGTGGCGGGCCGGACGGGGCCGGACGTCGCGGGGACGTGCGGCGCGGCGCAAGCTCCCCGTCAGCCTCGGATGCTAGCCTCCGGCCCAACCATCCATCCACCGCTCCCGTCCGCCCCGCCTCCCACGGCCGGCAGGACAGCGAGGTGCCATGAGCGTGAGCCCCCTCTCCGACATCGTCCTCGACGTGGCCAAGGCGGCCATCCCCAAGCGATATCAAGCCGCCGTCGCCAAGCTGTCGACCGCGGCGTCCCCTCCGTTCAGCGAGGCGCTGGGCGTCGCGCAGGCCTCGCCGGCCGTGACGAGCACGCGATCCGCGGACGTCGAGACGATCCTGACGCGCCTGCGATCCGCGGGGCCGTCCCTCGCGACGCGCAAGCCGGGCGGGCCCGGTCAGGACTTCGAGGCCTTCGTCCTCCAGACCTTCATCGAATCGATGCTCCCGAAGGATGCCGCGGCGGTGTTCGGCAAGGGCAACGCCGGCGCGATCTGGAAATCGATGCTGGCCGAGCAGCTCGGGGCGCAGATCGCGCGGGCCGGCGGCATCGGGATCGCGCAGGCGGTGCAGGCCAACCGCCACCCGTCCGGCACGGGCGGCGGCGCCTCGCGTCCGGACGCCGCCTGACCGGCCTCCGCTCCCCATCGCCGACCTAAGGACATCGACCCATGCTGCTCTCGACCCTGCGCCGCCTCGAAGCCACCCTCGATACCGAGACCGCGGCCCTCCTCGCACACGACCTGAGCACCCTGGACGACTTTCACCAGCGCAAGAGCCACAGCCTCGTCGAGCTGGCCCGCCTCGGTCGCCGAGCGATCCACCCGGGCGACGACCCGGCGACCCTGGACTGCCTGCACCGGGTCCGCGCGAAGCTCGGGCGCAACCACGAGGTCGTTGGCATGCACCTGCGGGCCATGCAGGAGGTCGCCGACATCGTCGCGACCCTGACGCAGAGCGCCGAGTCGGACGGCACCTACTCCGCGTGCGTTCGCCATCGGGATTGATCAGGCATGACCCGGATCGTCGTCACTGGCCTGTGGATCTGCGTGATCACGGTGCTCTCGAGCTACGCCGCCGTCTCGTGGATGCCGAACATCCGCGCGTCCGGGTCGGAGGATTACCTCGAAGGCCTCGCCTACCAGAAGCTGCCACCGCTCCAGATCCCAGTCATCGCCGAGGGCGCCGTCCAGGGATACGTCCTGGCGACGATCGTCTTCACGGCCGACTCGCTCAGCATGAAGAGCATGCCAGTCGCGCCGGATTCCTTCGTGCGGGACGAGACTTTCCAGCAAATCTACAACGACAAGGGTCTCAATTTCAAGAACCTGAAGAAGTACGACATCACCGGACGCCTGGACCAGATCAGGCAGGCCGTGAACCGGCGGATCGGAGCCGAGATCGTACGGGACGTCATGATCGAGAACTTCAACTTCATCAGCAAGAACGACCTCAAGTCATAGCACTACCTGTGTACTTTGAGGGGCGGTGGGCGTTTTGATCCTGCGGTGGCACTGCGGGAGATGGACATGGGCGAGAGATCGTGGGGGCCGGACCTCGATCTATGGCTGGCCCCGTTTCTGGCTACGATGGGGCGCAAGACGCAGCGCACCTGGGCGCCGCTGTACCTGCGCGACCTGCTCGGTCCCGGTGATCGCGAGAGCCTGCAGCCGATGGCGGCCCGCCTCGGATTGCCGGGCCACGACCAACTGCAACACTTCATCGCCAGCCCGGCCTGGGACGACGGCCCGCTCTGGGCGGAACTCACCCGTACCGCGGACCGGCTGGTCGGCGGATCCGATGCCTGCCTGGTGATCGACGACACGGCCCTGCCGAAGAAGGGCACGCACTGGGTGGGCGTGGCGCGCCAGTACTGTGGGGCGCTCGGCAAGAAGGCCAATTGCCAGTCGCTCGTCTCGCTCACCGTGGCGTGGGGCGAGGTGCTCGTGCCGGTCGCCCTGCGCCTGTTCCTGCCGGAGGAGTGGCTCGCTGACCCGCAGCGGTGTGAGAAGGCGGGCGTACCCGAAGCGGTAGTCGTGCCATCTGCCAGGCGACGAGGTCTGGATGGTGGGCGAGTGGCGCGCCTCGGGCGAGCGCAAGTTCTACCTATCCAACCTGCCGCCCCGCACGATCTGGCGGGCCCTGGCCGGCGCGATCAAGGAGCGCTGGGTGTGCGAGCAGGCCCACCAGCAGCTCAAGGAAGAACTCGGCCTCGACCACTTCGAGGGCAGCTCCTGGACCGGCCTGCACCGGCAGGCGCTAATGACGTGCATCGCCTGCGGCTACCTGCAGCATCTGCGCCTTGCTCGGCCCGAACGAGCGGGTCGGGGGGAAAAAGGTGGCCGGCCTTCGAGGACCGCCGCCGTCTCCAAGCTTGCCGGCCGTGCGTCAGGCCATCATCGGCCGACTGTTCGTAGTGCTCGTCCCGCCCGTACGATGCCCGCACTGCCGGCGCCACTTCCGGATGCCCTTCCCCAGATGACAGCGCAGCTCTGGCGCGCATCCGGGGACGGACACATCACCGAAGCCGAGGCCGAGAGCCTCTCCGCCTGTTCGAGGCGCGCACGCTGAATGGTAAGGCAGCCCGTGTTGGGCAGCCGTCGAGCCCGGCAGAGCCGCAACCGGCCGAGGCTGCCGATATCCCTCAGGCCCTCCCAGGAAGCACTAGGCGGTCGGTAGGCTCACGCCCGCGCACGGATGCCTCGATAGAGCGCCGCCGCCACTGGGCAGCCTCTGGGCGGCTGCCGCCGGGGCTGGCGGCCCGGTTCACCCTGGCCGAGCAGGCGGTGCTGGCGCTGGTGGCGGCCGAGACCGCCCGCCGGGGCGATTGCCGCCTCGCCGTCGGCCACCTAGCAGCGATCGTCGGCGTGGCCGAGACCACCGTGCGCAACGCCGTCCGCGAGGCAGGGAAGCTCGGGCTGGTCACCGTCGAGGAGCGGCGCATCATCGGCTTCCGCAACGACACCAACATCGTCCGCATTGTCGCGCCCGAATGGACGGCCTGGCTGCGCCTCACCCGCAAGACCCATCCTGCTCACCTGCCCCGGCAGGCAGCTGTGGCCGCAGAGGGAGGGTGCAAATCCGCGAAGCGCACGCATACCCAAGTTCTAAACCCGTTAGATTCGAGGATAACCCAACCTTCAAAAAGCTGCCGAAGGGCAGCGGGCGACCTCGATCGTGCGACACCTTCGAGAATCCAGCAGGGTGGTGGGAAGGCTAGGAGCTTGTCCGAGTAACGGGGTTTGAAGCCTGGTAGAGGGGGCGAGACGGAAGCCAATGAGGGTAGACCAGCGGCTTCAGCGGCCTGCCTG
>NZ_JBEPKM010000032.1:0-40229 GCF_040544715.1 Methylobacterium sp. 1030 | reverse complement strand
TTGGTGCCGAGCACGGTGCGCCATTGCTCCTGCGCCGCCGTCGACGGCGTGTTGCCCCAGACCTTGTTTGCGAAGGTCAGCGGGTCGTTCTTGTTCGTGTCGGCGATCCGGCGCAGCTCGCCGGCAGCCGCTTCCTGTGAGACCGGGCGGCCGAGCGCCGCGACCATCTCGCGCGTGGCGGTCGGCGATCCCTCGAACAATTTGGCAGTCGCCTTTTCCGGCCCGTTGGCGCGCATCCGCGTCAGGTCGCCCACGCGGCCCTCTTTCAGGCGCTGGATATCGGGCATCTGCTGCTGGTAGATCTGGCGGCCCTGCGCATAGGCCGGGGAGGCCTTGTCGAGCGCGGCGTTCAGTTCGCCCAGCGCCTCGCCGAGATATTTGGAGCGGGTGTTGTCGCCCTGTTCGACGGCTTTTTTCATCATCACGTCCAGCTGCATCTTGGCGTGGTGCAGCACGGCGATCGAATTGTCCGGTACGCCCTCGCCCAGCTGGCCGGACTGGCGCAGCTTCTGGATCAGCGCGTCGGGCAGCTTTTCCCCGTTCGGGCCTTTGGGGATTTCCAGCGGCGGGATCTCGTCCGGGTAGGCCTTGCGCGCGGCGGCAATCGCCTGACGGACGGTCATGCGCTTCAGGACGGGGGAATCCTCCGGGATCGTTTCCAGCTTGGCCTGCTCGTAGAACGGGTGCGCGTCCGACTGCATCTTCGTCGTCATGCGCTCGATCTTGTCCTCGGCCGCCTTGATGAGCTTGCCGCCGGCCTGGTCGGGTGTGCGGACGTTCGGGGCGATGGCGCCGATATTCCGGTCGATCGCGCCCGGTACCGCTGCGGAGCGGTCGGCAAAGAATTTCTGCATCCTCGCGGCCGTTTCCGGTCGGCCCTGCAGGGCGGCGGCGGTCGCGCGCAAGGAATTGTCGTCCAGCGCCTCGCCAAGGTTCAGCGGCACGCCCTCGCGGTCGGCCACGGCCATGCGGTTTTCAGCCGTCCGGATCGCGTTCGGCAGGTCGGGGTTGGCGGTGAGCTGCTTTTCGACGATCTGGCGCGCCTGGCTCTTGCGGCCGATATAGGCGGCAGCCTTCCTCGAAAGCGGCCCCAGCGTGTTGGCGGCTACATTGCCCAGCGCTCCAGCAACAGGGGCAGCAACAGCACCGACCAAAGCGCCAGGAACAACAGCGTCTCCCGCCGCGTCAGCTCGCTGGCCTTCCTGTGCAGCGCCTGCCGCATAGATGGGAGCGGAAGCCGCGCCGACAGCAGCGCCTTGGAGGGCGATCCCGCCGGGCACGCGGCCGAGAGCTGCCAGCCCACGGCCAACAGCAGGAAGTTTCGTGGCGGCTGCGCCCGGCCCTGCGATTGCTCCTGCGACCTGCGCCGCGCCTGAAACGATGGGGTGGTCATGCTGCTGCCTTTCGAGTTCGCGGTTCGCGTCCAGCTGCGAAGCGCGGTAGAGGTTGGAATAGGGTTCGCCCGTAGCGGCGGAGGCGATGCCGGCGCCGATCGCGCTCTGGGCCTCGTCGGCAAGGTTCGCGGTCGCTCCCTGCATGCCCTGATCGAAGAGGAGCTTTGCGGCACGGCCCAGCGTGCCCTTCAGGCGGGCCAGCATCGGCTGTTTCGGGGTTTCGGCGGGCGAAGGTGCGGCGGCTGGTTCCTGCCCGTCCTGCGGCTCCGTAGCCGCCGCAGGCGGCGAGGAGGGTTCCGCCCCCTTGGCCGCGTCGGGGAATTTCGTCTGGATCAGGGCGCGGATCTGCTCTTTCGGCATGTCATCGGGGAAGTTCACGATCACGCCGTCAGGCATTTCCACATCTGGCATTATTTAAAATACTCCTGATAAGAGACAGCTTTCCCGCCCTGCGGCGCCTCAAAGCCACGCGCCCCGGCAGTCGATTTGAGCTTTTCACGGCTGTATTTGCGGAAAGCGTCGATGTTCGACTTGTTCAGCGCCTTCGCCGTGGCCGGGTCGGCCTTGGTTTTCGTCGACATGATGCTGTCGATCGGGTTGGCCGCGAAGTCCATGGTCGTGCCGCCCGCGATGATCGGGTTGCCGAGCATCTGGTTCATGAGCTGCTGCACGCCGCTGTCGTAGGCGCCCAGCGTTTCCATGGCTTTGACCTGCGCGCCGATCTGCGCCCGCAGCTGGTTGATCTGCAGGGCTTCGGGCGATCCGGCGACGGGGTTCGGGCTCTTGTCCAGCGCGGACTGATAATCGGTCAGGAGGCTGTCCAGCATGTCGACGGCCTGCGCCACTTCCTTGGTCTGCTTGGCGTCGTCCGCGCTCGGCACATAGCCGTCGCGCGTCTTGAGGCCCGGCACCTGGTTCTGCAGCTTGGTCTTCTTCAGGTCGGCGTTGGCGTTGTTCGTCTGGTTCCACGCTTCCTTCTGGCGGTACGGCGACTCGCCGCTCGTGTCCGGCTGCGGGATCTGATCGCGGTTCGGGTTCGGCACCTGCGGCAGGTCGGATCCGCCCATTTCCGGGGGAAGCGTGCCCAGATCCTTCACATCGAGCGCCGGGATCATGCTCTGCAGCTCGGCCAGCGTCAGCGGCTTGCTGCCGTCCGCCGTGGGTTTGGGCAGGGCATCGCCGATGGCGTCCAGCGCGCCGTTGGCCTCGGCACTCGTGTCGTAGATCGAAATCCCCTTGGCGGGCGCCTTCGTCCCGGACGGGAATTCACCGATCGGCAGGCCTGCCTTGCCGGCGGCCGGATTGATGCCGGTCGGGCGGGCTGCGCCGCCGATGATGTCGTAGATCGAGCGCTTGGACGGGTAGATGTTGCCTTCCATGTCCGTGGACAGGCCCATCTGCTGCTTGGCGTTCCACGCATCGAGGCCCGCCTGCTCGCGGGGATCGAGGGGCTGGCCCATCTGCTTTTTCAGGAGCGCGCGATCGGCGATCTTGTCGAGGTCGGCGCCTTGCGTCTGGAGCTGGGCCGCACGCCATTGGCGCTCGTCCTCCATCTGCTGCTGCGCCATGTCGAGGCGGCGGCGATCCTGCGCCGCATTGTACGATCCCCAAGGGATCGACGGGTCTAAAGGCATGGTTCCTCCTTACTTCAGCAGGCCGGCAAGCGCGCCGCCCCAGCCTCCGGTCGCGTATCCAATTCCGGCGTTGATCCCCATCTGGGCAAGATTGCTGAACATGGAGCCGCGGCTGGCGGTCTTCGCCTGCTGGGCTGCGGCCTGCACGTTGCCGATCTGGGTGTTCAGTTCGGCAGCGCCATCGGCGTAATGCTGGCCCGAGGCGATCTGGGTGTTGGCGGCGTTCTGCCCGGCGTTCGATACGCCCGAGAGCATGTTGTAGATCGAGGTTTTCTGCTGCTGGTCGCGCTGGAAACCGTCGTTATAGGTCTGGTTCGCCGCGCCGACATTGTATTCCGACAAGGCCTTCACCGCCTCGGGCGTGAATATCTTGCCCTGCGCGGCCAGCCTGCGCTCGATCGCCTTGTTGCCCTCGTCCAGCGCGAATTGATAGCCCGGATCTTCCTGATACTGGTACGGGTCGAGGAGCGTGCCGGTCCCTTCCGGGCGCGTGACCGGGCCTGCGATATCCATCTTCGTCCAGTCCGCGTCCGCCGGCTGCGAGCCGTCGCGCTTGTTCTTCTGGGTGTAGAGGCCGTCTTCTTTCAGGAGGTAGAAATCATCGCCGCGGTTAGCGACGTATTCGTTCCCGGATCGGCCTTTGCCTGTCCATGTTGCCTCGGCCGGAAGATAGCGGCGGTAATAATCCTCGCCGCTCGGGCCGGGCAGGCCCAGATAGCTCGACAGAAGATCCGAAGCGTTCGTCCCGGCCAGATACCACGGTCGCACGTCGCGGCGGGCCTGACGGTTCTGTTCTTCCAGCAGCTGCAGGGCTTTTTCAGCTGCGGCGGTCTGAATACCAGCGGCTTTTCCCGCGCCGCCGCCAGCGCCGCCACTAAGCACGCCTCCAGCGAGGCTTCCAAGTAATCCCATGAATCCTCCTTATGAAATCACGGCGCGGTCAGTGACGCGCCGCCAGTTGGTGCCGTCCGAAAATGCGGGGACGGCTCCGCCGACATCGTCGGTCACGAAAATCAGGCTTCCCTCCCACCTTGCCGGGTCAGGAACGTCCGCCTTGGCGAAGCCCTGCAGCTGGACCGGCGCGCGGCCGTTGACCGCGTTCGATACGAACTGGAACCAGCGCGCCCAGACGTTCGGGGCAAAGCCGCTCTGGCCTGCGATCACTTCCTTGATCGGCGGGAACTGCGCGGTCATGCAGCCCTCGGCGGGTTCAGGTAGGCGTCATTCAGCTGCCAGAAAATCGGGTCGGAGCCGCGCAGGTGATAGACGCGGTCGCGGGACGATCCGAGCCGCGTCCAGCGCGCCCGCGCCTTATAGCGGCCGATCTTGCCGGCGCTCGTGCTGCGGAACGAGGTGAAGGTGAAGCCGCCATCGTCGGAATAGCACAGGCTGATCTTGGGATCGCTGCCCTGCCCGTTCGCAAGCCCTTGTCCGGGCTCGATGTCGATCACCAGCTCGTTGTGCGGGATGATCGCGCCTTCCTGCGACAGGTGGGGGAAGGTGCGCTCCCAGATAATCGCGTCGCCGTTGTCGGAATAGACCTTGTTCGACAGGTTGTAGATGTTGCCGTTTTCCCGGTCGATGACGAGGTTTTTCTGGGCGAAGAAGAAATGACCGGCGGCGCGATGCTGCTCGCTGCGCGACAGGCTCTTGTTGAAAAAGCTGCGTTCATGCCATTGGCCGACCGTGCCGTCATAAACCAGCGTCGTGTCGAGGCCTTTGACCTGCAGGCAGTAGAAAATATGTCCTTCCTGGTGGTACGTCCACGCATAGGACTCCGTGAAATCCTTGGCCGAGGCGATGCGCCCCTCGATCGCCTGCGTCGATATCCGCTGCGCGTTGTAGCCGTTCATCTTCCAGACGACGCCGCGGCCCTGCTCGTCGATGCCGAGCCAGACAACCGTGTTGTCGAAGCGCTGGATCGTGAAGCCGGCGGCGCAACCGGTCTGGATGATCGCGCCTTCCGCGCGCTCGAACGGGAAGGCCGCGTTTCCGGTGTTGTTGAACACTTCCACGCTGCGCGTCCCGAAAAACTGCATCTGGCCGTGGTCGGAAATCAACCCGACAAGGTTGTCAGGGCTGCTTTCCGTCGACGAGAAATCGAGCGGATCCCAGCTGAAGCCGTCATTGATCGCCGAGATGTAAGGCTGGCCGGTACCAAGCTTGAAGACGATGAAATAGCCGTCCTGATAGTCGACCATCGAGCACGCCGGAAAATCCGGGTCGGTAATTTGGGCGAAGGCGTTGGTCGCGATCGTGAAGATGTAGCCGAAGCGGCCGTCCACGATCATGACCTGGCTGCCGTTCTCGGCGATGGAGACCATGCCTACGGAAGTCAGCAGGGTGCCGCGCAGGACGGTCGTGCCGTCCTCCAGCACCTCGTAAAAGCCGTTGCCGGACACGACGAAGCCGCGCCCGTCGTTGGCGGTCGTCTTGCACCCCCTGCCCGGCCCGCCGCCGGCCTGCGCGAACAACGCAAGGCCGGGCGTCAGCCGGAGGCAGGCGGGCGATTTGGAAGTGCCGGTTTCCGAGGCGATCAGAAACAGGTTGATCGTGCGCTGGCAGTCGAAAGACCGGCCGTCGAGGCGGTAGGATGGGCCGACCAGCGGCAGTCTCATCGCCACCTGCCCATGCAGCTGATTTGCATCAGCGCGGGATCGACCTGCGAGGAGTTGTTCTGGTTCATGGTATTGGCGTCCATGATCGCGCCCTTGCTTTCGGCAGCGATGCGGCGAACGTCGTCGGAAACCGGGCGCTCGTATTCGGGCGCGAGCTGCAGGGCGAGATTGTAGCGCAACGCCTGCGCGTAGCCGGGCGGAAGGGAGAGGACCGTGTTGAGGTCGGCCAGCGTGGTGAGCGGCTTCAGGCTGGTCAGCCCGAGCGTGTAAGGGGCGGGCGGGACGCTATCGAAGATCAGCGTGCCCAGCGGGTGGTTGGCGTCGTAATAGAGGCGGTAAGGCTTGGTTGAGGCCGATTTGTCCGGGATCGCGGAATATTCCACGTCGTCAATGATGGTCAACGGCAGGTCGGATGTACCCTCGCGCAGGAAGGCTGCCTTGATCTGGACGGGGCGGACAGTCGCGAATACACCGGCAGGCCCGATGGTATAGCTTGCGGTGCCGGCGGAAACGGGGAAGGTTTCGCGCTTTTCTTCGAAAATCGTGTCCTTCTCGATCGACCAGCTTTCCAGCATTTCGTTCAGCGTGACGAGGGCGTCGGCTGCGTCCTCGTCGCCGGCAGGCTCGGCCGCGCCGATCACCTGAATCAATCTCAAGGATCGGGTAATCAGGTCGCGGACCGTTGCCATGGGTTATTTGCCCGCCTTTTTGGCAGCAGCGGCGGTTGCCTCTTTCAGCTCTTTCTGGACATCGGCCAGCTGCTTGGCGCCTTCGGCATTCGCCTTGGTCAGCGTTTCCAATTCGGCCGTCAGCTCGGTGTTGGTTTTGTTCGCCTTGTCGAGGAGGCCGTTCAGCGTGGAGATCTCGGCGCGCGCCTCTTTCAGCTGCTCCTGCAGCTCGGCGGTGTCGTCAGAGACGGGCTGGTTGTGTTTCACGGGCTTGAAGCCTTCCTTAATGGCGGCGTCATAGGCTTCCTTGGTTTCGACGAGGACGGATTCCTTGCCGTCCTGATGAAGCCACTGTCTTTCGAATTCTGGCATGGATCATTCCTTGGATTGTTGGGTTTAAAAGCGAACGCGGGTAGAAAAAAGCCGCCCGGAAAGGGCGGCTTTCAAGGTTCCTTTGGAGGGAATTAGGCCGTGATACGGCAGGCCAGTTGCGGGCGGATCGTCGCGTAACCGTACATGATGTCGATACGGCACGGGAACTTGTCGTTGTTGATGTCGTACTGGCGAACAATACGCATCGACAGACCGTCCATGACTTCGCGGGCAGACCAGTCCACGCCTTTCGGCATGATCAGGTCGGCCGTTGCGAAGGCGAACGCGTCCTTCTGGAACGCCATGTTCTGGGCGTAGCCGGTGGAGGCAGAACCGGAGACCGTGACGAGGGCCGAAGTCGCCGGCAGGGCCGAGATGTTCTGGCGCGGGTTGGTGTTCGACGCGATGAAGGCCGGGGACACCTGAACGCCCGTGTAGGATCCGCCGACAGCCGCCACGTCCGCCGTAACGACGAACTGCTGCAGCTTGCCGGATGCCACCTTCGTTTCCGGGTGAACGGACTGAACGCCCGCGATCGTAATCACCGTCCCCTTGGTCAGGGTTTGCGTGCCCGTGCCCGTCAGGTTGATCGTGTTCGAACCTTCGACCGGAGCGCCCGTCACCGTCAGGGAACCGGTCGCCGAGCCGTTCGTATGTACGGGGACGATCGTGTTCTCGTAGATGTCGCCGAAGCTGACCGTATTGGGCGCCAGAACGCCATCGCGGTAGGCTTTGGAAATCTTGTCCTGCGGGTTGAAAAGACCCTTCAGGGCGTCCGAAATCTCGACCTGTGCGTCCGTGTTCAGGATGATTGAGCGATCCGTGGTCGGGGCCAGAGAGTCCGTCAGCTTGGCGCGGGCCTGGTTGAGGACTTTCAGGCTGTTCGGCACCGTGCCCGGTGCCCCGACCTGCTGGTAGACATCCTTGTACATGTTGAAGGCGTCCGCCTCGATGTTGGCTGCAAGAACCGCCATCGCAGGATCCAGAATACGCTTCGAAAAGTCGTCGAGGTTGAGCGTCAGTTCTGCAGAGCTGAAGTTTACGTCAACCCCTTTTTGCGTCTGGATTTTCAGGTCGACGGACGTTTCGTTCGTGTCCTGGGCGGACAGGGTTGCACCGGTACGGACTTTGTACTGGTTCGGTTGGCGGATTTTCAGCGTGTCGCCGATCTTCGCGCCTTCTTTTGCATAACTGTCGTCGTAGGATCGGTTGATCGAGCCGACAAAGTTAAGCTTCTGGTGCAGGATACGCAGGGCTTCCCGCGTAACTGCGGTAGGGGTGAGGATAGAGTTTGCCATTCATCAGGGACGCTCCTTCACGTCTTTATTTGGCTGATAGGTTTTTCCTTCGCCACACAAGCCATTCATCCATCGTCATCTTGTCCGGGTTCTTTTCGACCTGGCCGCGACCGTTGACGGGCTGAAGGGGTTCGGGTGGCGCCTTATAGGTTGGTTGAGCGGGAGCGGCGGAGGCAGGCTGTGATTGCTCGAACCCGATTTTCGCGAGCGAGCGCATGACCTGGAACGGTGTCTTGGTCATGAGTTCGTCGAAAAGGTCGGGGTTCTGGCCGAGATGGTAGGCGATCGCCGGGCCGTCATCGTCGTGCATGATGGCGGTGTTGATCACTTTGAGAGCGGGGTTTTGCGGGTCTGTCGCCATTGCCGCCTTGATGAGCGCCGATGTCTCCACCAGAACTGCATCGTAGTCCGGCACTTTGGCGGCGAAGGCCGCTTCCCGTTTCTCGAATGCCTTGCGGCCTTCTTCGATGGATTTGGCGTAAGCTTCATCCTGCGCTTTTTTGGCGTCGGCTTCTTTCTGATCCAGCACTTCCTTCTGGCTCTCGTACTTGCCGAGCGCCCTCCAGTAGGCAGGATCGTCTTCGCCGTGTTCGAAGTCGGTCGGTTTGGGTTCTACCAGCCCGGATTGCTGCCCTTTGAGCTTGGCGAGTTCCTGTTCGGCCGCCGTTGCCCGTCGTTCCCAATCCTTGCCCGTGGAATAGACCTTGTCGAACCGCTTCTGCATCGCATGGCGGATCTTGTCTGCTTCCGAAGGCTGCTGTTTGGTCTTTTGTTCGCCACCCTCGCCGGCTTCATTATCGCCGCCTTCGGTCTGGCCCTCGTCCTGTGTGTCCGCGGACGGTGCGGATTGTTGCGGGGCGTCAGCCCCGGGCGCAGGAGCCGCCTGCGTCGGGTCGTTCTCGGTCGTCATTTACGTTCCTTGGTTTAAGCAGCGGCTTGTTCAGGGGCCGCAGTCCCCTCTTCGCCTCCCTCGTGGGAGAGAATCATGTTGAGCGCGTTGGACGCGTCCTCGACCTGCCCTTCCAGCGCGATGACGGCCTGAATAATGGCTTCCATCGTGACGCCGGGCGGCAGCTGTATGGGGTTTGCAGCCGCGGGATCGGCCGCAGGCATGACAGGCGCGGGCGGCATAAGCTTCGCCTGCGCCTCGACAGCCTTGTTGTCGACTTCCTTGGAGCGGATATCCAGCTCTTTCAGCTTGACCTCGCGGTCGAGCTGCTCGCTCTGGCTCTTGTCCTTCAGCGCCTGATCCATCTGGGCGATCTGCGCTTTCAGGGCTTCGATCGCCTTTGCGGCCTGCTGCAGCTGCATCGCGGTCGGATCGTCGCCGCGAAGCTCGGGCGGCAGCTGGGCCTTCAGGCGCTCGGCAATGTCGTCCGCTTCCGCGAAATCGAGGTTCTTGAAGAGGATATCGCCCACGATGCCCGCCATCTGCGGCTGTGCGCGGATCAGCTCGATGATCGTGTTCACGCTCTCGATGCGTTTGGTGGCGTAGGCGGGGCCGACATCGGCCACAACGTCGTATTTGCCCATGTCGAGCGCATAGATACCCTCGTTCTGGTTGGCAGGCTTGCCAGCGCCTGTGATCGTCCTGACCGTCTCCTCCTGACCGTCCTCGCCGATAATGCGCACCACGCGGGCGCCGACGTAGATTTTCGGGATCAGGTCGATGATGATGCGGCCCACCTGACGGATCGCGACCGCCCTGTTGTCCATGAAATGGAACGTGGCGTTGTTGCCCTGCTGCTGGCGGGCCAGAATGGCCTTGCCGCTCTTCTCGTCGCCCTGCTGGCCCAGCGAGGCCTCGAACATGCCCAGCGCGTTCTTGATGTCCTCGCCGGCCGCCATCGCTTCCTGAAACATGGCGATGGATGCGGTCGGGGGCGCCTGACGCTGCGGAGCCGGCGCAAGCTGGCCCTTGTGGTCGACCAGGTCATACTCAAGGAAGGCTGCGTTCGTGACGTTGGCGTTCAGCCATTTCTCGCGGTTGGTTTTGAACTGGCCGACAGCGCCGATGTAAGGCGCTTTCGGCTGCAGCGCGATCGTTTCGGCGTGGACGGATTTCCAGTAGTTCAGAAGGCGCTGCGAGTCCTTGGCATCATGGATCAGCGAGCGGGCGATGCGGCGGCCCTCATGCCAGATCAGATCGCCGTAAACCGGCACCAGCGGAATGTATTTGCCCGGCCAGACCGTCTCTTCGAGGATATCGGCCGCCGTGAGCTTGTACCATTTGATCGTCGGAATGCGCGTCTTGCGGGATTTGAGCCCGGCAACGTCGATTCCCTGCTCCTTGGCTTCCTCGGCCGTGCAGGTGTTTCCGTCCAGCAGCTGGTAAAGGGTGGTATCCTTCCACTCCTTCTTGAAATATTCCGCGACGCGAACCTTGTCTTCCGTACACCAGTCGCCATCGACGCTGCCGAATTCCTTGAAGCTGACAGGATCCTTGCCCGGATACTGCGCTTCGAAAACGGCACGGTCGACCATCTCGGAAACGAAGCCGTATTCTGCGTCCGATCCGTCCTGATTTTTGTGGTTCGGGTCGATATAGCAGCTGCCCGGATCGAACACCTCAAGGATCTGGATGTCCTGATCGAAAGAGCGCTCGTCCGCGTAGGCGGTCGTGATCCTGATCCAGCCGATGCCGCGGCGCAGCTGGTTGTGCCCTGCCCTGTTGTAGGCGATCGAGGCGCCGGACGTGGTTTCGATGTTGCGGATGATGCCGCGCAGGATGCGGGCCGTCTCCTTGTCGCCGTGGTCGTCGACCGGGGAAACCTTGATCGCCAGATTGTTCTGACGCTGCTCGTTCTCGACCTGGTGGACGAACGGCGCGAGGCGCGGGATGTGCAGGCAGGGGCTTCCCTGCGCCTCGCGCATCTTGCGGATGTTCTCGGGCCACGGATCGCCCTGCAGGAATTCAGCGTCTTCCTCGCCGTTCGCGTATTCCTCGTCGTAATAGTCCTTGGCCGTCTTGAAATCGGCATGCGCCTCGGCCAGCAGCTTCTCCGTGGCCGCCGTGGATCGCTCCTTGTCCGTTTTTTCCGAATTATCGCTTTCTATCATGCCATCCAGCCCTGCGGCCCTATCGGGGCATCGCTGGGTTTCTCATCCTTGTTGCTCGTGTTTTCCGGGTCCATCAGGCCAGCGTTGAAAGCCTCCGCCGCATAGCGGTAGGCGTCCGATCCGTGGCTGGACCAGTCATGCTTCGGTGTCGGACGGAAGACCTTGTTCTTGTCGTCCCATTCCCGGTGATAGTGCCTCAAACATTCGATCAGCCGTTCGCAGTTGGTCGAATGAAAGCACGTGATCGCCAGCGTGGTGCGGGCCGTCTTGATCCCGGCGTCACGGCTGACAACCGGCAGCACTTCCGTCTCGAAGCCCAGATCGTTGAACTGCTGCTCGATCGTGTTGCCCGTCCTGACCGACCCCGTGCCGGCGTCGTGCGGCAGGATCAGCTTGCCCAGCACATAGGGCTTGTCGCGCATCAGCTTGGCGTAGAAAGGCACGCTCTGGCCGCTGCTCTCGTGGTAGTCGATGACGCGAAGCTCGCCGGCAATGACCTGACAAAACAGGATCGCCGTGGAATCGCCGAAGCCAAGGTCGAACACCGGATAGACCGGATACCGCCGGTCGTATGGCAGGATGCGGATCCGCTCTTCCTGCTCGGCCGCGTTCATCTCCTTGCCGTAATAGGCACCCGGCAGGGCTGCGTCGAAGCTGCAGAAATATTCCTGCAGGTATTTGGCCGTTCCTTCTTCCTCGCCCATCTCGGCGATCAGTTCGCGAAGCTCGCTTTCCAGCGTCTCCTTCGTGAACACGCCCGTCTGTTCGGCGGTCAGCTTCTGGCAGAACCAGCTGCCATCTTCACCCATCGCCTTGGTGGCCGCGTCGTACATGCTCTTGGCATGGTTGCGGCCCCGCGGCGTGGTTATGAAGAGCGCCCATCCGCCGTTCTCGGCAAGGATCGGCCGCATGTACGCCCAAGCGTTAGGGTCTGCCAGCGCCCATTCGGAGAAGACAATTCCGCGAGGCGTAGAGCCCACCTGGCTGTTATAGTTGTCGCTCCCCAAAACCTGCCAGGACGAGCCATTGATGAATTCAATGAACATCTCCGTGTCGTTCGTCGACTTGCGGATTTCGAGGGGGAAAGCCTCGTCGATACGCTTCTTGCCGGTGTGCGGGTTGACCGCCTTCCAGATCGCTTTCCGGGCCTGCGCCGCCTCGGGCAGCATGTGCCAGTAGTTGCCGACCTTCTGCATGGCCTGACAGGCCGTGAAGTTCAGGCAGAGGTCGTCTTTACCTGCGCGGCGGTGCCAGACCGCCAGAGCCCTCTTTCCGCCATTCTCAAGGTATCGCCAGAGCGGGAGCTGATACGCCCGCGGCTTCCAGTTATGTGGAAGGCGGATCGTCGGCATCAGAGAAGCGCGTAACCTGTATGGTTACGGCCGAGGGGCTGTTGTCTTTGTCCTTGAACATGCCCAGATGGCGGGCCACGTTGTCGAGCGCCTTCATCTGGTCATGGGTCTTGATCTCAAGACCGGAATTCGTCTGCTTCACGCCGGCATACAAAAGGCGGGCGGCTGGGCTGGCTTTGCCCGTGTCCTTAAACACGATATCCGGCACGCCCTCACCAAAGCACTCCGGACAGTCCGGATGCGGTTCAAGGCGCGGATCCCAGCCGAAGCCGCCTTTCGGATCAGGAGGTGCCAGCGGTTCAGAGGCGAATTCCTCGTCCTCGTCGGCGAAATCATCCTCTTTCAGGGACTCCAGATAGCGTTCCTGCGCCTTTTTGAATTCCCGCTCGGTCCATTGATACTCGTGGCCTTCGCCATGACAGTAACGGCAGCAGCGGCGGCGAAGCTCGCTCAATTCGTTGGCGTCCGCGTTGGCGATGGCCCACCAGCGTTGAAGGACCATGTCTACGGTAATCTCGGTCCGTTTCGAGCGTTCGGCCTGAAGAGCCTTGATGCGGGCGTCGATGTCAGGTTTTTTCAGGTTCTCTTCGCCGATTGATCCTGCTGTGTGTTGCGAATAGCCGGCGCGGATCGCCGCTTGGGTCGCATTCAGGTCGACAAGATATTCCTCGCAGAAACGGATCTGCTTGTTACTTAATTTGCTCATGCTGTGAGGGCATCCGTTAAGCGCCGGAAGTGCGCGGGTTTGGGTGTAGGCTTAGGAGTCGACGATCGCCTTGACAGTCCAGCCGGGTTCGGCGCAGCGCTCGTGTCGGCCGCCGGCTTCAAGGTAGTTGTCCTGGCCGACTGTTGCGTTCGCCGCGGTCATGCCTTTGGGGGTGAGGCGGTACCAGATCGCGCTCTTGGCGTAGATCTCGATGTAGGCGGTGCCGTCCGGGCAGGTGAATACGGCTGCGTTGTCCGCGTTCAGGCGCTGTTCGATGCCGGCTGCGACGTGGCTGCCCTGCATCTGCATCTTGTCGCCGATGATCGGCTGATCCAAGCGGCGCGGAATGACGATCAGTTCGTTTGCCATGAAGGCCTCCTGAAAATGAAAAGGCCGCGCGGTGTTTCCGGCACCGGCGCGGCCTGATTTCGCGCAGGTGAGAAGGGGATAACGCCCGCGCTGAAATGAAAACTCCGCCTGCGTTGCTTCGCGGCGGAGACAGAAAATCGAGTATGCACAAGTATTGCGGGAATTCTCCCCGCTTTGTCAAGCGTTATATTTCGCGAAGTCTTTCAACGCGTCGCAGATACCTACAATCTGCATCCGGGTAAGGTTCCCTTTGCGGCTTATGAGGAAGGCGGTCAGGTCGTTGAAGAGCGCCAGCTCCTCGTCCGCCGTCGCCGCGCGTGGCTTTTGAGGCAGCACGTCGCGCGGCGCGACCGGACGGCCCGAAAAGAAGCTCATGACGTTGTCGTCCTTAGGGTCGGCCATTGATCTGGTCCCCCCACCCGGCCGCGATGGCGTACTCGTTCAGCCCGACCTGAAGGCGCTCCATGGCCGTGTCCCAGCTGACATTATGTTTTTCTCGAATGGCATAAAGCGATAATTCCCGCTGGCAGAAATCCTCGCATGTCAGAATGGCATTTTGCGGTGCAGCCTTGCGCCAGCGCACGAACACCTTCTTGCGCTCGACGAGGAAGTTGATGCGGCCCTCGCTCTCCTCGGCGCCGATCGGGCGCATGCCGCCGGATCGCGCGCCGTAGTTCATCATGCGGTACTCCTTGGGGGCGTCCCAGAGCATCGGCGCGTAGGCGACATGGACGGCGGCGTCCTGCAGCGTGTTGTTCAGCCGGGCCAGAACCTTCGCGACATGCGCGCGCTGGAAATAGCCGACGCTCGCGCGGTCGGCCTTGCGGTGCATGATCTGGGCTTCGGGATTGGCGGCCGGTGGAATCACCAGCGGAAAATCGTCGTGCATGTTACCCCCAAAGGCGAGGGTGACGAAAAAATATCATTCAAGCAAGAGGTAAATATAGATCGACGGCATTATACCATTATAGACAGCCGTTTTTATCGCTTTCTCGAAAGCCGTTTTTCTTCAGGGTCGGGTGGCCGCGAAAGGCGGACAGCCCGTCCCTATGATCCTGGTTCGGTCCCGCCGGAGGCGAAAACGGACATGATCCTCGTCCCGGACAATTCCAGAAGACCGAAGCGAAGAGCGCACGTCCAGCCCCGAAGCCGAAGGGCCGCGTAGCGGCGGGCTTGACGGAAGCGATCGCGAGGTATGCTCAGTGTGTCTCTGGTCGGTGAACTTCGCCTGACAGCAGCATCACCTCTTTGGCGAGCTGGATTCCGATGCCGTCTACCAAGGCACGCGCCATGATGGCGTCTACGGATTGTCCGGCTGATCGGGTGTCAGCGTCGAGGATGGAGTCGGCCAAGCTCCATAGATGCTCCATCCGGCGTACGAAACCCGGATCGACCCTTTCATAGTTCGTGTCCCTCAGGGCAAGCACTCTCGCGGCGAGCTTGCAGGCCAAATTTCCCTGCATCGCTGAAGCGAATTCACGCCCCAATTCCGAATTCTCAGGGTCGATCACCTCTGCGTGGCGGGCTTCGATCCGGCCGCAAAGCTTCCGCATCAGACAAAGCGCCACGATGTAGTCATTCCGGTACACGATTCGCTCTCATGGGTAGCCCCGCCTGATCGCCTTTTGCAGGAGGGCGGATCGGTGAGAGAGCGAGCCGGACAGGAAGCGGGCGGACAGTGTATGAAGGCGGCCCGATCCGTCGAACTGTGAACGAAGCTCCTGCGCGGCTTCGATGATCTTGTCCAAACGCTCCACCATGCGGGCGTCCGCATATGTAGGCGCTGGTGTGAAGGGCAGCGACAGGAATCCGAACAAGGCGCGGCGGTCGATCATGGCTTTCCCTCGAAAACCCGATTCTGCCAGAGCGTGTCAGGGCTGTGAATCCTGTTTCGTTAACCGGGGCGGTAAAGCGCGTAGAAGATATCCGCCAGAAGCACCGACTGCCCGTAAACGATAGCGCGGCTCATAATGCGCTCTGCTTCCGGTGTTGGCTCATCTTCGGCATGGGCGTGGTGTCCGATGATTGTGGAATACACGCCGGAAACGTCATTGAAGAACGATGCGAGCGAATCTCCGCGCTCTGCCAGTCCATAGGCTAGGTCGGCGCACGCTCTCGCCAGAATAACGCCGTGTGCGTACACGAGGCTTTCATACTTCAGCTGCTGGACACTGTTGTTACTGATGGTTTCGGCCATGAAATGGTTGCCGCATATGCTCAAATGCATACCGAAAGCCAGATCAATCGCTTTGCTCATCTCCTCGTCGTCCATGCCGTATTGTGCCAGACGGCAGGCTTTCCGGGAATCCCCATAATCCGCTTCAAGGTATTCTATCTATTCAAACCTTCTAGATTCCGTGCCGAAAAGCCAAGCGTTACCATATCGTTAAACCGGCAACTATGAAGGATCTGGGGGCAACGCTGAAACCTATGGGCAAATATGGCCGATTCGGTGAGGTTTGTGGGCGCTGCTGTGAAACCGCTGGGGCGCTTTTATGAGGTTCGTGGGCATGAAAAACCCGCCGAGGCTCGTGTCCGTTGGCGGGTTTTTCTCTCTCGTGGGCTGGGTGTCGGGTTATGGGATAATCTGCCAGTCGTTCGCCAGCACGTCGGTCTGCGACGCCAGCCACGGCACGACGTTGTCTTGTGCGGTTTTCATCGCGATGTACGCACCATACGGGACTAGGCCGTCTTGTCCCCACGTCGCTTTGGCAATCTCGGTTCGGGCTGGGTAAGCGCCTTCCGGGACGTGATAGAGGAACATGCCTTTGCCGTTCCAACCGGCGCGGGCGACCTTGTGGCCGTCTTTCAGGGCGACCAGCGCGTGTCCGAAGCTCAAGCCGTCCAGCGGTTGATAGCTTGCCTCGAAGACGTCTGCTGGCGACCAAGAGATGTAGCCGCCGTGGCCAGGATGGTTAGGTTTGCCGCCATCTGCATATTCGACCAGATAGCCAGCGTCGTTCGGATCCTCATCTGCCGGCGTTTGCCAGCCCCGATAGTCGTTATACACGCCACGCGTCATAGGAATGGCGTTCAATTTTTTAGTCCCGTAAAAAGTCTTCATGAATTCCCCTTCTCAAATCTTTGGGTTTGCAATGGCGGCAAGTATGAAGTTTGTGGGCAAAAAAGTGAAGCGAAAAGGCTTGGCTTTTCATAAGAGGCGCGCCATGGTCGGCGCATGGCCGACTCTGCGCAGATCCTGACGCTGCAGCTCACGCCCCGGCAGGACGAGGCGATCAAGCCGGCCGAGCTGATCCAGGTGTCCGGGCACCATAACCTGACGCTCTATGCGCGCCGGGCGATCACCATCATGTGGCACCACGCCCATATGCAGGGCGTGAAGGAAGGGAAGCGCTACACGATCGAGCTGGACGAGCTTCGCACCGACGGCCACAAAGGCTATGACAAGATCACGGAGTCGATCGAGCAGTTGATGCGTACGATCCTCGTGGTTCGCCTGCCAAGCGGAAAGACGCGCCGCGTCCAGTTTCTCGGCGGCAACGATATGGACAGTCCCGACCGACCGGCGGGCGTCCTGACATACAGCTTCGATCCGATGCTGCTGGAAATCCTTAGCCAGTCGACCATCTGGGGCAAGATCGCCCTGCCGATCCTGATGGCGTTTACCTCGAAATACGCGATATCGCTTTATGAGAATGTTTCGCAGTTCGTGAACCTGACCTACAAAAGTTCGCAGGATTTCACGCTCGACGAGTTCCGGAACATGCTCGGCGTGCCGGAGGACAAATATCCGGCCTTCGGGGAATTCAACAAGCACGTCCTCAAGCCCGCGGTGGCGGAGATTAACGCGCTGGCTGCTTTCAACGTGACCGTCCTGCCGATCAAAGAGGGCAAGAAGGTCGTGAAGGTGAAAATCGGTTGGTGGAAAAAGGACGAGGACGAGCTGCGCGAGGCGTTCGCTGAAATCCAGCGGACGAAGCTCGGACGCCGCGCCAGAGCGCAGGGGCGGGTGGAGATGGTCGCGCCGCCCGTCCCGTCAGCCCAGCGGATCCGCCGCCGTGCCCGATAACCTCATAGTTGGGCGCGAGCTGGCCGCCACGCTGGCGCAGGACAACCTGCGGGCAAGGGCGGCACTCCCCAGCCGGACGCCGCGGGAGCGCTTCTTTCGCGACCGGATGGCGTCGGACGCGGCGGCCTTCGCCGCCTATGCGGCCGGGCTGGTCGATTTTGAGGGCATGGAAGCGCGGATGTTCAGGGACGAGTGCATCCTGATGGATCGGCACAGGGTGATCCCGTAGCCGCCCAAAAACTTCACATTAGGCGCGCGCGATCGGGCTCTCGCCGTATTTTTCAAACAGCAGGTTCAGCGCCTCGGCCAGCAGGGCGGACTGGCTCTTGTCCTGCCGCACGGCGAGGATCTTGAACTGCTTGAGGACTTCCGGCTCGAAGTAGGCGCTGATCGCCACTTTCTTGTCGCCCGTGGCCGTCAGGCGCGAGGGCGGCAGGTTGTGTGCCTTCTTCTCGGCCGGTTCGGGCTGGAGCATCGGGAATTCGGCCTGCCGCTTGGCGGCGAGGCCGGCTGCGAAATCCACCTTCTTGCTCATGCTGCCTTGCGCTCCTCGATGCCCAGCTGCTTGCACGCCCACTGGTACAGATAGTCGATCTCTTTTGCGGCCTTGCCTTCCGGCTCCATCTCCTGCGCCGCGAGGCCGCTGATAAGGCAGCGGTTGAAGGCCACGCGCTCGCCCAGCGCGACAGGCGCGACGGGGAGCTTCAGGTGCGTGGCGATGGTGACGGCCGCGTCCTGCGCCGCCTGTATCGAATGGTGCTGCACCGCGTTCATGATCGCGTAGGCGGGCTTGTTCGGTACCAGCTGCAACAGGGAGGTTGTCTTCCCCATCGCCCGGATGTCCATGATCGAGGGCTGGCAGGGGACGATTACCAGATCCGCCATGCGGATGGCGTCCAGCGCCGTGCTTTCCGAATGCGGGGCCGTGTCGAGGATCAGGATGTCGGTTCCCATGTCCTGATAGTCCGCAGCCTCGCGGGCAAGGCGCGAGGCGACGATGGACGCGACATGCGGCAGCGGCTCCTCGCGCGCGTCGTGCCATTCCTTGGCGGAGGCCTGCGGGTCGAGGTCGAGCATCACGGTGTTGAAGCCGTGGGACTGGAAGGCGCAGGCCAGATGGATGGCGATCGTGCTCTTGCCCGACCCGCCTTTCTGCGCCACGAGGGCTATGGTTCGCATGTTCGCATTACCCCATCCCGTTTTTCTATGATTCGGTTGTGGGGTTATGTAAACATTATTCTCGTTCGCGGCCACGCCCCTGATCGTTCTCGCGGCCCGGCTCGGCCTTGGGCGCGGGGGCGGCTTCGGCCGCCTTCCACCATTCCCGCGTGATAGTCTGCGGCGCCTGATCGGATCGCTTGTGATCGTTCCACCAGTCCATGCGCTCGGGCTGGGCGAACGGCTCCACGTCGACCTTGCGCCATTGCTTGCCCGGCTCGGCGCCGGGCTTGTCCGCTGGCCGTGGATCAGGGACGGGGGTCTGGGCCTGCCGGGTAAAATCTTCTCGCGCGCGAGGATCTTCCAGTCCGGCCGCCTTGCGCCCTTCGGGCGTATTCATGGCGGCCTCGATCTTTTGCTCCATAATGTGGCCTGGTGTCGGCGGGAAAAGCGGGCCTTTCGCGCCGTAAGGCGGCGTAGGCTGCGGCGCCGGTACCGGCTTTGGGGGTGGCCGCTCGGTCTGGCTCGCCCTGCGGCCTTGCGCGTGATCCCGCGCCTGTTCGAATTTGTCCTTCCGTTCGCTCATCGCGCCGCGGTTCCTGTTCCGGGTTTCCTTCTCCAGCGCCAGCTTGGTTTCCAGCTTCTCGCGCAGGCGGGCATACCGGCCCATCAGGGCCAGCTTCTGGCGCTCATGGTCGGCCGCCAGCGCGTGCCGCTCCTCGGCTTCGCGCTTGGCGAGGGCAGCCAGTGTCAGCTGGTGCAGCTCCTTCTGCTGCTCGTCCCTGCGGTTCAGGCCGAACACGTTGCGAAAGAACCGGGTCGTGCCGGTGTTCGACAGGCGGCGCTCGATCGCCTCGATGTCGGCGAGGACGTTGTTCCGGAACCGGCCGTTGCGCTCTTTCTGGTCGGCTTCGAGCGCGTGGGTTTGCGGGTGCAGCTTCCGGTCGAGGTCGAGAAGGGCCAGATCCTCGCGGCGCTTCAGATCGAGGACGCGTTCCCAATCCCGCTGCGCCCAGGCGCGCTCGCGCTTCGTCGCCGGCGCAGGATCCGCACGGTAGGCGAAGACGGCCGCGACCGGCCTGCGCTCCGGGCTTTTCGTCTTGACGGGAACCCTGTCCAGCGTCCGCTTGGCTTCCAGTTCGAGCTTGGCGCGGGACAGCTCGGCCTCCTGCGCGTTCATCTTGATGATGGCGCGGTTGCGGTCGCCGATGGTCGAGCCTTTGCCTTCCCGCTCCCGCTTGATGGCGTTGTATCCCATATGGACGGTGGCCCGCCGGTCGATCATCCGGTCAGCGAAAGACCGGTGGTCGACGCGGTGCGGGAGGTTCGCCCGCTCATAGGCGGCGTTGACATGCTCGGCCCATGCGGGGCGCGTGATGTTCTTCAGCTGCTCGCGGAGCATCGCCTTGTTGCCCCGGAAATCCGGGTGCTTGGTCTTGGCGAAGCCGTCGCCCTTCAGTTGCCGGGTCGAAATCAGAAAATGGGCGTGGTGGTTGTTGCCTTCTTCGGGCGCGTGAATCGCGAAATCCGCCACGAGGCCGCGCTTGACGAAATGGTCGTAGACAAACCCGCGCACGAGCTGGACGCGCTGCTGGTGTGACAGCTCGGCCGGCAGGGCGACATCGAACCAGCGGGCGATCTGGCTGTCCTTGCGCTTCTCGGCCTGGTGGGCGGCGTTCCAGAGCCTTTCCCGGTCGTGCGCCCATTCCGGCGCGGTCTTCGGCGCTACGATCTCCTCATGCACAAGCCCGCCCTTGTGGCGGAAATCGTGATCGTAGTTCGGCGGCTTCCTTGGGTCTTCAGGGTTGGGCGGATCGAACTTCGTAGGCTCCTGGATCAGCCGGGCGCGCGACTGGTAGGCGGCCGTCCGCACGGCCGAGTTCCTGTGCTTTTCCTTCCTTCCCACGATGTATGCGGAAAAATGATAGAGCGCCACGCCATCCCCCTGTCGGCCTTCACATCGCGTAGCGATGTATAAGTGCGCAGTGGGAATCTACCATGGGTCATGAACCTTGGCTATCGGCGCATATACGGGTCATCTGATCCTTGGCGGGCCGGTCAGTGATCGCAGCCGAACCGCTCGAATTCACGGGCACCATGGCGATGTCAGAATTGACGGTTTGACGGTTTGGGATGGCTCTTACACCATGGCCGTGAAAGGAGGCGGCGATGGCTTACGATCATACCAGCTCGCGTTACCAATACGAATTCGAGCATGGGAAGCGTTTCCAGAAGGGAGATGTGTTCTTAGGCTACGACGCGGACGGTCAAAAGATCGGGATTTCCACGGAGTCGAGCCTTATCGGCATAGCTGGAACGGGCGGCGGCAAAACAACCTGCCTGATTGCTCCCAACGTGATCGAGGCCGAGGACAATATATTTTGCATTGATCCCACGGCGGCGGTGGTCAACGCGACTTGGGAAATACGGGAGAAGATGGGCCGGAAGGTGCGGGTACTCGATCCGTACCGGATATCGAAGGTGCCTGATAGGCTCATCGCGACCTACAATCCTTTCGAGTTCGTCGACCAGTCGTCCGAAAAGGTGACGGGCGATATGAACGCGATTTTCCATGCGATGATCGTCCGGCATGATCCGAAGGCGGAGCATTGGGATGCCGGGTCGGAGGCGCTTGCCAGAGGGATCGGGGCGCATCTGCTGACCGCTGCGCTGCCGCCGATGCGGACGCTGCCGCAGGTGCGGGACGTTCTGACCTCGCCAGCGCTGGACAGGTTCATCGAGGAGATGGGGAAGAACGCCAGCCTGTGCGGTCTTGCGGCGGCTGGGGCGGCCATCATGGCCTCGCATAACAACGAGGCGGGGCATTTCAAAAGCTCGGCGCGGACAAACACCATGTGGCTCGACGCTCCGCCGATCCGGCGGGTGCTCGAAGGCAAGTCCAATATGGATTTGCGCGAGCTGAAGACGGGCGATTTTGACCTCTTCGTGATCCTGCCTATCGAGGAGATGGAAGATAACGGGCGCTTCCTGCGGCTGTTCGTGTCGCTGGCCTTGCGGGCGATGTTCCAGACGGCCGGGGACAAAAAGTGCCTGTTCATCCTCGACGAATTTTTCAGCCTTGGGAAGCTTGAGATCATGCTCAAAGCTTTTGCGGCTGGGCGGTCGAGAGGGATCAGGTGCTTTCCCTTCGTGCAGGATCTGGGGCAGCTCGACATGCTCTATGGCAAGTCGGGCCTGCGCTCGTTCCTTGCGAATTCATCCGCGCATATCCTCTTCCATGTCGAGGATCACGACACGCTGGAATGGGCGGCAAAGCGGATCGGGCAGATAACGGTCGAGGATTTGGGCCTGCCCGCGCACGCGCCCACGGTGCCGGACATTCCCGAGAACCTTTACGAGATGGCGGCGGCGCAGCCCTATCGGGGCCATGCGATCCAGCTTCCGGTAAACCCGCAAAAGCCGCTGGCGGGGCACCTGTTCAACCTCGCCTCGAACGGCATGGCCGATATGTTCCACGCGGCGCAGGTCGCGCAGGCCTCGCAAGCCCGTCAGGTCGTGAGCCGGATGCAGAACGAGCACCGGATCAGGGAGGCGCAGGAAAAGGCCCGCTATGACCATGTGATGAAGTCGGCGGGCAAGGCGCGTATCCCGCCGGAAGAGCTGGGCTTCCTGATCGCCAAGCCTGCGCCCGACAAGCCTGCAAAATCCATGGTCGTGTTCACGGCCGGATCGCGGGTACTGAACGTCCGCCTGCATCCCTTCTACCTGAAGCCGCCCTTCGACCGGAGGGCAAAGCGGCAGGCCGAGGCGCTGGCCGACCGTGTCGCCGCTATCGGGGTGTACGTCACCAGCTATAAAAAGCAGATCGGGGTTCGCGTGGAGTGCCTTCGGGACATCGAGGCCGCGCGGGTGCGCAATCGGTCAGAGCTGCGCAAGGCATGGTGGAAGGCTCCCGCGCTGGGCTTCACCTACACGGCGCTGGGCGGGCTGCTGTCCATCGCCGTGATGGTCTTGTTCCGCTACTGGCCGACGAACCTCCATGTGCTTCAGTCTTGGTGGGTTCCGGTCGTCGCCGTCCTGATCGGCGCCATGGGCATGTTCGTGGACGCGTGGCAGCGGGTCGATCCGCATACGAAGCGGCTGGCCGCGATTGACCGCTGGCGGGATCAATGTCTTCGCGGGCTGGCCGAGATGGGCATCACGCCCGAGGAATTCGAGCGGCTGATTACGCCGGAGGAAATCACGCAGCAGGCCGAGCCTGAACCCGCGCCGCAAGAGCCGATCATCGTTCCGGATGATGATGGCGAGCCGCCCATCTTCTTCTTCGGGCAGGAAATCCACCCATCCCCCACGCTGCATTAGGAGGAAGCCATGGGCCGGTTGGCGAAAATGACCCAGATCGAAATCTGGACGGTGGGCGGGATTATCACTGGCACGTTAAACGCCTTTTTCGCACCGGAATTCGGAGTAGGGATCGCCATCATCGTTGTGTACACGATTGCCTTTCATCTTACCGGCATCGTGGCTGACGCTCTTGTGTCATGGTGGAAAGAATTGGGAGAACGCTGATCTATCTATGCGTTATGACAAGCTATTCCGCTATCTATGCGTTATGTAAATATATGTCGTTCTTCAGGATTTTGGAAATCGACGAGGCGTAGAACTTACCGCCGTTGCGGCCTCGATGCCCAGCGGCGTTAAGTGTCTTGGCGATGTAGTGCAGGCTGCGGTTCTGCATCCGCTCCGCCATGATCTGGCCGACAATGGCCTGCTCTTCAGGGCAGGGGACAAGACGGCCATCCTCGGTGCGCTGGAAGCCCAGCGGGACGGACTTGTTATAGACGGTCATGCCGCGCTTCTTGTGGCGCAGGGCGGTCGTCACGCGCTCCGCGATCAGGTTGCGCTCCAGTTCGGCAAAGCCCGCCATCATGGTGAGGAACATGCGGCCCATGGCGCTGGCCGTGTTGATGGTCGCGCCTCCATGGTCGACCAGGTGCAGGGCGATCCCCGCCTTATCCCAGATGCGCGTCTGCCCCAGCGCGTCCACGGTATCGCGGAAGAGCCTGTCCAGCTTCAGGGTGATGACGTGCTTCGCCTTGTGCTGTTCCAGCAGCTCGATGACGCGCCGCCCCGCTGGGCGCTCCCCCAGCGCGATCTTGCCGCTCACACCTTCCTCGCGGACGATCTCCATCAGGTCGAGGCCTGTCATGGTGCAATAGGCGCGGATGCGCTCCTCCTGCGCGGCGAGGGAGACGCCTTCCTCGGCCTGCCGGTCGGTCGATACGCGGACGTAGGCGATGGCTTTCACTGGAATAGCTCTGACATGAGGCGGCACATAGCAACGTGGCGGGCGTCACGGTCATCTTCACGATAGGCTATCCAGACAGTAGGGAGGCCGAAACGCGATGCCGCTAAAATTCGGGTTCTCTCTGGTAGCTCGAACCAGTAACGAAGAAGTGGCGACGCGGGTTTATCGCTTATTCTCACCTTGTCGGGGGCGGTCATGGTTTGCTCACCTTATCGCAAGCCAGACACTTCGTCGTGTTACCATAGCAGGCCCACGAATGGCCGAGGATAAAACAGCGGATTTTCCAGAGGTTCATGCGGCCTCCTATTCCATCCACGAAAGGCAGTCTTCGGCACTGCATTTCGCGTGGACGTGGCCGTTTGATGCAATGGAGAAATAAAGCGCGCCCTTACACGAGGGGCATTCAATCGAACCGCCTTTTAGCCCAGTTTGGATAATGGCTCGTCTGGCGGTCATTATCATCTGGAAGCGTCCTTTTGTGTATTCCTCCCACGCCGCCACTTCGGCCTCCGTTGGCTTTTCCATTTTCGGGCAGGACACGCAAGACACAGGCTTTGTACATGGCAGGATATTAATCCATCCGGTTTCTGATCCGGCAACGGTCTTGTAATTCATTCCGGCCTTGCAGGTCTCATTATTCGCAAAACCGTTGTAGTTTTTGCACCATCCGGCAACTGCACGGGGCGGGCGCTGCGGGGATTCTTCCGCTTTACTTGTTTCCATTAATTTCCCTTCTCTTGATTTTGATAATCAGCGGATTTCCGCCGAAAAATAATGTACACCCACAGGCGTGGGTGTACAAGAAAAAGTCAGGGTTTCTGACCTATTGCGCGTTGTGCGGTGCAACAGGGTCTTTGCATCCGGCATGGACCAGCCGGAAGCGATCCAGCGGGGCGAGGAATTCGCGGACGGGAAGCGGGCCTTCCGGCATCGGGGAGGACGATCCGCACCGCTTGCAGTGCATATCGCCCTCCTTGGCCCGGATGATGATCCAAGGCGTCCGCATTATGCCGCCTCGTCCATATCGTCTTCGTCGCCGTCGATGCCTTCCCAATCGTCGGCTTCTTCCGTGTCGGCCAGTTCGTCCTCGTCGAGAGGCTGGTCGCGCATCGGCTCCGGTAGCCATGCAAAGTCACTGGCGGCGATCTTCTCGGCGTATAGGGCGAGTTCCTTCTTCTTCAGCTTTGCCAGCGGCTTCAGGTCGGTTTCGGTCTGGCCCATTTCCTTCAGGTCGGCCATGATCTGCTCCGCGCTTATCTTTCCGAAGTAATTCGCCGCCGTTGGCGTGAAGTGCTTGCGCACGTCCACCTCAAGATGCTTGCGGATTTGCTTCGTCGAGGATGCGCTACGGTTCACCAGCGGCCCGACCAGCGCGGCCAGCATATCCATAAGCTTCTCGCGGGTCTGAAGCCCAAGCCAGTGCCAGAGGTCTGCGGGCGCGGTTGGCATCCCTTCCAGCTTATCGGAGGCCAGCGTTTCGATGTAGGCGCGGCCCGTAGCATCATCCGGCACACGCTGGGGCTTTGCATCGAGTGCCAGCGGGTTCCAGCCGTACCGTTTCGAGGTGCGCCGGATGGCGAGGGAATAAACCACGGCGATCAGGGCGGTGTCGGGGTCTTCGGCCAGTTCCACCTGTATGGCGTCCAGCGTGTAATCCTTCAGGTCGGTCAGAAGGCTCTGGCTGAAGGCGGGTTTTTCCGGCTCGTCGGCTTCCTTCCCGTCCTTCGCCTTCTTATCCTTCGGCATGTCGGCCTTACGGATCAGGCCACGGGTGATTTCCAGTGTCCCGTCATAGTCGAGGACGATCACCGCGCCGCCTCGGGCGTATGCGGCCTTGCTGAAGGTCGGGGTGCGGTTGTCGATTTTGTCGATAGCGTCTTCGACTTCCTCCTTACGGGCTTCCTGTTCATCGGACAGGCCATCCTCGTTGTCGATCTCCTCCAGTTCGGCGAGTTCTTTTTGGAGGTCGTCCAGCGCGGATTTTTGCTCAAACGTCAAAGGCGGTTTTTTGCCCTTGTCCTCACCAAACTTCTGCTTTTCAGACCATGTTAACTGTTCGCGCTCCTCGACCCATTTCCAGCCTTCGGCCTGTACGCTGGCAACGGCTTCTTTCATCTTTTCCGAAACAAGCCTGTTCAGCAGCTGCGCGTCGATCAGATAACCGCTCTCGCGGTCGTCGAAGAGGTCGCGGCGGACAATCCCGCCAGCGGCCTCGTAGGCGGCCACACCAACGAAGCGGGCGCGCTTGTCGGTGAATGGCACCTCGTCCTTGGTCAGGGCTTCACGGATGCGCCATGCGGTCGCTCGGCCGCCCAGCTGCTGGCGGATTATCAGCTGCGCGTCCTGATCGTCCGTAAGGGCAAAGGCTTCCAGTTCGTCGAGGTTGAGGTCGCTGTCCGGATCGCGGTATTCCGCCAGCAGGGCAGGGTGGACACGGCCAAGGCGCAGCCGCTGGTTGACGATGCGCTCGGTCACGCCGAAACGGGCGGCAATGTCCGCAATCGGCATTTCCTTGTCCGCCAGCGCGGCAAAGGCCTCGAACTGGTCGGCGGGGTGCATGTCCGCGCGGATCGTGTTCTCGGCAAGGCTGATTTCCAGCGCGTCCGCCATGTCGACGACGATGCAGGGGACAGCATAGTCCTTGTCGATCTTCTTCGCGTTTGCCAGCTTTTGCAGGGCTAGGAGACGCCGCTGGCCGGCTACGACATAGGTTCCCTTGCCCTTGTCGAAAACATGGAGCGGGTTTAGGAGGCCGTGCGCCTCGATGGATGCCATCAGGTCGCCAAGGTCTTGATCCGCGCCTGTCTTGCGGACGTTGCCCTCCCATACGGCAAGGAGGTTCAGTGCAACGGATTTTCTGTCAAAGTCTTTAGTCATGGTAGTTTCCCTTCTCAATTAAGTGGTTGGTAGAAATACGCTTTTAGAAACTTATTTGCCGAGTTCCGGCACAAGGAACGATGCGGCTTTAGATGCCATACCGGAGGCCTTGAATATCGCCTTGTCGTCGTTCTTCAGGACGGTTGCCCAGCTTTTCAAATACTGGCCGTGGTGGCGATCCATGCCGTCGATATTGAAGTGATGGCAAAGGAAGGCGGAGGTCATTTCCGCGATCAATTCCTCGGCGGCATAGGCCTCGCTCTTGAATTTGCCGGACAGGTCACGCGCCAGACGCTTTTCCGCGCCCGTCCAGTGGCCCAATTCATGGAATTGCACGGCGTAGTACGACTCGATGCTCTCGAATGCCGCAGCGTCGACCATGTGGACAGTGTCGGACGCTGGCCTGTAAAAGCACTGGCTAAGGTCGGGAACGATGGCCGCGCCTGTTTTCGCTACGGCTGTTTCTATATCCGGTCTGCGCTCGACGGGCTTCAATTCGATGGGCTGGGGCCGGAAAGCTTCCGCGCCTTCGACCTGATCGAGGCTGAAAACGTAGTAGGTCTTAAACAACAGGCGGGTAGCGTCTTCGCCTTCCTGCTCGGATGCCTCGTTAAACTTCGCCTTGATTTCAATCGGGCGAATGACGGGCGTTCCTTTCTCGCCCTTGCGGACGGTCGCTCCGGCTTCCGCCCATTGGTTGTAAGTCGCCCAGAGGTGGCTTGAACCCTGCATTGCGAGGAAGGAAAGCCAAAAGGCGTTGAAACCCGTGTATTTCTTGCCCGTGGTCGGGTTTTCAGGGTATCCGATACCTTGACTGCGCCATGGTTTTACGAACGGATTGTCGCCGCCTTCCATGGCGGAAATGACCTTCTCTGTAACCGTCTTAAAAAAATCGTCTGTTTTCATCGCTTCTCCGTGTTGGGTTGCTCTAAATCGTTAAAGGGGAATGGCCGCGCCATTACCCTTGGCTCCCGCCGAGGGTGGGGGGCAGAGCGTCACAGGGCGAAACCGGAGCCACGCGCAGCTGCAGGCCTGCCGAAGCGAGCATGGCGAGGATTTCGGGCTTGCCTTTACCCTTGACGCGGCGTTGGGGGCGAAGCCCCCAGCCTTACCGGTCTTCATGGCATCACCAGCGCGAAGTATTCTCGCACGCTGGGCGGCTTCGGCTTAACCGGCGTGATACGCTCGGTCGGAACCTTCTTCGGCAGGAAGCAATAGTCCTCGGGCTGTTTCCGCTCGGCATAGATCCCGCCGATGAAGAACGGCAGGCCGATGGCCGCGATCTTGAAAGCCGTCCTCACGCACGGTTCGAGGGATTTACCCCTTCGGCCTCCACGCGCTTGAATTCGACAACCCAGACCCACGGATTGGCGTCCCAGCTTTCAGCGCCGTTGATGGCTCTCCACAAAGACGCAAAGCTATGTTTGGCAAATTCGTAGTGACCGTAAGGTATACCATCTAGATATTCCATCAGAGTCGGGCCGTATGGAAGCCAGCCGTCCTCTTTTGGATGTCTCTCCACACCTTCCGCTTTGGCATCTCCTTCGCTGACGTCCTTCAAACGCTCGACACGAACGGCGGTGATTTCGAGGTCTATTCGGCTGGCCCAGCGCGGCATGTGGATGGACGGCTTATAGCCTTTGCCTCTGCCTTCTATATCGCCCGCCCATCCGGAAAAACGGGCCTTGCCGGTTTTGGAATAATCGAAGCTTTCGCCATTCCGCCCGCGGGGATCTTCCATCAAGAAATGATCCTCGTGCATCAAATAGCGGCGATTATGATCTGCTTTGTAGAGAATACAGGGGCCGTCATCGCTGTTGGCATCCGCCCATGTTTCCCGCACCCACATGCGGTCGCCCGTAAAACCGTAAGGGCAGTATATCGGGTATTCCATGCCCCGATCACTCTCACTGTCTCCGAACATATTGAACGGCCACCATCCTCTGCCGTGATCCAGCATGATGATACCATCTGCATGAGCTTTCGATGGTTTAACTACCCGTCGCGTCTGCGTCTTGCGCCCTTCCAGGATGGCTCTCACCATCGGCGCGCTGAACAAGATTGGTCTTTCTTTTACCGGGGCTTCCCCGGCGGTCTTTGTTTCCATCATATCCTCCGTGATGGTTAGGGCTGAAACTGCTCGTGCCGGACGATCTGATCCACAGGCATAACCTCGTCGCCGTCTCCGGCCAGCGCTACGGGCTTGCCGCGCTGCGCCTGTGACGCCTTGGCGTGCTCGATGACCTCCTCGGCCGCGAGGCGCGCCTTTTCCTGATCGGGCTGGGGGTTGCCGTGAACGATCGACCGGCCGGCGGCGTCGAAGAAACGGGAAAGCCAGGTCATGATGTTCTCCATACCCTCACGCCGCCATCCATGAAGCGGCTGGTGAACGTCTTTCCGGGGTGGTTTTTTGCATAGTTGGCGACGGCGGAGCGAATATTCTCGCTAAGGCCGGGAACGAAGAAACTCTGATTGATCTCAAGCTCGCCCAGCGGATATTTTTTCTTATCCCCGTAGTTGTAGGCTCTGGGCGGTATCGGTATTCCGGTTTCGATCACATAGTCGGATGGCGCGGCGGGCTTTGCTCGATGGCCCCATGGTCGTGGCTTTACATTTGCGTTCTTGAGCGCGTGGCGCACTGATCCGACCGAAATGCCGTAAATCTCGGCGCAGGCGTCGAGGGAGGCTCCGGAAAGATAAGTTTCGACCACCTTGGCGTTTCTATCCGCAATCTCTTGCCGGTAAGCGCTTGTTGCTACGGAGCGGATCTCGTTTACGATCTCCCTTGCCTGCTGTACGGCCTGCACGCCCACGTCTTCACCGCGAGCCCGCGCGTGGGCCTTCCTGGCGCCGCGTGAAATAGGGTTCGACTCCATGGCCTTCAGATACTCGTCCGCGGTCATACCCTTGGCGCGGGCGCGGGATTTGATGCCAGCGCGGCGATTACGCTCCCGCTGGCGATGGCGGCGCTCTTCATCGGACAGCTGGACGCGTGGCTGTTTCGGCTTGGTCGGCGCCTTCGCTTTGCGGTTTCGCACCCATGCGTTGGTGCTGTGGTTCGACTTCTGGCCCTCTCCGGGGCCGGGACAGAGGGTAGCGCCACGGGAGGCAAGGAATTCGGCTTTCAGGCGCTCGGTATCCGGATCCCGCTTCTTGGGCGCCATGTTCAGGCCGCGGATAAGGTTGGGGTTCTCGATCATGCTGGCCGTCCTGGCTGCAGCGTGCGGACGCATAGCATGCCCACCATGAGGTCGATCGAGCGGGTGCCGAAGGCGGTTATCAGCTCGGAATGCAGGTACTGGTAGATGCGCTCCGCCGCCTGCCTGTCCTTGCAGGTGATCCAGACCCGGCCCTCTTCGGCCGAGCGCGTCACCAGCTCGACATCCTTCATCCAGTGGAAGACGCGCACCGGTTCGGACGTTTTTGCCAGCGCGGCGATGGCCCGCTTCACGCTGGGGTCGAGGTCGAAAGCCGGGTCAGCACGGCGGGCGCGTTCCTGCTGCATCAGCCAGCGCAGGGTTTCCTCGACGTTGTGCGCCTCTTCGCGGGTTTTGGTTGGTGTGAAGCCCATGGCTATTTCCTCCTCTCGTTTTTGAATTCTGGCGATTTGATGCACCATGACTGCCAGGCTGCGAACCAGTCGTCTTTCCGGCCGTTCGGCTTGCTGGCGTTTTGCAGGTAGTACAGCCGGAAAAGCTGCCATTGCTCGTCAATTTCCTTCGCCGACATGCCGTTTTGCTCGTAAGCCCAATCGCCCCAATCCTGCGGCAGGTCGCTCGGGCCGTGGCCGGTGGCCTTCATCCACTGCGCAAGGTTCTGGTCGGTGGCTGGGTGCGGCGGTGCTTGCCGGTCAGGCTTCGAGGCCTTTTTCGGCGGCGGCGCGGAAATATCCCGGGAAGGGGGTATAGGGGATGGGTGATTGGGTGCAGGGAAAGAGGGAAGGGGACAAGGGGGAAACCCGGGCTGTGACTGTCCCGTGACGGTCACGTCCTTGTCCCGTGACTTGTCGCGGGAACGGCGTTTACGCTCGCGCTGCTCGGCAAGGCGGGTTTCTTCCTTCTCCTGAATGTCGGCCATCAGTTCGAGCACGCCGGCCATCTGCTCGGCGGATAGATCGAGGGCAGCCAGCTTGCGCAGTGCGGCGGCGGAAACGCTCATCTGCGCCTCCGGAGGGATTTCTTGCGGGTGTAGGCGCGCGCCGTGTTGCGCATGATCGCACGGCGCGCTCTGACAGCCTTGCGCCCGCGTTCAGCCCTTTGCTGGCGGGTCAGGCGGTTGTGATGGTAGCCGCACACTGTAAGCAGCAGTTTGTCCGGGTAATCCCAGACATGGATCGGCAGGTAGCGAATGTGGTGGACTTCCAGCGCGACCGTCTCGCCGCAACCTTCGATCCGGCACTGGCGGCCATCGCGCTGAAGGATTTTCGCCTTCTTGCGGTGCCAGCGCGGATCTAAATATTCATGTTCGTGATTGTACGGCAAGAGTCCCCCATGAAAAGAAAAAACCGGCGAGCAATAGCGGGAGGACATCCTCTATTACGCCTTAGACCTCGTTCCCTTAAAACGGCAGGTCGTACCGGGGAGCTACCCCGACCGGCTTTATTGAAGAATACATGAAGCGAACACGGTGTAAACAGGAACTTGTAGAGTACATATTACGACTATTCAGCGTCGGGGAGCACAATCACATAACGATAATCGGCTGCCCTGAATAAACCGTCCGCGCTATCCAACAAAAGGAATTCTATATTCTCTGCTGTTTTCACAAACCGGTCTAAACCTCTCGCATTGCGTTCAGCTCTTTCTTTAGTTTCAAACGATATGTGCGATCGCCAGTGCTTCCCGTCATGCGTAACGGCGACGTACCGCCATTTGCCTTTGTAGCTGTCCAGCGGATCTCCCAGCTTCGGTTTGTCGATAACGTCTTCCATGGTTATGCCTTCTGGCGTTCCATGGCGGCGAACTCGCGCAGCTCCTCGATGCCGAGGGCATCCCAATCGCCTTTGCAGGCGCGCGCCGCCTGATTTCGCTGCCAGTTCGTCATGCCGTTTATGACGGCTTGCCGGGCGGCGTAGGCTTCCCTGATCGCCTCGTGGCTCATGCGGTTAAGGTCGGATAGCGGGTCGGTAACGGTTGTGTTCATAGTTCCTCCTTTAAAAAAGTCGTCGTATTGATTGGTCTTCGAGCGTTTCGTAGGCCAGCGGTTCGTAAAGCTCCATCAGCTGCTCGAAGGTAAAATCCGGCTGTCCGTATGGAACTGTCTTGCTGTCGTGGAGCATCTGCAAACCTTTAAGCTTGCCGATTTCTTCCCAGAGCGAGCCGCGGATATGGCCGTTGCCGTAATGCACCAAAGGGTATTCATTCAGTGGGTGCTGGCGCACGAGGATCCGGAATTTCATCACAGAATTTTGTGTACCCTTGGAGGTAAAGATCAGCCCGCGCTTAATGTTCGAGCCAGGGCCGTCGTGGCAGTTCTTGACGATCTGAACGTCAAAGCGACTGGTGAATTCGGTCATGGTTTTCCTCCGGGCGATACAGCCCCGCCCGGCCATACGGGACAGGCCGCGCCGGCATGACCGGAGACGAACTGCTGGGGCTGGGCGGGGGTCTGCGTTGTCATCAGCGTGGGCCGCTCGGGCCGCGCGACTGCTGGCGGTAGTTGTTTGCGCTGCGCTCGGGCGGGTTGCTCTGGTTGGCCGGCACCCGCGCGTCGCGATCCTGTTTCGGCATGGTGTCCGCCAGCGTCAGGGAATCGTCCCTGAAGGCGCGCAAAACCATCTCCGTGATCGAGTGCTTGGCCCCGTCCTTTTCATAGGTGCGGGTTTCCGGCGTCGCATTCACGAAGACCTGGCTGCCCTGCTTCACATACGGCTCGATCACGTTCTCGATCAGGCCTTTGTCGCGGACGACGATCCGCGCCCATTCCGTGCGCGTCTGCTTTTGCCCGTCCCCATCTTTCCAGCTTTCCGAGGCGGCGATGCTGAAATTCGCAACAAGCCCGCCATCCGGAAAGGTGCGGATTTCCGGATCATTGCCCACCCTCCCAACGCCGATGAATTTAAACTTTCCTGCCATATGGCTCTCCTTCTCTTCTGCGCCCGATTGCCCCGGCGCGCGGGTTATCCCGGTGCGGGAATTCTTCAGGCGAAAATCTGGGTCAGCACGAAAACGCCGATCATCATCACGATGCAGCCGAGGCCGCCGAACACATCGGCCAGCGTGATGTCGACAAAGCGGACGCGCGGCGGAGCCTCGCCCAGCGGGTTGTAGGCGCGGCAATACTTGTGCGGGGTGTATGGGCCTTGCGCGGACATTAGCGGCCTCCCTTGACGAGGCGCAGGGCCGGGCGGGGAGCGCGGCGGCCGGGGCATAGGACATAGATCGAGGGAATGATGCGTTCGCCGTGGATCGTAATCTTGCGGCTCTGAACCTCGGTATCAAGCAAAACGCGGTGTTCGGTGACGAAGTCGGCCGCTATAACGACCTGTCTTATTTTCCTTTTCATGTAATACCCTTTTTATGTTGCAAAGGACTTAAGTTATTTGTAGATTATGCGGAGAAAAACGTTTCGTCAATGAACTTTTATTCGGAGTTATTATGGAAGTTACGAAGGGTCTGTTTGCCACGCATATTGATGTAACCTTGCGCCGCAGGGTCAAATTCCTGTCCGTGATGACGGGAAAGACGATCGAAGCGCTGGCAACGGAAGCCCTGACAGACCTTCTCAAAAAGCACGAAGATAAAAACCAAGGGACGGACGTTCAATCAAATTGAGAAGGGAAATACTATGGAAGACCAGTTCACTAAGCCTGTGCATCAAATGTCGCCTGACGAAATTGGTATGCGCAAACGCGAGGTAATTGCGGCGGTCACTGATGCCGTGAACAAAGACAATTGCGTTCTGGCTATCTTGGAAGAACGGGAGGGACAGAACCGCGTCCTCGCTCATAAGGCTACAGATTTTTTTATCGCCCATGGGATTGCGGGCATTATTCGTAGTCGACCAATAACCGCCATCTATGTGTCGAAGCTTTTGGAGGGCGAGAACGTCCGGCTTGAGAAGGCTCCGGAAGTCGGGAGCATGCAGTAATGGCCCTGCCGTATGAAAATGTTACGGCAGGCGACAAGGCGCTGGGGGAGATACAGAAGATCCTCCAGCACTTCGGCTGCCAGTCGTTCGGATCCATGATGGATTTCGAAAACAAGAAGCTGATCGTGCAATTCCGTTACCGCGACATGCCTATTACGATCGAAGCCTCGATGGCGGGTTACGCCGCCGCCTGGCTGAAAGAGCACCCGTTCAATCCGCGCCATCATCGGGGCGGAAAGCAAAAGCACGAGGCAAAGGCCGTGGAGGTCGCCGGCCGGGCCGTCTATTCGGTCGTGCGGGATTGGGTGAAGGGACAGGTGACGGCCATCGAGTGCGGGATCCTGTCGTTCGAGGGTGCTTTCCTCGGCCAGATCATGCTGCCCAGCGGCAAGACCGTCCTGCAGCACGCCACGGAGAACAAGCTGCTCCAGATTGGCGGGCCTAATGCCTAGCCGTGACAGCTCCCTCCTGCCCATTCTTACGGATGCGTTCTGGCTCTTTGTCCTGGCCTGTCTGGGGTACGCCTTCGTGAAGCTCGGCTTCGATTGGGCGGATGCGGAAACCCTGCGCCTGATCGGTGTAGGCTCTCTCCTTGTCAGCCTTCTGGTGAACGCCGATGAGTGATGATCCCAAAGACGATAAAACGGCGCTCGACATCGTGCGGGCCTTCGCGGTGGCGGTGCAGAATGACCGGCCCATGGCGCTCCTGTTCGAGGTCGACGAGCACCGGATGGCCTTCACCGCCAAAAAGGTGACGGAGGGATTCGTCATCAGCGCCCTGAACGCGCTCGCCACGCGCTACCCCGTGCAGTTCAAGGCCTTCGTCGAAGTGTGGCAGCGCAATAACAACGGGCCTGTCCCGCCGCTGCAGTAGGAGGCATCCATGGCTGATTTCATATGGAAGTGCCTTGTGCTCCTGCTCCTGACGGTGATCGCGGTCGGCGTCGCGTCGCTCGCGGCTCCCAAAAAGCCAAGCGAGCGAAAGCCGCCGGGCGCCAAGCGATTGGATCTGATCGCATGATGGCGCAGCTGGTCAGGATATGGCGTTTTATCGCCCGCGCGGCCGTCGAGGACGTGCCGCTCGAGCATCGCGTCTGGTAGGGGGCGGGATGGGCCTGCGGGAGGTCTGGGCGGTCGCCGTAACGCTCGTCGACGATTCACGGCATTTCGGGACGCTGCGCCATAACAGCATGGACGCCGCCCTTGCCTCTCTTACCCGGTTTCTCAACAGCGACGCGCAGGAGGTCACGCTGGAATGCGGGATCGTCGATTACGCGGATACGAAGGATTTCGAGCTGGTGCAGCTTGAGCCGGAATTCAGGGTCGTGCGGATCGACCCGCAGCTGAACAATTAGGCCGCCTCGATGGCGGCGTCCCATTCGGCCGGGCGGGCGATCTCGGCGCATTGCACGGTGACGCCTTCGGGCAGGTAGTCGCGCCAGAGGTAAAACAGCGGGTGCGAGGTCGGCGACCAGATATAAAAATCCCCGTTCGGCGCCTGCTTCACGACATCCCAGCTGTTCGTTCTGCTGCCCGGCATGTCGTTTCCGTCCGCGTCCTTGCCGACGACGTATTTCGTGCCGTCCGGGTTGGTTCCGACCGTGTAGCCTTCCCCGGCCCAATAGGTGGCCGCGATGGCATTGATGACGGCAAGATCGTGCTGAACGGCTGCCAGCGATCCGGTAAGGATTAAAGGTTCGTCCATGGTGCCCCCCATTTGTTGATGAAGTAGAGCGCGCGGCCGTTGATTTCCGCGTTGGAATGCGCGCTTTGATAAGCGCAATCCTCACAAAACAGGCCGTTGAAATACTTCCGCCCGCCCGCTGCCTCTTCCCGGCCGAGGGAGAAAGAGTTGGGCAAGGATACGTCCGACGCGTTGGTTGCGGTGTATTTTACGCCGTTGACGATGCAGTCGAGGGTCGTGCCCTGCCGGCGCAGGACGAGCAGGAACAGGGTCGTCGAGTTCAGGATGTTGCCGCCGGGGTTGAAGCCCCCGCCGTTCAGCCAGAGCGCGTCACGGCCGAAGGTCGTGGACAGCATCCCCCAGAATGCCGAGCCGCCGCTATGGCCGCCCAGAAACATATGATCCCCGACCGCGTTCCGCTTCAGGACCATATACAGCGTGTTCGGCCCCATCGCGATGTTGCCGGGCTGGTTTTGCATCTGCATCCAGCTGGAAGAGCCGTTGAATACGAGCGTGTTCTTGCCGTTGATCTGCGTTCCGTTCGTCGCGGGCTGCGACGATCCGGTGACTTGCTGGTAAAAGCGGTTGTTCGCGGATTTGTCGGCCAGCGTCAGGACAAGATTGCTGGTCTGGCCGATGTTCGCAGGGTCGGTGTCCGCGGCGTCGTGCCAGAATTCCGGCGATCCTGCGCTGGGCGCGATCGGCTGTATGATATTGTTCGTCCGGAGCCGCGGCGACAGGCCCAGCCCGATATTGTTCAAACCCCTCATTTTCCTCCTTTGGCGGCGCTCTCGTTGTGCGCGGTGACGTTCTGCATGTCGGTTCGGGTCAAAGTGCTATCGACGGAAAAGGGGATAACGTCGCACGCATTCATCGGTCGGGACGTCGAACACGCTGGAAGCGCAATAACGGCGCACAAGAGCATTGTCGTCCAGTTGGCGGATTTCATGGAGTTTGCGGGCTTGCGCATTGCGGGCTTCCTTCTCGGCATTGGCGTAATTGGCTTCGGTGTCTTTCACCCCGCGCGCGTATGCTTGCGCCTCGCGGTGCTGGACGTACAAAAAAGCCCCGATCAGCAGGGCGATCAGGGCGATGTGGGCGCGGTAATTCCACAAGGTCAAAAGGGCTTTGGGCCAGATCATGGGTAAACCTTCCGGTCGAGTTCGATGTGTCCGCCGTCTTTGAGCGTCTTCCAGTCGCCACCCCAGACGATGGCGATGCCCAGCTCCTTGGCGGCCTGTTTGAAGGCCAGCGCGACCTGGTAATAAAGCTCGTACTCGTCCTCGGTGTCGCCGTTGACGTATTTGCCCCGGACATAGACGCCATAGTCGATGGCCTTGCCGGTCAGGTGGCGGGAATGAAGGGTCTGGCTCGCGCCCCGCGCCACGTTGTCGGCCTGCTCCTTGGCGGTACGAAGCCCCTGCAGGATCCCGAAATCGACCGGTGAAAGCTCCAGCGCCCGGCGGCACACGCGCTGCAACGGGTCTTCGACGGTGCGAAGCTCTCGCTCCGACCGTTCACCAAATTTCCATGACATGATTCCCTATTCTGCCGGCTTGCCCGACTCGGTGAGACAGTTGACCGTCCGCCGTCCGTGAAGGGAGCGGATGGTGCAGACGGCCTCGTAAACCGCCCGCGAATTTTCTTTGTGGGCCTGCTCGATCCGGCGGGTGCAGGGAAAGATCCAGCGTTCCAGTCTAGCGAGTATTTGCACGGATAACCTCCGTCAGGGTGGTAATTGCAACGGTATTTTGCGTAATCGTATCGAGCAGCTTGTCCGCCATCGAGGCGTTACGCTTCCACTGTAAGTATAGGGCGAAACCCAGACTTATACAGACCAACACCAGAATTGTGACCATCCCGCCATATTCGTACAGGCTGACCAGTCCTTTACCGGCCGCGCCGGCTATTTCTCCTTCCATCAGCCCCCCAGGTACGAGATTGCAGCGATGCCCAGCGCCGCGCCGTAAATCGGCTCCGCGTAGGCCCAGCTGTCGGTTTTATGAAAGGCGTAGTGCAGGCTCTGACCCGCCCAATAGACGGCAGGAAACAGCGCCCCGGCGAGGATGAACCAAGGGCTGGGATCATCCAGAAAGGTCGGCAGGGTCAGGCATGCGCCAAGGAAGACGCCGCGCTGCAGCCCCTTTTTCCAGCCCATGGAGCGGGGAAAGCCCGCCTCGACGTAATCGCCCCAGCCGCGGCGGTACGTGCCGATGGCGCCCGCTTCTTCGCCCATGGACGGGGCATTGCCGGTGAACCACGCCAGAGCGAAGGCCACGCCAGCGAGCGGATCGTGGATCATGCCGACGTAGAGGCCTGCCAGACATGCGGAAATGATAGATCCGTCGAAGATCCGTTCTGTTGCCATGTTAGAATTCTGGAAAGCCGTCCAGCCGGGGATGCGGCCGAGCCATCCGCCCTTGATCGCCATGAGGGCCGCGAAGACGAGGACGGGGATCATAGGCGCGTATCCCGCCAGCCGAGGGTTCGGACGCATATGCGATCGTTCGCGCCAGAGACGGACTGGCGCGTCCGGATCTGCGAGAGCGCATTGAGCGGCAACCACATGTCGGAGACAGCCGAGTCGGCCGACGTGGTCACGTCCGGCGTCCAGGTGCAGTTCGAGGCGTTCGGCGCGGCGTCGATCTGCGATACGGCCGTGATGAGGACGTAGAAGCCGGCTCCCGAGCTGGATCCGTTCGCCATCTTGACGCTGACGTTGGCAATCTGGTTCGGCGGGGCGCTGACGGTGCGCAGTATGGCCGCCGTGCCCTGGTTGAAGGCGTTGGAGTCGATCTGCGGGTCGGTCAGCAGGAAATGGTCGCGGTACTGCTTGAACAGCAGGATCGCACCGGCCTTGCGGATGATCGTGCCGATGCACTTTTTCTTGGTGTAGCCGGCGGGCAGGGTCGGGGCGGTATCGGACAGGGAAAACAGCACGTCCGAAACGGCCGTGGCCGGGTTGTGGATCGCCCAGACGTGCCAGAAGTTGTCCGCGATGGCGCCCGTATCGCGCCCGCCTGCGGCCGTGCCCGCCGCCCATGCCGCGTCAAGCTGCTTGGTCAGAGCGGCCAGCGTGATAAGGGTCGTGCCGTCGTCGGACATGCAGAAACCGGCGGCGATGTCGATATCGTTCGTGGCGTCGGCGGCATTGTTGGACAGGGTCAGTCCGGACAGCACGCGATCCTTCATCGCGGCAGGCAGCGAGGAAAGCGCGGGCGGCAGGATGTTCCGGGCGAAGCTTTCCCATTTCGTGCCGTCCGAATGCAGGACGATGGAGTCGTTGTAGGACGCCAGCACGATGGTCGCCGCCCGGTCGGCCTGTTCGGTTCCGTTCGGGTCGATGGTGATCGCGTTGGGGGACGTGTCCGCCTTCTTGAGCATCAGGACGAAGCCCGCGCCGGCCGTAGCGGCGGCGGGCAGGTTCACGCTGCAGGCGGCGGCAGAGGCGTCGATCAGGACGGGGACGCGGTTGTAGGACTGATCGAGCGTCAGGTTCGGCGTGCCGATGCTGTTGGTCAGGGTCTTGGGCGCGCTCGCCTGCCCCGATCCGATCACGTTCCAGGACGTGGCGCCGGAAACCACGATGGCGCTCTGGCCCGGATAGAGGATGTAAGTCGCGGCCCCGTTGATCTGCTCGGCCGCGTCCGGGTCGATCGTCACGATGCCGGTCGAGGCGTTGCGCACCGAAAAGACAAAGCCCTGCCCAAGGTCGGCCAGCGCGGCCAGCGTGAGCGTCAGGGCCGCGCTACAGACCAGCAGGTTGTTCTCGTAGGCGGCCGTGATCGGCGTGTTGTTCGAAAGGGCCACGACGCTCGATCCGAACACGTTGGCCGCGTCACCGGAGATATTGTCCCGGCTCCAGACCAGCGATCCGTCAGCCTTCCTTACCTCGAACGTGTAGGCGCCCGCGTCGAGCCAGATATCGGCATAGCCTTCGGAATTCAAAACCACGGGGTTGGCGTTCGGCGTGGTGTTGGCCGCGTCCGTAAAGGTCGTCTTGAATGTCGTGGTCTTGTTTTCGTAGGTGTAGATTTTCCAGCCTGCTGCCGGATAGCCGTTTGCGTCGAATAACCGGTACCTGCCCGGCGAGGGTGCGATCTTTGCCATTCTACTCCTTGCTTGAGGGCTCGGGTTTTTTGCTTTTCAGGGATTTGAGCTTTTCGCCTGCGTCCTCCGCCAGCGGCGTGCCGGCGATGGATTTCTGGAAGGCGTTCAGCGCGCGGGTGCGGGCGATGCCGGTCTTCGCGCTCTTGAGGTCGGTCAGAAGCTTGCGCCCTTCCGGGCCGGTCAGGATGTCGGCAAAGTCGTTCAGGAACTTCGCCTCGGCCTCGGGATCCTGCATGGCGCGCTGCAAGCCGCGCTTGATTTTTCCCAATCCGGAAAGGGGTTTGAGAAGGTCGGAAACAGCCAGCGCGTCGGCGCTTTGTCCCTTCGCCCCGCCGGACAGGATCTCGTCGGCCTTCAAAAGCGGCTGGGTGCGCGATCCGGCGTTGTAGGCGTTCGATTTGCCCGCCTGCGCGAGGACGTCCATGAATTCGGCGAACGGCTGGTATTTGGTGCCGAGCACGGTGCGCCATTGCTCCTGCGCCGCCGTCGACGGCGTGTTGCCCCAGACCTTGTTTGCGAAGGTCAGCGGGTCGTTCTTGTT
>NZ_JBEPKM010000031.1:0-41298 GCF_040544715.1 Methylobacterium sp. 1030 | reverse complement strand
AGATCGGCACAAGTCTACTCACGCTAGATCTCTCGACCTAGCCGCAAGGACAAACGCCGCCCGCGTCTCCCTTCCTCAATCCAACTTGTCAAAGATCAGTAATCACTCTCGTAATTACCGGCTGAGAAGAAGTCAAGTACCTTGGCTTTCGCCAGATCTACTTTTCTAAATCTCGGTAAGTCCGTCCAACCCGCCCCGTTTTTCTTCCGGACCGCGTCGGGAGGCGCCGTATAAGCTGCCCCGGACTTTCCTGTCAACCACCCTTTTCCCCGGCGACGGAACCGAACCGGCCGAACCGGATTTCAGTCCCTCCGTCGACAGAGCGCGACGCGGAACGGCCCGGAGGCCCTTCGGTGCGGCGCTGGACGATGGACGCTCCCTCACGCACCCGGTCCGGGTCGAGCCTGCGCTCGCGCCCGACGGCGTCGCGATCCCGAAGGATCGGTGCTGGCCGGTAATGCTGAGGAAGTTCCGGCGGACGGCGTGCCGTCGTGACCGGTGAAGCGGATCTAAGGGTCCGAACCGCCTTGCGCAAGGGGCCGAGCGCGGGGCGGCCCCGACCGGGACGCACGGCTCGCGGATCGCGGCCGGCCGGCCCGCTCGCCGGCCCCCACCCCCACCGGTCGACGCGGGTGCTCCCCCCGGCGCTGCGCACGACCCACACCGCCTGAAACCATCGCGGCGGGTGCGCGAAGAGGCGTGATCGCGGTTGATCCTGAGGCACTCGATGACGCTGCTGCACGATCTCACGGGTGCGTCCCCCGGCATGACCGGGACCGCCCTGCTCCTGCGCCTCTCCGCCATCGGCGCGGCCCTGGCCGGGACCGCCGGCACCTTCGCGTATGCCGGCGGCTGGCTCTCGCCCGGCCAGCTCACGCCGGCCCGGATCATCGACCGGTTCGAGCAGGTGAACGGGCCGCATCCCGGCTTCCGGCGCAACCACGCCAAGGGGATGTGCGTCGCGGGCCGCTTCACGGGCAGCGGCGCGGGCGCGCGCCTCTCGAAGGCGGGCGTGTTCGCGGCGGGACGCGTGACGCCGGTCGAGGGGCGGGTGGCGCTGGCCGGCGGTCAGCCCTACGCGGCCGACGCCGCCGCCACCGTGCGCAGCCTCGCCCTCCGCTTCGGGCTGCCGGACGGCGAAGAGTGGCGCACCGGCATGAACAACATCCCGGTCTTTCCGGTGCGCACACCCGAGGCCTTCTACGCGCAGCTCCTCGCGGCCAAGCCCGATCCGGCCACCGGCAAGCCGGATCCGGAGCGCCTGAAGGCCTTCTTCGCGGACCATCCGGAGAGCGCGAAGGCCGCCGCGCTGATCAGGGCGCGGACCGTGACCGCGGGCTTCGCCGACAGCACCTACTGGAGCCTCAACGCCTTCCGGTTCGTCGCCGCGGACGGCGCCGCCCGGCCGGTGCGCTGGGCCCTCGTCCCCGACCCGACGCCGGCGGCCGAGGCCGCACCGGGCGGCGCGAACGCCCTGTTCGACGCGCTCGCCGCGCAGCTGGCCCAGGGCCCCCGGCACTGGCACCTGATCGTCACGCTCGGCCAGGCCGGCGACCCGACCGCCGACGCGACGCGGCCCTGGCCGGCCGACCGCGAGACGGTGGATGTCGGCACCCTGACGCTCACGGCGGCGACGCCGGAGGCCGCCGCCAGCTGCCGCGACGTCAACTTCGATCCGCTGGTGCTGCCGGACGGCATCGCGCCGAGCGACGACCCGCTGCTGAGCGCCCGGTCGGCGGCCTACGCGCGATCCGTCACCCGCCGGTCCGGCGAGGCCAAGACCCCGAGTGCCGTCACCGGCGCCGCGATCCACGGAGCCGCCCTGTGACCGAGCCCGACCGCTTCGACCGGCCCGCCCGCCTGCTCCACTGGACCATGGCGGCGCTGATCCTGGCCATGCTGCTGATCGGCGTCGCCATGGTGGCGTCGCTCGCCGAGTACGGCGCCCTCGTGGCCCTGCACCGGCCGCTCGGGATCCTGATCCTGGTCCTCGCCGGGCTCCGACTCGCCTATCGCTGGCGCCACGCCCCGCCGCCCCTGCCGGCCGATCTTCCGGGCTGGCAGAAGCGCGCGGCCCACGCCTCGCACATCCTGCTCTACGGGCTGATGCTGGCCATGCCGCTGATCGGCTGGGCGATGCTGTCGGCGGCGCGCTACCCCGTCATCCTCGCCGGTTCGGTCGTCCTCCCGCCGATCCTGCCGCAGGACCCGATGCTGTACGCGGCCCTGCGCCGGCTCCACACCGCGCTGGCCTACGGGCTGTTCGCCCTGATTCTCGCGCATCTGGCGGCGGCGCTGCTGCACGCGCTGATCCGCCGGGACGGGGTCTTCGCCAGCATGGCGCCCTGGCGGTCGACACCGGCGAGGACCACCGAGACGCCGAGACGACCCTCTCGTTCTCTTGAAAGTCTGATCCGTTCTCCATAAAGAACGCTCGCCCGCCTCGGTCGGACGGGGCGGGCGATCTCTGCGTGGAGGACAAGGCGATGTCAGAGGGATTAGCGGCGCGTACCGTCGCGGCGGCCAACGGCGTGGCCCAGGACGCGGCCTTCGGTGCGGTGATCGCGCCGATCCACCTGTCGACGACCTTCAGGTTCCCGGCCTTCGAGCAGCCCGGCCCCTACGATTACTCGCGCCTGGGCAACCCGACCCGGGACGCGCTGGCCGACACGATCGCCAAGCTCGAGGGCGGCGCCCACGCCGTCCTGGTGGCGAGCGGCATGGCAGCCCTCGACCTCGCCCTGTCGAGCCTGCGGCCCGGCGATCTCCTGGTCGCGCCGCACGATTGCTACGGCGGAACGCACCGCCTGCTCAGCTTCCGCGCGGAGCGGGGCCATTACCGCGTCGCCTTCGTCGACCAGACCGATCCGGACGCGCTGGCGGCGGCCCTGGCCCAGGGACCGAAGGTCGTGCTGATCGAGACCCCGAGCAACCCGCTGATGCGCGTGGTCGATGTCCGGCGGATCACCGCGGACGCGAAGGCGGCCGGCGCGCTGGCGGTGGTGGACAACACCTTCCTGTCGCCCGCCCTGCAGCAGCCGATCGCCCTCGGGGCGGATCTCGTCGTCCACTCCACCACCAAGTTCCTGAACGGCCATTCCGACGTGATCGGCGGGGCTGTGATCGCCGCCGACAAGGCGATGGGCGAGGACCTCGCCGCCTGGGCGAACACGATCGGCGTCACCGGCTCGCCCCTCGACGCCTACCTGACGCTCCGGGGCCTGCGCACCCTGTTCGTCCGTGTGGAGCAGCAGCAGCGCAACGCCGCGGCCCTGGCGGCCTTCCTCGACGCCCATCCGGCGGTGGCGCGGGTCCACTATCCGGGCCTGCCGACGCATCCGGGGCACGCCCTGGCCAAGGCCCAGCAGGCGGGCTTCGGGGCGATGTTGAGCTTCGAGCTGGCCGGCGGCCGCGACGCGGTGAGGACCTTCGTGGAGGCCCTGCGGGTGTTCACGCTGGCCGAGTCGCTCGGCGGCGTCGAGAGCCTGATCGCCCATCCGCCGACCATGACGCACGCGGCGATGGACCCGGAGGCCCGCGCCATCGCGGGCATCACCGACGGGCTGCTGCGCCTGTCGGTCGGCCTGGAGGCGGAGGCCGACCTGCTGGCCGACCTGTCGCGGGCCTTCCGGGCCCTGGACGGCTGAGCCGGCCGGTCACTCCTCCTCGACCACGCTGAACCCGGACTCGTCCTCGACCACCCGGAAACGGGCGCGCTGCACGGTCCGGGAGCGCTCGGCCGCCTCGTCGCGGCACTTGTCGAGATGGGCGGCGCGGTTGACCACCCGCAGGTTCGGCGCGCCCCAGTAGCCGAGGAGCTCCGGCCAGGGGGCGTCGCGGTGCTCGCGCCAGACCCGGTAGAGCGGCAGCAGGTGGTCGACCTCGGCGGTCCTCAGCAGGCGCTTGCCGGTGGTGGTGCAGCGGTGGCGCTGGCGGAGCTTGAGCGCCCGGACCTGGGCGTGCGGCGCGATCCAGAACTTCCAGGCCGCGACACAGGCCGCGTGCCAGCCGGCATTGGTGTTGGGCGCGCCGCGCCCCCAGAGATCCCGGTGCCAGCCGAACCGGAAGACCGGCTGGCCGCAGATGCAGCAGGCGCCGCGGCCGCGGGCGAAGGCCGGATCGCGGAACGGCGCGGGCGGCGTGCGGAAGCTCCCGGCCCGCCCCTCGGCCCCGATCTGCCAGGCCCAGCCCTCCGGCGTGCCGGAGCGCGCCGCCAGCGCCCGGGCCAGCCGGTCGGCCCGGAGGATGTGGTTGCGCCAGTAGCTCTCGACGGCGAGCCGCGGCGTCGGCGGGATCAGGGGCCGCGCGAGGGCGTGCTGCAGGACCGGTGCCGGGAAGATCGCCGGCAGGGCCTTCTCCAGCCGTTTCCGGGCCTGCACGTTGCGGAGGGTGCGCCAGCTCGATGTCGTCATGCCAAACCGGTGGTAACCCGGCCGGCTCGGCTCCGCGACGGCGCCGGTGCAACAGCTTGCCGGTCCCGCGCGGTCGCCGCTCAGAGTTAAGAAAATGTTTCCCGTGAAACATCGCGCCGCTCGACAGGCCCGGCGCGGCCGCACTGGTCCGGCTCAGAGATCCACCGCCATCGACAGGAGGTAGGTGCGCGGCGCGCCCTGGAAGAAGGTGCCGAACGAGGCGACCCCGGTCCAGTACCGCGCGTCGGTCACGTTGAGGACGCTGGCCCGGAAGGTCGTCGGCCGCTCGGCGACGCGGGTCGTGTAGCGCAGGCCGAGGTCGAGGCGGGCCCAGTCCGGCAGGGCCTGGGTGTTCGCGAGGTCGACGAACTGCCGCCCGGTATAGATGACCGCGCCGTTGAGGGTCAGGCCGGGCAACCCGGGCAGGTCCCACTCGGCCCCCAGGCTCGCCTGGACCTCCGGCACGCCGATCGGCCGGTTCCCGCGATTGGCGGCGAGCGCCGTCCTGACGAGGCGTCCGTCGAGCAGGGTCACGCCGCCGACCACCCGTACCTGCGGGGTGATCTCGCCGAACAGGCTCAGCTCGAGCCCGCCGACGCGCTGCTCGGCGGTCGCCGCGAAGCGCCCCTGCGGGCCGAGCTCGCCCGCGGGCTTCGTGATCCGGAAGGCGCCGAGCGTGGCGCCGAACCGGCCGAGATCGAGCTTCACGCCCGCCTCGACCTGTCTGGCCACGTAGGGCTCCAGGATCGTGCCGGAATTGGTCGCCACCGCCGGGGCCACGTCGCCGCGGCTCAGGCCCTCGATATAGTTGCCGTAGAGCGAGACCGAGTCCCAGGGCCGCACCACGAGGCCGACCATCGGGGTCGTGGCGCTCTTGTCGTAGGACGAGGTGAGCGTGCCGACATTCGACACGTAGTTGTGCGCCTCCACGCGCTGGCGGCGCACGCCCAGCGTCAGCAGGACGCGCTCGTCGAGGGCCGACAGCGTGTCGGCCACCGCGATCCCCGACAGGGTGCTGTCGGACAGGCGGGGCCGGCCGACGCCGTAGATCGGCGCGATGTACGGGACGAGGGTCGGCGCGTAGAGGTTCGACAGGTAGGCGCCCCGGCCGGGCGAGAACCGCCGTGCCGTCGCCTCGTCGTACACGGAGCCCTGCACGGTCAGGGCGTGCCAGATGAAGCCGGTCTCGAACCGGGCCCGGACGCCACCGTCGTAGGTGAGCCGGTCGACGCCCAGCGCGTAGAATTGCGGCGTGCTGGTCGTGTCGCCGCGGCCATTGAGGATCGTCGGCGCCGACTGGAAGTAGCGCTCCACGCCTGTCTGCCCGCCGCCGACATCCGCGAACAGCGTGACTTGATCGGTCAGGTCGTACTCGGTGCGCAGCAGACCGCCGCGATCGTCGACGTCCGAGTATTCCCAGGGCTGGGTCAGGTTCAGGCGGCCGTCGGGCGCCCGCGGTACGGGCACGCCGGCCCGCAGGAGGAACGGGCGCAGCGGCGCGTTGAAGCGGTCGGTCTGCGCCAGCAGGTAGAGCCACGCGCGGAACCGGTCACCCTGGTAGTCGAGGGCCAGGGCCCCGACGCCGGTCGTCTCGGTCTGGCGGTCGAAGGGCGTGGCACCGCCGTGCAGGCTGCCGACGACGCGGGCGCCCCATTCCCGCCCAGGCCCCCAGCGGCGGGCGACGTCGACCTGGCTGCCGCCCCAGGCGGACGAGCCGTAATCCAGGGTGACGCGGGTCAGGTCCGCGCCGGCGCGCTTGGGGACGATGTTGACCACGCCGCCGACCGCGCCGTTCGGCGACACCCCCGTGAGGGCGGCGGACGGCCCCTTCAGAACCTCGATGCGCTCCACGTAGTCGGTGAAGATGCGGAAGCTCGGGGCGACGCCGTAGAGCCCGTCGAAGGCGACCTCGCCGCTGGTGTTCTCGTTGGACGGGAAGCCCCGGATGGAGAAGGAGTCGAACGGCGCCCCCGTGGTCTGGGTGGCGCGCACCGACGGGTCGAGGACCAGGGTCTCGGACACCGTCCGCGCCTGCCGGTCTCGGATGAGCGTGTCGGTGTAGCTGGCGATGCTGAAGGGCGCCTTCTGGGTCTCGGTATCGCCGAGGAGGCCGAGGCGCCCGCCCTGCGCCACCTGACCGCCGGCATAGGCCGGGACCGGGCCGCGCGGCGCGGCCGCGCTCGCGACCGACAGCTCGTCGAGCTGGACGTCCCGGCCGGCCCCGGCCTCCTCGGCGCGGGCGGCGTGCGGCCCGGAACCGACGAAGCCCAGCAGGACAGCCATCGGGAGAACCGGCCGGGCCGCGCGCCGCCGGCGCCGGTTCCTTGCGGAAACAGGTACTGAAAAGTCGTGGGACTGCATTGTCGTGACGATGGCTCCGAATCACGGAGCAAGGCAGCAAATATCTCTACATGTGTCAAAAATACATTTGGAGTAATTACAATTCTACAGTGCGATCGCATCGCTGATCGAACATTGTCGATATTTATTTTCGTATATACATAGATGTATTTCAGGACGTCGTGTTTATCAATGACGCGACCATCTTCGCGCGATCGGGGCGACGATTTCACGGAGGGCCGGGCCACAGCTCGGCCGAGGCGCACGGCCGGGATCATCGGTCCGGACGAGGCCGCCGAGGTCGGACCCGGCCGCGATTTCCCGTGGATCGTGCGCGGCCGGTCGGGCCGCCGGGGCGTTCGACCGCGCGACCACCGGATCCCGACGGGCCCGCGGGAGCGCCGACCGGCGGCCGCGGCGCCGCGATCGGGGCGCCCGGTTGCCAGGGTTGCCCACCCCGCCTAGACGGGCCCGGCGCGAAACGTGCTTGTCACCCCTCCTCTTGTGCAGAGGTCTTCTCCCGTGATCACCGGTCCGTGCCTCATCGTCCAGCCGATCCACGCGGCGGGCCTCGACCGGTTGCGCGCGGCCGGCCTGGAGCCGCGCCCGGCGAGCGGGACCGATCCCGAGACGCTGGCGCGCGAGGTCGCCGACTGCGTCGCCGTCATCACCCGCAACACCGGCTTCCCGGCCCGCGCCATCGCGGCGGCGCCGGCCCTGCGGGTGATCGGGGTGCACGGCACCGGCACCGACCACGTCGCCACGGCCGAGGCGACCGGGGCCGGGATCGTGGTGGTGAACACGCCCGGCGCCAACGCCGTCTCGGTGGCCGAGCAGACGCTGGCGCTGATCTTCGCCCTGGCCAAGGCCCTGCCGGAGGCCGACCGCTCGGTCCGGGCCGGCGACGACAGCTTCAAGTTCACCGCCCGGCTGATCGAGCTCGCCGGCCTGACACTGGGCCTCGTCGGCTTCGGGGCGATCGGGCAGGCGACCGCCCGGCTCGGCGCCACCCTGGGCCTGCGGGTGCTGGCCTACGGCCCGAGCCGCCCGGACGCGGACTTCGCCAATGCCGGCGCCCTGCGGGCCGCCTCGGTCGACGCGCTCCTGGCGGAGTCCGACATCGTCTCCCTGCACGTGCCGCTGACCCCGGGCACCCGCGGCCTGATCGGCCGGGACCAGCTCGCCCGGATGAAGCGGGAGGCCTTCCTGATCAACACCAGCCGCGGCGGCCTGATCGACGAGGCGGCCCTGGTGGAGGCGCTGGCGGCGGGCACGATCGCGGGCGCCGGGCTCGACGTCTTCGCCCAGGAACCGCTGCCGGTCGACCACCCGCTGGCCCGCCAGCCCCGGGCGATCCTGACGCCCCATGTCGGCGGCTCCACCGGGGCGGCCCTGATCCGCACCGCCGAGACCGCCGCGGCCCGCGTGGTCGACGCCCTCGCCGGCCGGCGGCCGGGCGGGCTGGTCAACCCGGCCGTCTGGGAGCGGCGCCGCGGGGTGTGATGGTCCCCCCTCTCCCGTGCGGGAGAGGGTTGGGGTGAGGGACGAGAGGCTTCGGGATCAAGCACCCGATCGACGCGATTCGAGGGGGAGCCTCATCCGGTGAGGTCTCACCCCTCAGCCTGTCCCTCTCCCGCACGGGAGAGGGGACCCGCGGCCGATCCTGACGGCGCGGCGGTCGTGGCCGGCCCGGTTCACGGTGTTTCGTCCGGACCGCGACCGCCCGCCGCGCGCCGTGTCATGCAATCGTCGCAGACGGGCCGGAAAGCCACCCGCTGCATCCGAGGCCAGAGAGGGCTCCATGGACTTCCACCGTCGCTTCACGGTCCTGATGTGCGCCCCGGCCTTCGACCCGGACGATCTCGAGGGCGCGCGCGTCAACCAGATCGTGGCGGCCGTGGAGCAGCGCGGCTTCGAGGTGGTGCGCGCCCGACGGGTGGAGGACGCGGCCATCGCGGTCCAGACCGACGCGGCGGTCGGCTGCCTCGTGGTCGACTGGGGCAAGCGCGGCCTCGACGGCAAGGCCGCCGCCCTCATCGACATGATGCGCCGGCGCGGCCTGGAGATGCCGATCGTCATCATGGTCCGCCGCAAGCGGCTGGAGGATATCCCGGTCGAGCTCCTCGACTTCATCGACGGCTACATCTTCCTCGCCGAGGAGACGCCGGAATTCATCGCCCGCGGCCTCGTCAGCCGGGTCACGCAGTACGCCGAGACCCTCAAGACCCCGTTCTTCGGCGCGCTCGTCGACTACGCCGAGAAGGGCAACCAGCTCTGGACCTGCCCGGGCCACAACGGCGGCATCTTCTACAACCGGTCGCCGATCGGCCGGATCTTCGTGGAGCACCTCGGCGAGGCGATCTTCCGCGACGACCTCGACAACTCGGTCCTCGACCTCGGCGACCTCCTGACCCACGAGGGTCCGGCGCTGAAGGCCCAGAAGGAGGCCGCCAAGATCTTCGGGGCGGAGAAGACCTACTTCGTCCTCAACGGCACCTCCGCCTCCAACAAGATCGTCCTGTCCTCCCTGGTGGCCGAGGACGACCTCGTCCTGTTCGACCGCAACAACCACAAGGCGGCCCACCACGGCGCCCTGTTCCTCGGCGGCGGCATCCCGATCTTCCTGGAGACCGACCGCAACGCCTACGGGCTGATCGGGCCGATCTTCCACGAGGCCCTGGACGAGACCCGGATCCGGGAGAAGATCCGCCGCAACCCGCTGGTGACCGACCCGGAGGCGTGGCGCCAGGAGCGGCCGTTCCGCGTCGCGGTGATCGAGCAGTGCACCTACGACGGCACGATCTACGACGCCCAGGAGATCCTGGAGAAGATCGGCCACCTCTGCGACTACATCCTGTTCGACGAGGCCTGGGCGGGCTTCATGAAGTTCCACCCGCTCTACGCAAGGCGCTTCGCCATGGGGCTGACCGGGCTCGACGAGACCTCGCCCGGCATCGTCGCCACGCAATCGACCCACAAGCAGCTCGCGAGCTTCAGCCAGGCCTCGCAGATCCACACCCGCGACGGCCATATCCGCGGCCAGACCCGGCGGGTCGAGCACAAGCGGCTCAACGAGAGCTTCCTGGTCCACGCCTCGACCTCGCCCTTCTACCCGCTCTTCGCCTCCCTCGACGTCGGCGCCCAGATGATGAAGGGGCGCTCGGGCATGATCCTGTGGGACGACACGATCCGGCTCGGGATCGAGTGGCGCAAGAAGGTCCGGGCGATCCGGCGCGAGTTCGAGGAGAACGAGCGCGATCCCGCGCGGCGCTGGTTCTTCGACCCGTTCGTGCCGGACGTGACGGTGAACGTCGACGGCGCGGAGGTGCCGTGGGAGAGCGTGCCGACGGACGAGCTCGCCGCGACGCCGCGCCACTGGGAGCTGAAGCCGGGCGCGCGCTGGCACGGCTTCACCCATGTGGCGCCGGGCTACGCCATCACCGACCCGAACAAGCTCACCGTGCTGACCCCCGGCTTCGACCGGCACACGGGGGCCTACGCCCAGCACGGCGTGCCGGCGCCGATCGTGGCGCAATACCTGCGTGAGAACCGGATCGTCGCCGAGAAGAACGACCTGAACTCGCTGCTCTTCCTGCTGACCCCGGGGGTGGAATCCTCCAAGGCCGGCACGCTGATCTCGGGCCTCGTCGCCTTCAAGCGGCTACACGACGACAACGTCCCGCTGGAGGAGGCCATGCCGGAATTCGTCAACCGCCGGCCGAACCGCTACCGGGGCGTGCGCCTGCGCGACCTCTGCGGCGAGTTCCACGCCTTCCACCGGGAGGCCGGCACCTCGACGCTGCAGCGGCGGCAGTTCGCTCCCGAGCACCTGCCCGAGATGGTGCTGCCGCCCAAGCGGGCCGCCCAGCTGCTGACGCGCAACAAGGTCGACTACGTGCCGATCGCCGAGGCCGAGGGGCGGATCGCCACCACGCTGATGCTGGTCTACCCCCCGGGCATCGGCACGGTGCTGCCCGGTGAGCGCCTGGACGACCGGGCCAAGCCCATGCTCGACTATTTCAAGATGTTCGAGGCGTCCGCCAACCTGTTCCCGGGCTTCGAGGCCGAGATCCAGGGCGTCTACCGCGAGGTCGACCCGGACGGGCGGATCCGCTTCCACACCTACGTGGCGCGGGAGGGCGCCTGATGGAGATCGAGGCCGAGACGCCCGGCCTGCTCCCGGCCCGGTCCTGCCCCGACATCGTCATCCGCGCCTCCTCGGACGCCGATGTCGAGGCGATGGTGGCGATCTACGAGCACCATATCGGCAAGGGCGTGACCGATGTCAGCGTCGCCGAGGAGGACCGGCTGCTCCCCGACGACCTGAAGCGGCGGCGCAAGACCATGCGCAAGAAGCGCCTGCCGCACCTCGTGGCCGACCGGGACGGCGCGGTGGCGGGCTACGCCTACGCGGTGCCGTTCCGGAAGCGGCCGGCCTACCGCTACACCCTCAAGCACTCGATCTACGTGCATCCCGACCACCTGCACGCGGGGATCGGCCGGCGGCTGCTGCCGGCCCTGATCGAGGCCTGCGCGGCGGGCGGCTACCGCCAGATGATCGGCTACATCGACGCCGAGAACGCGGCCTCCCTGCGGCTTCACGAGGCCTGCGGGTTCGAGCGGGTCGGCTACCTGCGGGCGGTGGGCTTCAAGTACGGCCACTGGTCGGACAGCGTCATGGTCCAGCGGGCGCTGGGCACCGGGTCGGAGGACCGGCCGGGGTAGCGGGCCGGGACCGGGCGGCCTCCGACGCCCGGCCGCCGTCATCGCGAGCGCAGCGAAGCGATCCAGTCGCGCCACACTCATGGAGGGCGCGCTGCCCTGGGTCGCTTCGCTGCGCTCGCGATGACGGAGTGCGTGACGTCCGAAGGATCCGACCCGAGCCAACCTCAGTGGCCGGAGGCCGGCCGCGCCGTCGCGACGATGTCGACCTCGACCCCGACGTCGAGCGCCACCCACTGGCCCGAGGCCCAGGCACCCTGCCCGACGCCGAACTCGGTGCGGACCAGGCCGACGCGCCCCGCGGCGTGCGCCGCGCCGCCCTCGAGGGTCAGGTGGAACGGCAGCGTCACCGGCCGGCTCGTGCCGCGGATCGTCAGAGTCCCGACGGCCGCGTAGTCGCCCTGCCCCTTGTCGACGAAGCGGGTCGCCTCGAAGCGCGCCTCGCTCGCCGCCCTGACGTCGAACCAGTCCTTCTGCGGCAGGGCCTCGTCGCGCTGGACGTCCCCGGTCCGCGCGCTGGCGAGGTCGACCAGCACGAGCGCGCGCCCCGCCTCGGGCTTGGCGGGGTCGAAATCGATGTCGGCCTTGAACCGCTCGAACCGCCCGGTGAACGGGACGCCGACCTGCACGCCGGAGAACCAGATCGCGCTCCTGGCCGGATCCACCGCCCAATCGGCGGCGGCGGCCGGCAAGGTGACGGCCTGGAGAACCGCCAGCAGGCAGAGGTGACGCGCGTTCATCGGGTCGGCTCCACATTGGGGGCAGTCGACGCCCGGCGCCCCGGCAGCATGCGGCGCAGCACGTCGTCGCGGAGGAGGAGGTGGTGGCGCAGGGCCGCCGCCACGTGGACGGCGAGAAGGGCCGCCAGGAACCACGCCCCCAGGGCGTGGACCCGCTTCAGGACGGCCTCGGCGGAGCCCGGGTCAGGGACGATGGCCGCCAGCGGCAGGTGCGGCCAGGGCACGATCCCGTACAGCACCGTCGGGATGTTGAACGGCGACAGCGAGACCACGGCCCAGCCGGTCAGGGGCAGCCCGACGAGCAGCAGGTACAGCAGGTGATGGGCCGCCGCGGCCGCCCGGCGCTCCCGCGCCGGCATCCCGGCCGGGTGCGGCGGCGGCCGGTGGGTCAGGCGCCAGAGGACCCGCAGGGCCGTCAGCGCCAACACGGTGATCCCGACCGACTTGTGCCACTGGTAGAGCTGGAACTGGCGCAGCGGCGCCAGGGCCGCGTGCGTCATGGTCAGGCCGAGGCCGATCAGGACGAGCACGCCCAGCGCGCTCGCCCAGTGCAGCAGGATCGCCACGGCGGAGTACCGCCGCGCGGAAACCCCTCGCGCCATGGCGGATTCTCCCAGGTCAGTCCTGCTTCTCGAAGGCGCCCGCGATGGTGAGGTGCAGTTCGTCGCCGATCAGCGGCACGTAGGTCTTCACCCCGAACTCGGAGCGCTTGAGCGTGCCGGTGGCCTCGAAGCCGACCGTGTACTTCTTGCTCAGCGGGTTCACGCCGGCGCCGACCAGGGTGACGTCGAGGGTCACCGGCTTGGTCACGCCGTGGAGCGTCAGGTCGCCCGTCACCTTCGCGTGGTCCTTGCCGGCCGGCACGACCTTGGTGGACACGAAGGTCATGTCGGGGAACTTGGCGGCGTCGAGCCACTGGTCGCCCTTGAGTTCGTCGGTGAGCTTGGCGCTGGTCGTCGTCACCGAGGCGACCGGGATCTTCACCGAGAGCTTGGCGGCGGCCGGGTTCTTCGGCTGCAGCTCCAGCGTGCCGGACACGTCCGAGAAGCCGCCGGCGTAGTTCGAGAAGCCCATGTGGGAGACGCGCCAGCCGACCTGGGTGTGGCCGGGATCGACCGCGTAGGTGCCGGCCTGGATCTGCGCCGGGTCGCGGGTCGGTGGGGTCTGGGCCAGCGCGGGGGTGGCGACCGGGGCGGCGACCAGCAGGGCCAGCAGGCCGGAGGCGAGAATCGACTTCAAGGGTGTCTCCTGCAGAGCAGACGGCCGAGCGCGATTCGCTGCGCCGCAGCCGCCGTGTAGACCCGTTCACGGCACCGGTTGAGCCTGCTATCCGGCACCGCATGGTTGCGAGAACGGAAACCTTCCGGGGCGGGCTCGACGACGTGCGGGCCTTCTGCGCCGTCGTGGATCTCGGCACGGTGACGGCCGCGGCCGCGACGCTGCAGGAGACCAAGGGCAGCGTCAGCCGTCGGATCTCCCGCCTGGAGCGGGCTCTGGGCGTCCGGCTGATGGCCCGGACCTCCCGGGCGGTCTCGCCGACCGCCGAGGGCCTCGCCTTCTACGCCAAGGCCCAGGAGAGCCTGACGCTCCTCGACGAGGCGACCGAGACCGCCCGCGACGCCCGCACGGTGCCGGCCGGGCACCTGCGGATCACGACCTCGATCGATTTCGGGATCGAGGTGATGCCCGAGATCGTCGCGAGCTTCCGGGCCGCCTACCCGCAGATCACCGTGGAGATGCTCAACACCGACGCGCGCCTCGACCTCGCGGCCAACCGGATCGACCTCGCCCTGCGGCTGGGCGGCGCGGAGGAGACCGGCTACCGCGCGATGGTCCTCGCGACCCTGGCGCTCGCCCTCTACGCCGCCCCCGCCTACCTGGAGCGCCGCCCGGCCCCGACGGACCTCGCGGGCCTGCGCGACCACGACCTTATCCTCGCCCGGGAACGGATCGGCACGGCCGGGCTCACCCTCTCCGACGGGCAGGGCCGCACGGAGCCGCTCTCGCTGAGCCCGGCGATCCGGGTCAGCGACTTCGCGACCGCGCTCCGCCTCACCCTCGCGGGCGCCGGGATCGGCCATCTCCCAAGCCTCGTGGCCGCCCGGGCCGTGGAGGCCGGGCAGATCGTGCGCGTGCTCGGGCCCTGGGCGACCCGCAGCAGCACCTTGCGCGCCGTCACCCTGGCCGGGCGCGAGCTGCCGGCCCGCGTCCAGGTCTTCCGCGAGCATGTCCGGACCGTCCTGGCCTCGCGTGGATGCCCCCGCGACAGCGCGGGATCAGACGGCGAATACAGATAAATAGATTTCTTTATCTGTATATGCGCTATACAGCGGCCCAACTTGATAAATTTTTACCGGATATCGTAGCCCCCGGTTGAGAGGCTGCGCGCATGCTGCGACGCGGCGGCAAGCTCGGCCGCACGGCCAGGGCCCCGAGGGTCCGGCCCGCAGCGCGTCACGTCTGGATCTCGGTCATGTCCCTCCGCAGCCGGTGCCTGCGCGCCCTCGTGTTCGCCGGGATCCTGGCGCTGATCGGGACAACCATCGGTCTCGGGACGGCCCGGGCCTCGCTGCCGGCCACGACGCGGATCGTGCTGCAGAAGGCGGGCCGGTACATGCCGACCGACCTGTACCTGCGCCGCGGCGACACCATCGCCCTGCGCAACGGCGACGCGCGCCTGACCCACCACGCCTTCATCGAGGCGGACCGGTTCTCGTTCGACGCCGGCACTCAGGAGCCCGGCACCGAGACGCGATTGACCCTGGCCGAGCCGGGCGATTTCGTCATCCAGTGCGGCATTCATCCGAAGATGAAGCTCACCCTCCACGTCGAGTAGGGATCCGGGAGCCCTCAGCCGTCGCGGCCGAATCCTAGACCGCGGATGATGTCGCCGATGGGATCGATCTTCTGCGACGGTGCGGCCGCCGGCGCGGGCTGCGGCGCCGCGGCGGTGACGGTCGGCCGGTCGGATTCGGCGGTGCGGACGAGGGCGGCGTGGCGGAGGCGGGCCGCCCGGTGGACGCCGCGCTCCGTCCCCTTCGCGCGGTGCGCCGCGGTCCTGCGCGGCGGCCCGGCCGGGCGCGCCATCTCGGCGGGGAGCGGGGCAGCCGGCATCGCAGTGTCCGGGACCGTCGCCGCGACCCGCGGCGCCGGGGCGGCTGCCAGGGCACCCGTGGTCTCCGGCGCGGCGAGCTTGGCCGGCGGGTCGACCCAGGCGCTCCGCGAGACCGGTGCGGCGGCCGGCTTCGAGACCGGCGCGGCGTCCGTCACGGCAGGACGCGCGGGACGCGTCTGCACCTCGTAATTGCCCGGATGCAGAATATGCGCGGCCGCCACCAGCCCGAATACGGCAACGGCAGTCGTCCCAAGTGTGGAGCGATAGTGTTCCATGGCGGAAAAACGTACCGCCAAGCTCCGGGTTCCGCGCGGTCGAGACGTCGGGGCGCGGTCCGCGCGGCGGGTCGGCCGGCGGAAAGAAAAAAGGCCACTCCCGAAGGAGCGGCCCGAAGTCTAGGGAGGAAACGCCCAAGAAGGGCAGCGGGATCGCGACGCCATCGCCATCCCGCAGTGCAAAGATAGGATACCGCATTGCGGCATGCAATGGATCGAGCGCCGCGGAGGCATGCATATGTACCCGGGTCAGACTGCACACCCATGCGAGTTTCGCATGGCGCCGCGCCGGCCCACGAGCGGGCCGGGATCTTGGGACGCGATGCTCTTCGGGCGGACCTGAAATCGCCCCGCGCGGCGGGTCTAGGCGCCGCCGGACCGGCCGTCCTGGCCGATCAGGCGCTCGACCTCGGCTTCCGCGACGGCGCGCGCCGCGTGCTCGGAGGTGTGCGGGCGGTACGACCCCCGGACCAGCTTGCCGCGGTCGCGGATCGCCCAGGTGAAGTGACCGGGATCATGCCGGCTCGGCCTGACCTCGACCGTGTAGAGATGCCCGCCCGTCGCACCCATGCCGGGAATGTGCGGAGGCGTCCGGCGCCGGGACAGGGGGTGCGACCGTGCGCGGCAGCCCCGTCCTCCGGACCGCCGCAGCCCGCGCTGAAGCCGCCCTAGCGTCCCGGCCGGCGCCGGCCCTGGGCCGGTCCGCGCGGTCTCGGGCCGCCCGCCGCCCGGTCGTCGCCCGGCCTCCCGTCGCTCTGACCCGGGCCCTCGACCCGCCCCTCGGTCCGGGTCCCGAGCCAGACCACGTGCTTCGGGCCGCTGCCCCGGCCGCTCGCGTGGACGCGCTGCTCGTCGACCGCGAAGCCGGAGCGCTGCAGGCGGCTCTTGAACTTCCGGTCCGGGGCGCCCGACCAGACGCCCAGGATACCGCCCGGCCGCAGGGCCCAGCGGGCGCGCTTCAGCCCCCAATTGTCGTAGAGCCGGTCGTTCGCCTTGCGCATCAGCCCCTCCGGGCCGTTGTCGACGTCGAGCAGGATCGCGTCGTAGCGCTCCGGTCCGGCCTGGATCAGGCGGTTGACGTCGGCCTCCTGCAGGTCGACCCGCGGATCGTCCAGGCAGCCGGCGAAGACGTGGGCGAGCGGCCCCCGGGCCCAGGCGACCACGGCGGGCACCAGCTCGGCGACCACCACCTGCGCCTGCGGCCCGAGGCCCTCGAGCGCCGCCCGCAGGGTGAAGCCCATGCCGAGGCCGCCGATCAGGACCCGGGCGCGGGGCCGGTCCTGGAGCCGCGCGCAGGTCATCGCCGCGAGCGCCACTTCCGAGCCGCTGCGCCGGTTGTTCATCAGCTCGATCGTGTCGGCCATGATGGCGAACTCGTCGCCGCGCCGCATCAGGCGCAGGTCGGTGCCGCCGCCGGGCACGGATCCGGTATCGAGATGAACCCAGGGTATCACGCGCGCGTCCTCGTTTGCCGGCGCCCTGTCATGCGGGCGGCGGAGGGATCGCGGCGGGAGCGGGGCGGCGCGCGGGCCCGTCCGTGCGCGCCGCGCACCCCCGCCCGGCACCGCGCCTTGCCGCGACCGATTCCGGCGGCGTATCAGCACCTATGGCCAAGCGCATCAAGTCGAGACCGCAGGAGCGGGGCTCCGTTCTGTTCGATATCGTCTTCGCGGACGGGTCCCGGGCCTCGAACCGGCGCGTGCCGGCCGAGATCCTCGGCGGCCTCGACGGCGACGAGCCTGCCCGGCAGCTCATCGCCGAGCAGGAGGAGGAGATCGCCCGCAAGGCCGGGCGGCCGGGGCGCGCGATCGAGAGCCTGACCCGCTCGCCGATCGTCAAGCCGAAGCCGGTCGCCTGACCGCGTCGGCCCGGAGCGGTCCGGAACGGCCGAGACCGGCCCTCAGGCGTTCTCGGCCAGCCGGCGCGCGACCTCCTCGCGCAGGGCCTCGTTCATCGCGGCGAACCGGGCCTGCATGCGCGTCCGCAGCCACGGGAACAGGCCGGGGGCGAGCAGGCCCGCGACGGTCTCGGCCTGGACGAGGCGGACGCCGTCGGCGGTCTCGGTGATCCGGATCTCGTGCTCGCCGATGAGCAGGGGCGGCGTCGGGATGCCGCCGCGCCACGTGAGCCGCCGGCCGGGCTCCCAGCAGGTCACCGTCACTTGGCGCGCCCGGTAGGCGCGGCCGTTCAGGGTCCGCTCCAGGCGCCAGCGCGCGCCCTCGCGCAGGCGGCCCTCGGCCTTGCGGATGTACGGGTTCCAGGCCGGGTAGGAATCGAGGTCCGTTAACACGGACCAGACCAGTCCGGCCCGCGCGGGGATCGCGATCTCCGTGCTGCTGATCCGAGCGCCCGTCATCCGTCCCTCCCGGCGATCCGGCGACCGTTCGCGCCGGCCGCTCCCGCTTTCCGAGAACGCGCACCGCCCGCTCCGCGGTCCAGACCGCGGCGCAGGCCGCGGTTCAGCCGGCGAATCCAGCGCGCGGCTCAGACCGCGCCCTCGACCACCTCCAGCGCCCGCAGGATGGCGAAGCCGATCCGCTCGGCCTCGGCCTCCGCGTCGGCGGGGAGCAGCGCCACGGTCTCGACCCCCGGCTCGTCCTCGGGCCCGACCACGATGCGGATGACGTCGCCCTCGACCGCCGACGGGTCGTGGATCAGGCCGACCCGGTGGCCGGCCCCCGTGCCGAAGACGCGCAGGGGCGCCTGGGCCGGATCGGGCTCCGGCGCCGGGTTGCGGGGGACGCCGAAGGCGGGGCGGATGACGTTGTCGTCGGACATGCGGGAACCCGGTCTCCGTTCGTGCGCGGCCGGCGGCGCGGCTCATTCCGGCCCGGTCCGGGGGCCGGCGAGGCCCGCCGTCGCCAGCACGGCGTCGGCCAGAACCTCCAGGCCGGCCCCGGCCCAGGCCGGCGTGATGCTCTCGGCCTCGTTGTGGCTGATCCCGCCGTGGCAGGGGCAGAACACCAGGGCCGCCGGCACCGCGCGGGCGCAGTAGACGGCGTCGTGGTAGATCGCGGTCGGCATCCGCGTCCAGGCATGGCCCCGCGCCTCGGCCGCCGCCTGGACGCGGTCCACCAGGACCGGGTCGAACGGGGTCGGGGGGGCGCGCCAGAACTCCGCGACCTGGACGGTGACGCCGCGCTCCGCCGCCAGGGCGTCGGCCCGGGCCCGGATCCGCGCCCCCATCGCCTCCAGCTGCGCGGTGTCGCCGTGGCGGGTGTCGAGGCTGAACCAGACCCGGCCGGGCGTGATGTTGCGGCTCGCCGGCTCCGCCCGCAGCACGCCGACGGTGGCGCGGCCGCGCTCGCCGCCGGCGCCGACCGCCGCCTCCGCGATGCCCTCGAGCGACGCGATCAGCGCCGCCGCGGCCATCATCGCGTCGCGCCGGCCCGCCATGGGGCTGCCGGCATGGGCCTCCTCGCCCAGCACGGTGATCTCGTACCAGATCTGGGCGAGCGCCCGGTCGACCACCCCGACGGTGAGCCCGGCCTCCTCCAGGCGCTTGCCCTGCTCGATGTGGAGCTCGAAATAGGCGCCGATCTCCCGCAGGGCGGCCGGGTCCGCCGCGCCCTGCCAGCCGATGCGCCGCAGCTCGTCGCCGAAGGCGTGGCCCGCGAGGTCCCGGGTCGCCAGGATGTCGGCCTCCGGGACGATGCCCATGGCGACGCCGCTGCCGCTCATCGGCGGCGCGAAGCGCGCGCCCTCCTCGTTGCACCAGTTGATCAGCAGGAGCGGCGCCTCGGTCTCGATCCCGGCCTCCTGCAGGGCGCGCATGATCTCCAGCCCGGCGAGGACGCCCAGCGGCCCGTCGAACTTGCCCCCGGTGGGCTGGGTGTCGAGGTGGCTGCCGACGGCGACCGGCTTCCGGCCCGGATCGCGCCCGGGCCGGTGGAAGACCATGGTGCCGACCCGGTCCACGGTGAGCGTCAGCCCCGCCGCCTCGCCCCAGCGCTGGAACAGGGCGCGCCCCTCGGCGTCGCGGTCGGTCAGGGCCTGCCGGTCGTTGCCGCCGTTGGGCAGCGCGCCGATCCGGGCGAGCTCCATCAGGCTGTCCCAGAGCCGCTCCCGCGAGAGCGGGAGGTTGGTGCGGTTCACCGTGCGGTCCATGGCGTCTCTGCTGCTGGCCTCCCGGCGGGATGCCTACCGGAAGGTGCAGGTTACGGCGCAGCGGCAACCCGCACCAGGGCGGGCCCGGCGCGAGCCACGGGCTTCGCGGGCCGGCGGCGCCCGACGGCGCCCGGCGGTGGAGCGATCCACGGGCCGAAGTGCGGATTTCCGCCGGATCGCGGCGTCTACCGATCATTTGTGATCGAACTGTCCGCGCGGCGGCGCTGTGAATCCGGTCTTTGCGCCGCACCGGAGCGGCCCCGCATTGTCGAGAACGGGATTGTCCGGAACCGAAGTCTTGATCATCCGCAATGCAACCCGGTGGCGGGGGGCCGCGACGCCGTGTCAAAAGCCGTTCGCGCAGCCGATACTGGACTTCGGGCTCGCGGACAGCATGTGTTGCGGATTAGTCTGTCCGCCATCGTACAATCGTCGATTGTAGCCAGTTCGGAGGGGATTCCATGGTGCTGGCTTCCACGACAGCCTCGGCCCTGCAGGCCGCCGGATTCATCGGGATCTGGGACACGGATGTCCGGGCCGGCCGGTCGATGCTGGATTCGGGCGCGGCCTCGCTGATGGCGGGGGATCCGGGGCTCGCCGGGACGCCGCTGCCGCTGGACGCGGCCCTCGGCCGGATCCACCCGGCCGACCGGGACTGGGTGTTCGGCCGGATCCGCCACGTCCGCCAGACCGGCGGCCCGGTCTCCCTCGAGTTCCGCGTCGTGACCGGGGCGGGCGAGATCCGCTGGATCCTCAACCGCGGCTGCCTAACGCCCGATTCGGACGGCCTGCTGCGCGGGCGCGGCGCCTACATCGACGTCACGGACCTCTACCGGCACGGGATCCAGTCCGGGGCCATGAACGGAGCCGTGAACAGCCCTATGAACGGCGTCACGCACGGCACCACCGACGGGGCGGACCTGAACACCGCGGCCGACCACGGCATCCAGATCCACGCGGCGCTGGAGCGCCACGGCGACCCCTATCTCCGCTCGGTCTCGGGGATGCTGCTCCACGGGATCGGCCGCGCGCTGGCGCGGCGCGACCCCTGACGCGCGCCCCGGGAAGAGGCCCTGGGAAGAGCTCTCGGGAATAGCCCCGGCGGCTCAGGTCCGCCAGGGATGGGCCGGCAGCTCGGTCCGGCCGATGGCCTTGGCGCCGGCCTCCGCGACGGTGTGGTCGTTCTCGACCGTCGAGCCGCTGACCCCGATGGCGCCCGACATGACGCCGTCGGCGTCGACGATCGGGATCCCGCCCGGGAAGGTGATCAGCCCGTCGTTGGAGTGCTCGATCCCGTAGAGCGGCCCGCCCGGCTGCGACAGCTGGCCGATCTGGCCGGTCATCATGCCGAAGAACACCGAGGTCTTGGCCTTCTTCTGGGCGATGTCGATCGACCCGACCCAGGCATCGTCCATGCGGTGGAACGCCTTGAGGTTCCCGCCGGAATCGACCACCGCGATGCACATCTGGGTGCCGAGCTCCACGGCCTTGGCGCGGGCGGCCGCGATCGCCTTCTCGGCCTGCTCGATCGTCACGTGCATGGGTCACTCCCCTTCGCGTTGTTGGCGCGACAGCCTGTGACGGTTTGAAGCGGTCGATGCAAGATCAACCGCAGATCGGCATCACGCTCGACTGGCGCGCTCAGGCCTTTGCTCAGGCCTCACGTTCCCGGGCGGCGCGGATCCGCTCCAAGAGGTCGGTCGCGAGCGCCGCGCAGGCGGCGGAATCCGGGCAGGGCCGCTTCCACACCACCCGCCCGTCGCGCAGCGCGATCCCCGCCTCGGCGGCCATCGCGGTCAGCGGCCGGTCGGGCCGCAGGTCGGCCGCGACGCCCTGCGGCCCGCCCCGGAGCCGGGCGACGCCCAGCGCGCAGCAGGACGCGCGCAGCCGCGCGAGGTCGAACAGCGCGAGCACCGGCGCGGGGGCTGCGCCGAACCGGTCCTCGACCTCGCCGGCGAGTGCCTCGATCGCTTCGGGCTCGCGGAGGCGCAGCAGGCGCGTGTAGAGGCTGAGGCGGATCTCGGGCTCCGGAACGTAGTCCTCGGGGATCCGGCTCGGCAGGCCGAGCTCGATCTCGGGGCTCCAGTCCTCGGCGCGCTCGCCCTTGGCGGCGGTGAGCGCCAGCTGCAGCAGGTGCTGGTAGAGGCCGAGCCCGACGAGCTTGGCGTGCCCCGCCTGATCCTCGCCGACGAGGTCGCCGGCGCCGCGCAGGTCGAGGTCCCGGGCGCTGACCGCGAAGCCGGCGCCGAGGCGGTCGAGGGCCTCCAGGGCGCGCAGGCGCTGCAGCGCCGCCGCCGGCGGGGGCGCGGCCGGGTCGCTGAGCAGGTGGACGGTGCCGCGGCGCTGGCCGCGGCCGACGCGGCCCCGGAGCTGGTGGAGCTGCGCCAGCCCGAACCGGGCGGCCTCCCAGACCAGCATGGTGTTGGCCCGCGGCACGTCGAGGCCGCTCTCCACGATCGCGGTGGCGAGCAGGACGTCGCCGTCGCCCTCCGCGAACCGGACCATGACCTCGTCCATGGCGGAGGGCTTGAGGTCCCCGTGCGCCACCAGGATGTCGAGGCCCGGCACGAGGGCGCGCAGGCGCTCGGCCATTGGGCCGATGTCCTCGATCCGCGGGCAGACCACGAAGCTCTGGCCGCCCCGGCGGTGCTCGCGGACGAGGGCCTCGCGGACCGCCTCGGCGTCGAAGGGCGCCACCACGGTCCGGACCGGCTGGCGCAGAGCCGGCGGCGTGGCGAGCACGCTGAGACTCTGGAGGCCGACGAGGGCCGCCTGGAGGGTGCGGGGGATCGGCGTCGCGGTGAGCGTCAGCACGTGGCCGCCATCCGCGAGGCGGCGCAGGTCGGCCTTCATCTTCGCGCCGAAGCGCTGCTCCTCGTCGATCACGGTTAGGCCGAGATCCGCGAACGCCACCCCGCTGCCGGCGAGCGCGTGGGTGCCGACCACCAGCCGGATCGAGCCGTCGGCGAGCCCCGCCTTGACGCGCTTGGCCTCGGCCGGCGCCACGAGGCGCGAGAGCTGCGCCACCTCGACGCCGAACCGGCCGAAGCGGCGGCGCAGCGTCTCGGCGTGCTGGCGCGCCAGCACGGTGGTGGGGGCGATCAGCGCCGCCTGCCGGCCGAAGAAGATCGCGGCCGCGAGGGCCCGGAGCGCCACCTCGGTCTTGCCGAAGCCGACATCGCCGCAGACCAAGCGGTCCATCGGCCGGCCGGAGGCGAGGTCGGCCATCAGCGCGTCGACCGCCGCCGCCTGATCGGGGGTCGGCGCGAAGCCGAAGCCGGCGGCGAACCGCTCCATCTCGCGGGCCGGCGGCGCCAGGACCGGCGCCTCGGTCTCCCGGCGGGCCCGGGCGGCCTCCAGCATCAGGCGGGCGGTCCGCGCCATGGTGGCCTCGGCCTCCAGGCGGCGCCGCGGCCACGTGCCGCCGTCGAGCTTGTCCAGGGTGACGGCGTCGGGCTCCGACCCGTAGCGCCAGATCCGGTCGGCCTGCGTGACCGGCACCATCAGGATCGCGTCGCCGGCGAAGCGCAGGCGCAGGGCCTCGGAGGGCTCCCCGTCCTGCGCGGCACCCGGCGCGGAGACCGGCTCCAGCCCCTCGAACACGCACAGGCCGTGGTCCCGGTCGACCGCCACGTCGCCGGGGCGCAGGTCGACCTCGCCCATCGGCAGGATCGCACGGGCGGCCCCGGTCACGGCGGCCTCCGGGCCGAACAGGTCGGCCGCCGCGATCACGGTGGCGCCCTGCTCGGGCACCCGGAAGCCGGCCGCCAGCGGGGCCTCCAGGGCGAGGACGTCGCCGGGCGCCGCCTCGGCGACGTCGGCCCAGGCGTCGATCAGGCGGATCGGGCGCTCGGCGATCTTGCCCGCCTGGCGCACGAGGCGTCGGAGCGGCCGGACCGAGCCGGCGAGCACGACGACGTCGCCGGCCTTCAGACGGGCGCGCAGGACCTTGGCGAAGGCCGTGCCGGGCCGGCGCTCCCCGGCGAAGCGCGGCATGGCGCGGGGTTCGCCGGCCGCATCGGTGGCGGCGAGCCGGCCGCGATCCGCCACAACGGCGCGCCACGCCTCCGGCGTCAGGTAGAGGCCGGTGCCGGGCCCCGCCGGCGCGTCGCGGGTCTTCAGCCGGCCCCGGGCCTCGTCCATCTGCTCGAAGAAGGCGTCGATCCGGGCCTGCGTGCCGTCCTCGACCGCGAGGCGCGCTTCGGGCACGTAGTCGAGGAGCGTGACGAGGCGCGGGTAGTAGCGGTCCAGGCGGTGCTCCTGGCCGGTGAACGGCTCGAAGCTCTGGCCGGAGCCGGGCTCCAGGACGATCTCGGTGGCCGGGTCGATGACGAGTTCGTCGGCCTCCGCCACCGAGCGCTGCGAGATCGGGTCGTAGGAGCGGATCGCGGTGACGCGGCCCGCCGCGTGCTCGATCCGGCAGGGAAGCGGCGCGGCGGCGGGGAACACCTCCACGGTGCGCCCGCGGACGGCGATCTCGCCGGGCTCGTCGACCCGCTCGTCGAGGATGTAGCCGAGGCGCTTGAGGTCTGCGGTCGCGGCCTCGACGTCGAGGGGATTGCCGACCCGCAGGGTCACGCGGGCCGACGCCCAGGTCTCCGGCGGCGGCACGCGCTGCACGAGGGCGGGGGCGGTCGTCAGCACGAAGTCCGGCAGCGCGTCCCGGTCGGTCAGCCAGCGCATCACGGCGGCCCGGGCACCCATCGTGGCCCGCGACGGCGAGGCGTGGTCGAAGGGCAGGCAGTCCCACTCGGGATAGACCGCGACCCGCGCGTCGGGATCGAGTGCCTGCAGGGTCGCGGCGAGGTCCTCGAGGCGGCGGGCGTCCCGGGCGACGTGCACCACCGGCCCGGGCCCCTCGGCGAAGGCCAGGAGCGCCACCGCCAGGGCGCCGGTGGGCATCAGCGGCGCGTCCTCCAGCCCCTGTCGGGCGCCCGCCTTCGTCCTGCGCTTGGCCATGCCTGATCCGAACCCATCCCTCGTGAGCCGGCAACGCCGCACCGGCCCCGCGGGCTCCCGGCCGCGGCGATCCGATCCACAGCCGCCGCGCGGGGCCCGCCCGAGCTCTTCGCGGGGCCCGCGACGGGCGAGGCAGGAAGAGATCCCGGCGGGCGCCCGAAGCCCGGTCGGCCGGACCAGCAAGACTTGAACGGCGCGCGTGAAATCGCACCCCCACCGATGATCCGGCGGGACTGTCTAGTATTGAACGATCGCGGAATGCTTGCCCTGGTCCCGCCGCCGGACGCGCGATGCAGAGTTTCACTAGGGGGAAGCGAAAGCTTGAGCTATGACGGCTCCGTGTCGCCGAACGAGACAGTATCCCGACCGTCGGGTTTCGAGCCCCAGCATCCCCAGCGGCTCGCCGCCCTGCGCGCCTACGCGATCCTCGACACGCCGCCCGAGCGCGCGTTCGACGAGATCGCCGAGATGGCCGCCCAGGCCTGCGGCACGCCGATGGCCCACATCAACTTCGTCGACGCCGACCGGCAGTGGATCAAGGCCGCGTTCGGCCACGCCGCGCGGGCGATGCCGCTCGCGTTCGGCTTCTGCACCGAGGCCATGCGCGCGGACGGCGCCCTCGTGCTGCCCGACCTGACCGCGGAGCCGGAGAGCGCCGCCAACCCCCTCGTGACCGGCGACCCGCACCTGCGCTTCTACGCCGGCGTGCCCCTGGTGACGCCGGACGGCTGGGCCATCGGGACGCTCTGCGTCCTCGACCGCGTCCCGCGCACGCTGACCGACCAGCAGCTCTTCATCCTGAAGGCGCTCGCCCGGACGGTGATGACGCAGCTGGAATCCCGGAACGCCGAGGCGGCCCTGCGCCGGAACGAGGAGCGCTACCGCTCGCTGTTCACCTTCATCGATGCCGGCTTCTGCCTGATCGAGGTGGAGTTCGCCGACGGCGACCGGCCCGTCGACTACCGCTTCCTGGAGGTCAACCCCGCCTTCGAGCGGCAGACCGGCCTGCGGGCCCCGGTGGGCCGCCGGATGCGGGACCTCGCCCCCGACCTCGAGCAGCACTGGTTCGACCTCTACGGCCGGGTCGCCCTGACCGGCGAGCCGGTCCGATTCGAGCAGGCCGCCGCGGCGCTGGGCCGCTGGTACGACGTGCACGCCTACCGGGTGGACGGGCCGGCGCGGAACCGCGTCGCGATCCTGTTCAACGACATCACCGAGCGCCGCCGGAGCGAGAACGCGCTCCGGGCCCGGGAGGCGGAACTCCGGCTGGTCGCGGACGCGATGCCGGTCCTGATCGCCTTCATCGACCGCGACCTGACCTACCGGTTCGCGAACGCCGCCTACGAGACCTGGACCGGCCAGGCGCCCGACGCCGTCGTCGGGCGGACCGTCGGCGACCTCCTCGGCCCCGGCGCGTTCGAGGCCCGGCGCGCCGGCATCGAGCGGGCGCTCGCCGGTCAGGAGGTCCGCGAGGAATGGGCCTGGACCTTCCCGAACGGCCAGGCCCGGATCGCCGACACCCGCTACCTCCCGCGCCGCGGCCCGGACGGACGCGTCGACGGGTTCTACGTCTTCGCCCACGACGTCTCCGAGCGGAAGCGGAACGAGGTCCTGCTCCAGTCCCGGGCAGAGCACCTGGAGGCGCAGGTCGCCGCCCAGACCCGCGACCGCGACCGGGTCTGGACGCTGTCGCCGGTGCTGAAGCTCGTCTCGGACCGGACCGGGCGGGTCCAGTCGGTGAACCCCTCGTGGAGCCGGGCGCTGGGCTGGTCGGAGGCCGAGACGGTCGGCCGGCCGGCCCTGGACTTCCTCGCCCCCACCGAGCGCGCGGCGGCCGAGGCGGCGCTGCGCCCGCTCTGCGCGGACAGCCGGGTCGAGGATATCGAACTGGCCTGCCTGACCCGCGCCGGCGACCGGCGGCGGGTGCTCTGGACCGTCGTTCCGGAGGACGGGCTGTTCTACGGCTTCGGGCGCGACATCACCGAGCAGCGCCAGGCCGAGGAGGCGCTGCGCCAGTCGCAGAAGCTCGAGGCCATCGGCCAGCTCACCGGCGGGGTGGCGCACGACTTCAACAACCTCCTGACCATCATCCGGTCGTCCGTGGAGTTCCTGCGCCGGCCGGACCTGGCCGAGACGCGCCGGCGCCGCTACCTCGACGCCGTCTCCGACACCGTCGACCGCGCGGCCAGGCTCACCGGCCAGCTCCTCGCCTTCGCCCGGCGCCAGGCGCTGAAACCCCAGGTGTTCGACATCGGCGCGCGCCTGCGCAGCATCGCCGACATGCTCGATTCGGTCACCGGCGCGCGCATCCGCGTGGCCATCGACCTGCCGGCGACGCCCCGCTACGTGCGCGCCGACCAGAGCCAGTTCGAGACCGCGCTGATCAACATGGCGGTCAACGCCCGCGACGCCATGGACGGGGAAGGCAACCTGACCCTGCGGCTGGAGGGCGATAGCCCGATGCCGCCGATCCGCGGGCATGCCGGCGCGAAGGGACCGTTCGTGGCCGTGCGGGTCTCCGATACCGGCGCCGGCATCCCGGACGCGGATCTGGGACGGATCTTCGAGCCGTTCTTCACAACAAAGGAGGTCGGCAAGGGCACCGGCCTCGGCCTCAGCCAGGTCATCGGCTTCGCCAAGCAGTCGGGCGGCGACATCGACGTGGCGAGCGCGCTCGGCCACGGCACGACCTTCTCGCTCTACCTGCCGCAGGTCGCCGCGCCCGCCGCGGCGTCCGAGGCCGACCGCGAGGCCCGCCCGGAGGCGGAGCCGCGGCGGGGCCTGTGCATCCTCGTCGTGGAGGACAATCTCGGGGTCGGGCGCTTCTGCACCCAGATCCTGGAGGATCTGGGCCACGCGCCGGTCTGGGCGAAATCCGCCGAGGAGGCGCTGGCCGAACTCGACCGGGCGCCGGACCGGTTCGACGCGGTCTTCTCCGACGTGGTCATGCCGGGGATGGGCGGCTTCGCCCTCGCCCGGCAGCTCCGGACCCGCCGCCCCGACCTGCCGGTGGTGCTGACCTCGGGCTACAGCCACGTCCTGGCCGAGGACGACGCCCACGGTTTCGCCCTCCTGCGCAAGCCCTACTCGGCCGAGCAGCTCGCCCAGGTCCTCTCCGAGGCGGCGCGGCGGGGCGGGCAGCCGGACGCCCGCGCACGGCCGGAACCCGCTTCCGATTAACAGTCTTCGCCAGAATTCATCGGCGCATCATCCGGAAATCTTCCCGCAGACGAGATCCGGATGTAGTCTATCCCCATCCACCACCGGGGCCTCGACCGCCATGACGCTGACCGGACGTTTCTGGTTCCGCCGGACCTGGACCGGCAAGCTGGTCCTGCTCGTCGAGGAGGAGCGCGGGCGCTGGTTCCGGCGCCGCCTCGGCCGCACCCTGCGCTGGCGCGACGCGCGGCTCCTCGATCTGGCCGAAGGTCCCCTGCGGGGGCTCATGACGCTGGAGCGGACCTACCGCGCCGAGTTCGGCCCCGGCGAGCCGCGCCGCCCCGCCGGCCTCACGGCGGTCCCGGGCGGGCGGGCCCTGCCGCGCGGCGGGCCGGAGCCAGGAACAAGGCCGTCCCTGTCGGGTTGACGGCAGGCAAGACAGCGACGGCGTCGCTGTCTTGCAGCCCCTCGTGGGCGTTTCCTCCCTAGACTTCCGGACCGTTCTCCTGAGGGCGGTCCTTTTTTTGTTGTCGTCGGTCAGTCGCCGGGCAGTCGTCGACATGGCCCGCGACGGACAGCTCTCAAGAATCTCTCAGATTTACTTCCCGCCGTCCTGGGCCTCGCCCAGAGCAACGGTCCCGGCACCGGTCTCGGCACCGGCCTCGAGGGCCAGCAGCGCGAAGGTCGCGAGCCAGTGCTCGCCCATGTAGTCGCCGGTGACGTGCGGGAGCCCGGCCGCGAGGTGCGCCTCCGCGGCCGCGCGGAGCGGCGGCCGGCGGGGATCGTCCGGGCCGAGGGACGCGGCGAGCGCGCGGAAGCACCACGCGCGGCTGAGGTTCAGCCCGTCGAGATGGGCGATCTTCCCGTCGGAGCAGTCGGTCACGCCCGCGGGGCGGAACAGGGTCGCGGGTCGGGACGCCGCGAGACCGGGCAGGAACCGGTCGAACCAGGGCGCGAAGCGGGCGGGCGGCAGCAGCCGGCGCATGCACTCCGCCTCGATCAGCGCCGAGGAGAGGAAGTCGTCGCCGCCGGGCTCGCCCCAGGCCGGGCAATCCGCGTCCTCCCCGTACCAGCCGACGGCGGTGTCGTGCAGCAGAGTGGTCAGCCCGGCATCCCCCGCGCCCTCCGCGTAATCGGCCGCCAGGCGCAGCGCGAAGGCGGTGTTGAAATGGGTCCCGACCCGCACCGGGTAGGACGCCACCGGCAGGAACTCCGCGAAGCGCCGGACGATCACCGCGGCCAGCGGCGCCAGGGCCTCGGACCAGCGGCGCTCGGGGAGCGCGGCGAGCGCGTCGGCGAGCTTCAGCAGCCAGCCCCAGCCGTAGGGCCGCTCGAAGCCCCGGGCGGTCGGGGCGGCGAAGTAGGCGCATTCCCCCGCCACCGTCGCGGGAGTCAGCTGCGCGTCGAGCCGGGCGCGGATCGCCGGGGCCTGCGGGCCGTCCGGGAACAGCCGCAGCACCCGCGCCAGCAGCCACGTACCGTGGACGCAGGAATGCCAGTCGTAGCTGCCGTGAAAGGCCGGGTGCAGGGCCGCGGGGGTGCGGGCATCCGCCGGCCCGGCCAGGACGTGGCCCGGCTTGTTCGGATATTCGCGGCCGACATGGCCGAGGGCGACGGCGGCGAAGCGCGCGGCGATGTCGGGGGTGAGCGTGGGAGTGGGCGTGGGAGTGGGCGTGGGAGTGGGCGTCATCGCGGCATTCCGGCGGGCGTTCTGCGGGGACTCGGCGACCGCCGGCATAGCGGGTTTCCCGGCACGGCGTCAGGGCTCGCGGATCCTTTGCCGGCACGGCCCCGGATCGGCTATCGCGGTGAGGCCGGGCCGGACGCGCCGGCCCCAGTGAGAGACCCCATGCGCCGCCCGCCGCCCGCCGCCCTCCTCGTCGTGGCCCTCGTGGCGGCCCTGTCGGCCGCAGCGGCACCGGCCGAAGCCGCGCCGGACCCGAGCCGCGACGTGCTGTGGGCCGCCCTGAAGACCTGCGTGCTCGCCAAGCGGCTCGCCAACCGGACCTTCCCGTGCCTGTCGGTCGATCTCGGGGACGGTGACCGTCCCGGCTCGGCGGTCCTGCGCGCGCCCGGCGAGCCGACCCACAGCGTCGTCATGCCCACCGACACCGTGCCGGGCCTGGAGGCGCCGGTCCTGCGGGGACCGCGCGGTGCCGCCTACTGGCGGGCGGCCCTGGCGGCGCGGCCGCTCGTGTCGGACGTGCTGAAGGGGAAGCTCACCCCCGCGGAGGTCGGGCTCGCGGTCAACTCGGCCCGGGGCCGCAGCCAGGACCAGCTCCACATCCACCTCGACTGCCTGAAGCCGAGCGTGCTCAAGGCCGTCCGGGCGCACGGCCGGCAGGTGCGCCACACCTGGAGCCGCTTCCCGGTGCCGCTGGCCGGCGACCGGTACTACGCCCTGCGCGTGCCGGAGGCGGAGGCCGCGCAGTTCAACCCGTTCGCGGCCCTGCACACCCTGCCGGGCGCCCGGCCGGACCTGCACCGGACGAGCTTCGCGGCGCTCGCCACGCCCCCGGGCGATCCCGAGCCGGGCTACATCCTGCTGGCATACCGGGCGCCGAGCGCCAGCGCCGAGGACGTGATGGACCACAGTTGCACCGTCGCTGCGTCCCGCGGCGGCGCTTGAGCGGGCCCGGTCACCGGCTCAGTCCCTCCGCGCGGTAGAAGCCGGCCAGGCCGGCCCCCGCGGCGAGCCGGATCTTGGGCAGGGCGACGCGGTCGAACAGGGCCGCCTCGCGCGCCCGGTTCTCGCGCTCGGTAACGGCGATGTGGCGGATCATCGCCCATTTCACGCTGTCCCGGCCGCCGTCGAGGGCGCCGAGCCGCTCGCGCACGAACCATGACCGGCGCAGGTAGCGGATCAGGCCGGTGGCGGTCGGGACGTCGAGGAGGATCACGCCCGTCGCCCGCTCCAGACGCTGCGGCAGGCATCGGGCATAGGTGCCGTCCATGACCCAGCGCGGCTCGCGGATCGCCGCGTCGTGCAGGGCCTGGAACTCCGCGAAGGGCCGCGGGTCCCAGTCGGTGCCCGGCTGGTGATACAGCCGGTCGAGGTGGACCGGCGGCAGGCCGCGCGCCCGCGCGATGGCGACCGCCAGGGTGGACTTACCGCTGTTCGACGGCCCCAGGATGCAGAGCCGCGGGCCGAGCGCGTCGAGGGTCACGGCGAGCGCGGCGGTGGCAGCGCGTCGAGCAGCTGGCGCAGGAATGCCCGCACCGCCTTCGGCAGCCGCCGGTCGCGCATCGCCTGGATCTTCACGCCCCGGGCGAGGCTCGTCCGGGACTGGATCGGCAGGCTGACAAGCTCGTTGAGCCGCAGGGGCGTCTGCACCGACAGCGCCGACATCAGGGCGATGCCGCGGGAGCGCCGCACGAAGGGCAGCAGCGCCGAGAGCGTGTTGGAGGTCAGCACCGGCTCCACCGCGATGCCCTCGTGCGCGCAGGCGGCGTCGAAGACCTGCCGCAGGGTCGTGTCCCGGGTCGGCAGGGCGACGGGATACTCCAGCAGGTCGACGAGGCGCAGGGCCGGCGCCCGCGCGAGGGGATGGTCGGGCGCGGCCAGCGCCAGCATGTCGACCTGCCCGTCGTAGAGCACCTCGACCTGCGCGGTGGGTGTCAGCGCGAAGGTGATCCCGAGATCGGCATCCCCCACCGACACCGTCTGGGTGACCTGGGCCGGGGGCTGGACCGTGACCTCGAAGCGGATGCCGGGATGGGCCGCGTGGAAGGCCGCGATCGCGTTCGGCACGATGTCGAGGGAGAAGCCCTCCGAGCAGGCGACCCGGATCAGCCCGCGGGCGAGCCCTTCCAGCTCCCGGATCTCGGTGACCACCTGCTCGGAGCGGATCAGCACCTGATGGGCGTGCTGCGCCAGCAGCTCACCGGCCGGGCTCGGCACCATGCCGCGCGGGCGGCGCTCGAACAGCACGCAGTCGAGCTCGGCCTCCAGGTTGGCGATCTGCCGGCTGATCGCCGAGGCCGCGACGTTGAGCTGGGACGAGGCGGCCGCGATCGACCCGGTGCGGGCCACGGCCAGGAAGTAGCGCAGGCCCGTACTCTGCATTATCGTGCTCGATGCGCTGTATGGTGCCGTGCACATTGCCGATATGGCAACGCAGCACTCGCTAAATTCTACTTGTTGCGATCCCAGATGCACAACACCATGGCAGGGTGAAAAACGCGGCAGCCGCGGAACCGTCCGCCGGGCCTGTCCGCCGCGCCGTCGGAGCCTGCATGCCGCTACGGACCCTCACCCGAGCCGCCACCCTGGCCGCCTCGTTCGCGACCCTGATCGCCGCCCACCCGGCGCTGGCCGGCAAGGCCAACGACACATTGGTCTACGCGTCGGACAGCGAGCCCGAGAACGTCAGCCCGTATCACAACAGCGCCCGCGAGGGCGTGATCCTGGCCCGGAACTGCTGGGACACGCTGCTGTACCGGGATCCCAAGGACGGCACCTACAAGCCGTTCCTGGCGACCGCTTGGAAATGGGCGGACGACACGACCCTCGACCTCACGATCCGCGAGGGCGTGGTCTTCCACAACGGCGACCCGCTCGGGCCGGAGGACGTGGCCTTCACGTTCAACTACGTGCTGACCCCCGAAGCGCGCACGGTCACCCGCCAGAACGTCGACTGGATGAAGTCGGTGGAGGTGACCGGCCCGCACAGCGTGCGCATCCACCTGAAGGCCCCGTTCCCGGCGGCGCTGGAATACCTCGCCGGCCCGACCCCGATCTTCCCGGCCAACTACTTCAAGAAGGTCGGCCTCGACGGTTTCGCCAAGGCGCCGGTCGGCAGCGGCCCGTACCGGATCACCAAGGTCGACAGCGGCCGCGGCGTCTCCATGGAGCGGTTCGACAAGTACTGGGCCGAGAGCCCTCTGGGTAAGCCGAAGATCGGCAAGCTGCAGTTCCGCGTCATCCCGGACGGCGAGAGCCGGATGGCCGAGCTGATGACCGGCGGCGTCGACTGGATCTGGCGGGTGCCGAGCGACCAAGCCGAGCAGTTGCGCGCCGCGCCCAACATCACGGTCCTCAATTCCGAGACGATGCGGGTCGGGTTCCTGCAGTTCGACACGCTGGGCCGGGCGAAGGAGAACTCGCCGCTCAAGGACGTGCGCGTCCGGCAGGCGATCTCCTACGCCATCGACCGCAAGGCGATGGTCGACAACCTCGTGCGCGGCGCCTCGCGGGTGATGAACGCGCTGTGCTTCGTCGACCAGTTCGGCTGCACCGACCAGGGCGTGCCGCGCTACGCCTACGACCCCGCCAAGGCCAAGGCGCTGCTCAAGGAAGCCGGCTACCCGAACGGGTTCGAGATCGACCTCGGCGCCTATCGCGAGCGCGACTACGCCGAGGCGGTGATCGGCTATCTCGGCGCCGTCGGCATCAAGGCGCGGCTCAACTACCTGCGCTACGCGGCGTTCCGCGACGCGCTGCGGGCCGGCAAGACCTCGATCGGCTACCAGACCTGGGGGTCGTTCTCGGTGCTCGACGTCTCGGCCTTCGACGGGGTGTATTTCCGCGGCGGCGAGGAGGACCTGACCAAGGATCCGCAGGTGATCGCCGACCTGCAGGAGGGCGACAGCTCCATGGATCCCGAGAAGCGCAAGGCCGCCTACGCCAAGGCGCTCCAGCGGATCGCCGCGCAGGCCTACGCCCTGCCGATGTTCTCCTACTCGACCAACTACGCCTTCACGTCGGACCTGACCTTCACGGCCCAGCCCGACGAGGTGCCGCGCTTCTACGCGGCGTCGTGGAAGTGAGGATGGCCGCGAAGGCGCGACGCCTTTCCCCTCCCCCTTGCGGGGAGGGGTCAGGGGTGGGGGTGGCGCAGACGGCACCGCACCGCTCGATTCTGCGCCACCCCCACCTCCGGCTCCTCCCCACAAGCTTGAGCGATCCCGGGCAAGCCCGGGATCGCCGGGGGAGGAGAGGACGCTTCGTCCTGATCCGGCGCGATCTGCATCGCCAGGAAGGAGCCTGAACCCATGCTGGCCTTCACGTTCCGGCGCGTGCTGGTCGCCCTGGCGGTGGCCCTCACGGTCTCGGTGGCGAGCTTCCTGCTCCTCCACCTCTCGGGCGACCTCGCGACCGCGATCGCCGGCCCCGAGGCCACCGGCCCGCAGATCGCCCAGATCCGCCAGGATTACGGGCTGGACCAGCCGCTGCTGACCCAGTTCCTCACCTGGGGCTGGCGGGCCCTGCACCTCGATTTCGGCAACTCCTTCTATTTCCGCGAGAGCGTGATCGACCTGCTCGCCGCCCGCCTGCCGATCACCCTCTATCTCGGCATCATCGCGCTCGCCGTGGCCCTGTTCGTGGCGATCCCGCTGGGCGTCGTCGCCGCCGTGAAGCGGGACACGTGGATCGACCGGACGGCGCTCGCCGTCTCGGTGCTCGGCCAGGCGATGCCGAGCTTCTGGTTCGGCCTGACGCTGATCCTGATCTTCTCCGTCAACCTCCGCTGGCTGCCGGTCTCGGGCAACGCCACGTGGAAGAACTTCGTCCTGCCGGCGGTCGCCCTCGGCTACTACGCGATGCCGGCGGTGATGCGCCTCACCCGCAACGGCATGCTGGAGGTGCTGGCCTCCGACTACGTCCGCACCGCCCGCGCCAAGGGGCTGCCGCCGCGCAAGATCCTGGTGCGGCACGCGCTGCGCAACGCCGTGATCCCGGTGATCGCCCTCTCGGCGGTGCAGTTCGGCTTCATGCTGGGCGGCTCGATCGTGATCGAGGCGGTGTTCTCGCTCCAGGGGCTCGGGCAGCTCGCCTGGGAATCCATCGCCCGCAACGACTTCCCGGTCGTCCAGGCGATCGTGCTGGTGCTCGCCATGATCTATATCGGCCTGACGCTCGCCGCCGACCTCTTGAACGCCTTCCTCGACCCGCGCCTGCGCCAGTCGTGAGGATCCGCCGATGAGCCTCCCCCCCGACACGGCGGCGCTCGCCGCCCCGGCCCTGCCCCCGGACGCGCCGATCGCGCTGGCGCCGGTCCCCTCCCCCACTCGCCTGATCCTGCGCCGGGGCCTGCGCCACACCGGCTTCCTGATCGGGGCCGGGATCCTCGGGCTGATCGTGCTGGCGGCGCTCGCCGCCCCGCTCATCGCCCCGCACGACCCCTACGCGCAGGACGTGTCCCGCCGCCTGATCCCGCCGGTCTGGCAGGCCAAGGGCACCTGGGAGCACGTGCTCGGCACCGACAAGCTCGGCCGCGACTACCTGAGCCGCCTGCTCTACGGCGGCCAGATCTCCCTCCTGATCGGGATCTCGGCGGCGCTGATCTCCGGGCTGATCGGCACGACGCTCGGCCTGTGCGCCGGCTATTTCGGCGGCTGGGTCGATTCGGTGGTCAGCTACGTCGTGACCACGCGGCTCGCCATGCCGGTGGTGCTGGTGGCGCTGGCCATGGCGGCGCTGGTCGGCGGCTCGCTCAAGGTGGTGGTGCTGGTGCTGGGCTTCCTGCTCTGGGACCGCTTCGCCGTGGTGACGCGGGCCGCCACCCAGCAGATCCGCAACCAGGACTTCGTCTCGGCCGCCCGCGCCGCGGGGCTCACGGACCTGCGGATCATCCGCCAGGAGATCCTGCCCAACATCATGAACGCGCTGATCGTCGTGGCGACCCTGGAGATGGCCCACGCGATCCTGCTGGAGGCCGCCCTGTCGTTCCTCGGGCTCGGCGTGCAGCCGCCCCTGCCCTCCTGGGGCCTGATGATCGCCGAGGGCAAGCAGTACATGTTCTTCCAGCCCTGGGTGATCACCATCCCGGGCGTGGCGCTCCTCCTCCTCGTGCTGGCGATCAATCTCTTAGGTGATGGCCTGCGCGACATCACCGCTCCCGAGGCGCGCCACTGACGCCGTCGCCAGGCCGGAACCGGCCGGCAGGTTAACGAAATGTTTCACGGGAAACACACCATGACGCGAGACGCCGCCATCGCGCGCGCCACGGAGGCCTTCGACTCGGGCGCGTTCCTCGCGCTCCTGCGGGAGGCCGTGGCGATGCCCACCGAGAGCCAGGCTCCCGGCCAGGAGGCGGCGCTCCGCGCCTATCTCGACGCTTTCATCGCGCCGCTCGTCGCCCGCCTCGGCTTCGACGCGCCGAAGATCTTCCCCAACCCGGACGGGGTCCACGGACCGTTCCTGATCGCCGAGCGGCGCGAGGGCGCGGACCTGCCGACCGTGCTGATCTACGGCCACGGCGACACGGTGCGGGGCTACCCCGAGCAGTGGCGCGAAGGGCTCGGCCCCTGGGAGATCGTGGTCGAGGGCGACCGCTGGTACGGGCGCGGCACCGCCGACAACAAGGGCCAGCACGTCCTCAACCTCGCGGCCCTGGAGCAGGTGATCGCCGCGCGCGGGGGCCGTCTCGGCTTCAACGTCAAGCTCCTGATCGAGATGGGCGAGGAATCGGGCTCCCCGGGCCTGCGGCCGTTCTGCCGGGAGCAGGCGGAGGCCCTGCGCTCCGACGTGCTGATCGCCTCGGACGGCCCCCGCCTCAACGGCGAGCGGCCGACCCTCTTCCTGGGCTCCCGCGGCGCCTACAATTTCGAGCTCAGCCTGAACCTTCGGGAGGGCCCGCACCATTCCGGCAACTGGGGCGGGCTGCTGCGCAACCCCGGCACGGTGCTGGCCTCGGCGATCGCCTCGATGGTCGATGCCCGCGGCAGCATCCTGGTGGACGCCCTGCGGCCGCCGCCGATCCCCGAGGGCGTGCGCGCGGCGCTCGCCGACATCCGCGTCGGCGAGGACCCGACCGCGCCCACGATCGATTCCGACTGGGGCGAGCCGGGCCTCACCCCGGCCGAGCGGGTCTTCGCCTGGAACACGCTGGAGGTGCTGGCCTTCAAGACCGGCGACCCGGACGGGCCGCTCAACGCCGTGCCGCCCCACGCCAAGGCGACCCTGCAGCTGCGCTTCGTGGTCGGCACCGACTGGCAGAACCTCATCCGGAACGTGCGCGCCCATCTCGACGCGCACGGCTTCCCGATGATCGAGGTCCGGCCGGCCCGCGCCGCGGAAGTCTTCCAGGCGACGCGGCTGCCCGTGGAGGATCCCTGGGTCGAGTGGGCGCTCCAGTCGATCGAGGCGAGCAGCGGAAAAAGGCCGGCGCTGCTGCCCAATCTCGGCGGCTCGCTGCCGAACGACGCCTTCTCGGAGATTCTGGGCCTGCCGACCCTCTGGGTACCGCATTCTTACCCGGCCTGCCGCCAGCACGGGCCCGACGAGCACATGCTCGCCTCCGGCACCCGCGAGGGCCTGGCGATCATGGCCGGCCTGTTCTGGGATCTGGGCCGAGACGGACCCGACATCCTCCGCCGCCGCGAAGCGAGGGCCTGAACCATGAGCGAGCCGGTCGTCCGCATCCGCGATCTGACGATCGCGCTCCCCAAGGGCGCCGATCGCCCGCACGCGGTCGAGGGCCTGAACCTCGACCTCGAGGCCGGGAAGATCCTGTGCGTCGTCGGGGAATCGGGCTCGGGCAAGTCGATGAGCGCCTACGCGCTGACCGGCCTCCTGCCCCGGGCCCTGAAACCGACGGCCGGCGCGATCCTGTTCGAGGGCCGGGACCTCCTGACCCTCGACGAGCCGGCGTGGCGCGCGCTGCGGGGCCGGCGCATCGCCATGGTGTTCCAGGAGCCGATGACGGCCCTGAACCCGGTGATGCGAGTCGGCGACCAGATCGCCGAGATGTTCGAGGCGCACAACCTGCTCAGCCGGAGCGAGCGCCGGGCCCGGGCGGTGGCGCTCGCCGCCGAGGTCGGGCTGCCGAACCCCGAGGAGGCGGTGCGGGCCTACCCGCACCAGCTCTCCGGCGGCCAGCGGCAGCGGGCGATGATCGCCATGGCGCTGGCGCTGGAGCCCTCGGTGCTGGTCGCCGACGAGCCGACCACGGCGCTCGACGTCACCACCCAGGCCCAGATCCTCCGGCTGATCCGCGACCTGCAGCGGAAGCGCGGGATGAGCGTCCTGTTCATCACCCACGATTTCGGCGTGGTGGCGGAGATCGCCGACCACGTGGCGGTGCTCCAGCGCGGGCGGCTCGTGGAATCCGGCACGGCCGAGGCGGTGCTGCGGAACCCGCAGGCGCCCTACACCCGGGCGCTGCTCGCCGCCGTCCCGAGCCTGACGCCGCCGCCGCGCCCGCCCCTGGCGGCCGCCCCGGTCGCGCTGTCGGTGAACCGGCTGTCGAAGACCTATTCCGGGCGCTCCGGCCTGTTCGGCAAGCCGCGGGTCGTGGCGGCGGTCAAGGACGTCTCGTTCGACGTGCGCCGCGGCGAGACCCTGGGGATCGTGGGCGAATCCGGCTCCGGCAAGTCGACCACCGCGCGGCTCGCGATCCGCCTGATCGAGCCCGACGGCGGCACCGTCCGGCTGGGCGAACTCGACTACACGGCGCTGAGGAGCGGCGCGTTGCGCGACAAGCGCAGCCGGATCCAGATGATCTTCCAGGACCCGTTCGCGTCGCTGAACCCGCGGCGCACCGTCGAGCAGATCATCACGGCGGGCCCGATCGCCCACGGGGTCTCGGCCGCCGAGGCCCGGGAGCGGGCGCGCAGCCTCCTCGACCTCGTCGGTCTCGATCCGAAGGCCGCCGCCCGCTACCCCAACGCCTTCTCGGGCGGGCAGCGCCAGCGCATCGGCATCGCCCGAGCGCTCGCGATGGAGCCGGACGTGCTGGTGGCCGACGAGGCGGTCTCGGCGCTGGACGTCTCGGTTCAGCGGCAGGTGCTGGACCTGCTGGAGGACCTGAAGCAGAGATTGTCGCTGGCGATGCTGTTCATCACCCACGATCTGCGGGTGGCCGCCACGATCTGCGACCGGATCGCCGTGATGCACCGCGGCGCCATCGTGGAGATGCGGGGCACCGCGGACCTGTTCGCCGCGCCGGAGCACGCCTACACCCGCACCCTGCTCGCCGCGGTGCCGGGCGCGCGCGCCTCCTGAGCCGTTCCGGCCCCGGACGGGCCAATCTGGGACGCAGAGACAAGTTTTTTGGACGGGACCGCCCTGTCCGGATCCTGCAAGTTCAGTAGGATAGCGCCGTTGTCGAGGGTGGAGCACCCCGGCGGATCCACGGCTGCACCCGCTATCCGTCCCCGCCCGCACCTCGCACGGGGACAGGGTTATCGAGCGTGTCGATCTCAGACAAGACCGACGACATCCGGCAGAACCGCAAGCGCAGCGAGACGAATCTGCCGCCGGTGCTCCGCCGCGGGCGCGAGCACCGGATCGTGCGCTGGATCGGCGCCGCGAACCGCAAGGCGCCGCGCCCCGCGGAGGAGCCCGCGGCCGCGGACAACCGGGTGATCAAACTGAGCTGGGCCGACACGTTCGGCCGCCCGGGCCGCGCCGAGCCCAGCCGATCCGAGCCGGCCCCCGCGCAGGTGCTGCCGTTCCTGGGGCGGCGGAGCGAGACTGCGCCGCGCGCGGCCCCGCGCCGCGCCGCCGATCAGCCGCCGGTGCCCGTCCTGCGCTGATCGACGCGCCCGCCGGGCACGCCGAGGCCGATCGCCTTCGCCAGCGCGGAGCGCTGCGCGGCGTAGCCCGGCGCCGTCATCGGGTAATCGTCCGGCAGACCGTAGCGCTCGCGGTACCGCTCCGGCGTCAGGCCGTGGGCGGTGAGGTGGCGCTTCAGGGTCTTGTAAGTCCGGCCGTCGATGAAGCTGACGATCCCGTCCTCCTGGACCGACTTGCGGATCTGGGCCGGCGTCGGCCGCTCCACGGCCGGCTCGACCGCGGCCGCCGGCGCCTGCCCGTCGAGGGATGCCAGGGCCGCGTGCACGCTCGCCATCAGCTCGGGCAGGGCCGTCGGCGGAACGGAATTGTTCGAGACGTAGGCGGCGACGATCTCGCCCACCAGCGTGACCAACCTGAGGCTGTTCTCGGGATTCTTTTCAGGCACTGCGCGAGTCCACACGAAGCTTTCGACGACGATGCCTGCGGTTCCAAAGCAAAAACCGCGTATGTGTCAAGACGGTCTTGACTGAAGGATGATCACCCGAAGCGCTTTTCGGTGCGGATGGGCCGGATCGCCGGCGCGAAAGGCTCCGGTCACCTGCACAAAGGTGCCGATGGAATGCCTGTTACACGGGTCGGGAGCCCGCGCGGCGGGAAAGACCGCGCGCGGCGTCACCCGATCCCGAGGGCGCGGATCAGCGTCAGGCTGAGGGCGATCAGGACCGCCAGGGAGGCGGTGACCGCGAGGGTGACCCGGCCGCCGACCCGGGCCAGGACCCGGACGTCGACCCCGAGGCCGAGGGCGGCCATGGACAGGACCGTGAGCACGCCGGCGAGCTGGGTCAGCGGCTTCACCGCCGGGTCCGGGACGAGGCCCAGGGAGCGCAGGGTGGCCAGCGCCAGGAAGCCGAGGATGAACCAGGGCACCAGCTTGGTGAAGCCCGGACGGGACGGCGCCGGCGGCGCCCCCGCTGCCTGCGGCAGACGCGGGGCGATCAGCGAGAACACCACCACGACCGGGCCGAGCATCAGCACCCGCACCAGCTTGACCAGGGTGCCGACCTGGGTCGACAGCAGGCTCACCGGGACGGTCGCGGCCAGGACCTGCGGCACCGCGTAGACGGTGAGCCCCGCCAGCACCCCGTACTGGTTGTCGGTCATGCCCGCGAGGGGCACGAACAGCGGCAGCCCGAGCACCATCAGCACGCCGAGGACGGCGGTGAACGCGATGGCGGCGGCGATGTCCTTCGCCTCCGCGCCGATCACGGGTGCCACCGCGGCGATGGCCGAGTTGCCGCAGATGGCGTTGCCGCAGGCCACCAGGATCGCCATCCGGGCCGGCAGCCCGAGCGCCCGGCAGATCGCCACGCTGGCGGCGATGCCGAGCACCACGGTCCCGACGATGCCGGCCAGCAGCGCCGGGCCGGAGGCGAGGATCGCCCCGAGGCTCAGGGAGGCGCCGAGCAGCACCACGGCGACCTCGAGGAGCTGCTTGGCCGAGAAGGCGATGCCGGTGCGGAACTGCGCCGGGGGCGTCCAGGCGGTCCGCACCGCGATGCCGATCAGGATCGCCAGGACCAGGGCCTCGATGTAGGGGTGACCGGCGACCCGCTCCTCTACCGCCTGCGCGGCCATCGCCACCGCGGTGATCACCGCGCACAGGCCGATGCCGGGCAGGACCGAGGCGGCCGTGTCCGACCGGCCACCCCGTTCGGGGCGGGCCGGCGTCGGGGCCGTCTTGGATGGGGCGTCAGGGCTCACGGGAACGGGCTCCGGGGGTCGTCAGCGGAGCCTATAGGAAGAAAACGTTCGCCGCACCGTCGCAACAGAGAAGTTCGATCTCTATTCGAGCAACATGCGAGAAGACACGTCTCCGCAGAGATCGGGGCCGGGGGGGGGGGGGGGGGGGGGGGGGGGGGGGCCCCCCCGCCCCCCCCCCCCCCGCCGGCGGGGCCCCCCCCCGGGGGGGGGGGCCCCCCCTGCGCGGGGCGCGCCAGGGAGGCGCCCA
>NZ_JBEPKM010000030.1:0-53922 GCF_040544715.1 Methylobacterium sp. 1030 | reverse complement strand
CGCTCGCGAACCTCAGGGGAAAAGGGTGGGGTATGCTTCGTCATGGCTCCAGTCTCTCAAGAGTTGGAGCCTCCGAAAATCCCGGGGCGATTCAGTGACACAGCCCGATGACGCGGAACTCTCCGGGCAACTGGTCCTCTTCTACGCGGCGATAACCACCTCCGAGGACGAGGCGCTCGCCATCGTGCGCCGTGCCGTCAAGGCGGACGCAGCGGTCGAGCCGACGGGGGGCCGCTTGTCTCAGCAAACGGCCAGCGCACTTGTTCTGGAAGCGGGCCTCGCGCGGGCCCTCTGACACACGCAGGCAAACGCGAGTCCAACGACGGGGCTGGATGCCGCGGTAATCCCGCTCGGGAGCGGTCGCCGATTAATGCGAGGTCCCGCCCTGAGGACTTATCCGCGATCGGGGCCGATTCCATGGCCGAACTGGACCTTCGGAAAGCGCGCGGCGTTGTGCCAACAGGCGGCAAGCTGCGGCTTCGAAGAGGTCCGCACCGCAGCGGACGTCACCCCTCCGCCGGTCCTGCCATCTCGCGGGTCCGCTCAACCATCGCAAGCAGCACCGTGCGGAAGGCCTGCTGCTCCCGCGAGCACGCGCCCGCGTCATCACCACGCCCGAGTTCGACGCGCAGTCCGTCGAGTGCCTTCTCCCGTCGTTCCGCACCGTCCGCGGGCAGGTAACCTGCAGCGGGGCCTCCTGGGCGGCGGCAAGGTCGTCCCGGTCCGCCCGACCGACCGACCAGCGCGAGGTTCGTTCAAGCACCCCTCGTTTTCGGTCATGCATCAAGCCATCAGTGACCGCGCGGGAGTGGCGTCCGGGGCATCAGACCCTCGACGCGCAGCCTCAACCGGGTGGCGCGGATTGCCTCCACGGTCCGCCAAGGAACATCCCTGGCTATGCCCTCGGTCTCGAGCTCCGTGAGCTGATCAATCAACTGTCCCTGCTCCTGAAGGCCGGGGTGCTGCGACATGCGGACGATCATCCCGATCAGCTTCCGCATCACTGGGCACATCAGCGGGCGAACGAACTCTACCATACCGTGCAGCCATGGTGGTCGGACATCGCCTTAGCCTCGACCGCTGGTCTTCATGGCAGCCGAGACCGTACCCTTGTTCGAGGGCGCCGCCGCGTTGGTCTTGGGCACGGGCTTCTTTGGCTTCTTGGTCTCGCGATTCCCGCGTTTCTTGTCCGTTGCCATGATCCCGCTCCTCGATACGCGTGGCAGATTCGATAACGACCTTCACCCCTCCGACTTCGGCTGGTCCGCCAGCGCCCGGATTGCGGTCGCGATCGGGAAGTCGAACGCGCCGAGCACGGTGACGAGGCGGCTGCCGGCCCAGAGTTCGGCATGGTGCCCGGCGATCAATCCCTTTGCCTGCCGCTTGGCGTCCCCGTCGTCGCGGGCCGTGATGATCGAGGTCGCGACCACGCCACCGCTCGGAGCGAGCCGATGAACCTGATAGGCGCGGCGCGCGTGCCTCGAGCGGGGCTTTGCGGGGAACTTGATGAGGTCTGCCATGCGCGCCTGTCCGTTGCAGGCGGGGGCATGAACCCTCAGCCACCGGAGCCTGGAACAGCCGATCCGGTGATCTCGGCACTCTGCGCCTTTCCGATCGACAAAGATAGTCCTGACGGGGACGCGTGTTCCCGCATCCTGCCAAGATCTCGGTAACGCCGCGAGCATGGGAAGCATCTGTCACAACCGCTTGAACGGCGGAGCCGGCGCGAGGCACTGAATGTTCGCGCGTGAACAGCTCTTGAGACCCGTCAAGCGACGGGAATGTTCGCGAAGCGATGATTGACGATGGCCGGAAGCAGCTAATCCGAGGCGTACCATTCCGACATTAATCTTGAGCCGGAGCCGCCTCCCCCCATTCCCGGTCCTGCTCCGCGAGCAAGGCGGCACGACGGGCCGCGAGCGTCTCCGGTTCCGCCGCCGGAGCGTCCAAGGGCGCCTGGAGAGGGAGAGAAGCGATCGGCCTGTCCCCTTCCAGGACGCGGGCGATGGTCGTGATGATGCGATCAACATCGCTAGACATCACGATGCCCGTGCCGATGAGTTCGAGGCGTGAACGGCCGGCCAAATCCGCGCAGGACCCTCCGGCGAAGCCGAGCGCTGCGATGTCGTCGGCGTGCAGAGGCAGGCGTTCGACCAGCATGTGCCGCAGCCGTCCGAGCCTTCGCTCGCCGGTAGCCTCGGCCGTGTGCATGTCGCGGGCGCCCGGCACCCAGCGCGCCAGCTCGGCGAGGATGAAGGTCCGAACGCGTTCGACGCGGACCGGGCCGAACTTTCTGATGCTGGCGATCGCGTCCGGTGAGCTCTCGGCCAGAAGGCCGAGATCCCGGTACCCGGCCTTGCGCAGACGGGCCCGCAGGGAGGCCGTCAGGAAACCGCGGCCCAATCCCGACGCTGAGAGCAGCTGAAGCGCGTCAGGCGGCAGGTCCTCGAACAGCGGGAGCCTCGCGCTGATTTCGCCGAAGAGGCTATCGGACCGGGTTGTGCGACGTGATCGGCCGGGCATCGCCGTCGCCGATAGGGCTACTTCCAGCGCCCCGCAACGCTCAGCCATCGCGCGCCGTCACGGTGCCGGCTTGCCCACCACCGTGTGACGACGAACGAGCGAGGCCCGACCCAAGAGCCGCCGGTCCGCCTCGGAGCGACAAAGCGGAGGCGCGGCTTTCCACTCCGTTGACCACGCTTTAAACGGGCGCGTGCGAGGCCGGGATCCGAACCGGCCGCTCCTCAGGCGGCGACGCGAACCCGCTCCGAAGCCTGGCCGATGGCGGCGATGACCGCGTCCGGCGCCAGATGCTGGATCATGTGGCCCAGGCCGGGCACGACGATGAGGTGACTGTCCGGCAGTTCGCCGTGCAGGCGCTTCGACTGCCGATCGACATCGGCGATCTGATCGGCTCCGCCCACGATGATCACCACCGGGAGCCTCAGGTCGCGGTAGTGCTTCTGAAGCTCGGCCGCCGCCGGCGTCATCAAAGCGGCGTCCTCTGCTGACGCCCGCAGCTGGATCGGCCGCAGCATCATGGCCTTCGGGAACCCTCGGTCGAAACGCTCCGTGACCGCGGCCGGCGCGAACATGGCCTTGAGCAGGGCGGGCTGCAGGATCCGGCCGATCACGGGCGAGATCGAGTGGCGCATCAGGTCCCCGATGCCGGGGAGCGCCACCGGGGACGCGAGCACCACATCGGCGTGCAGCGTCGGGTAATAGTACCCGGACGCCAGGACGAGGCTGCGCACGAGCTGCGGGGCCTGTAGCGCGAGGGCGACCGCGACCAAAGCCCCCCAGGAGTGTCCGAGGACGACGGCTTGGGCAACGCCGAGCTGCTGAAGCGCCTTCTGGAACAGCGTCGCGTGAGCGCGCGGCGTCCAGAGCCCGCGCGGGCGGTCGCTGTAGCCGTAACCGGGTCGGTCGAAGATGATGACGCGGTGGCGCTCAGCCAGATCGTCGACGATGCCGCTGGCGAGAAAGTCCTGGATCATCATGCCGTTGCCGTGGATCAGCACCAGCGGCTCGCCGGCCCCCCGCTCGACGTAGTGCAGGCGCACGCCATCCACGATGAGGAACGCGCCGATCGGTGGCGTCCGTCGCTCGGCCTGCTTTGCCTGGGCGGCCGCATAGAGGGCGGACGCTCCCAGCGCGGTCGCGGAGCCGAGCAGGGTCGGAAGCAGCCACGCTGTTCTTGAACGGCCTGTCATGGGATTGATCCTGTTCACTGGAATGGGGCGTGCCTTCCGATTGCCGAGGGACGGCGAGTCCCCTTCCCGCCAACGGGAGGAGGCGCCGGTCCGCCGTTTCCGGCGCGGCAAGCGGACGGTGTCGGCAGGATGACGTTGGCAGGGCGCTCGGTCGGCGCCGCCAGACGGCACGCGGGACGCATGGGTCTCGGCGCGGCTCCGGTCGGTCTCGCTTGAACAGGCCGAAGGCTCTTACATGCCCGGCGGAGCGATGACCCGGTTGGAGGCACTGCCGTTGCGGTGGCGGCGCCTATCGCGCGGCCTGCCAACGCACCGTCATCCGACGAAGGGCTAAATCGCCATTCGTCTCCGAAGCGCCCTCCGAATCGAAGGATCGGGCCGACTGGCGTACGATCACATCGTCCCGCGTGATCGACCAGTCGAACCGGCCGGGCTCCTTCGCCGATGGCATGACCTGTAACTTGTGGGGATTGGGTCTGAAAACGATCATCTGATCTGTTCAATGCTCCGATAAGAACCGTTTCTTGATCTTCCAGGACCGAGATTGTCGGTCCTTTGGCAGTCACGCCGACGGCGCCTGACTTGTTTCAGTCGCGGAGGCGGACGCATGCTTCCATGCCTCGACGCTGGCTGCCGTGCTCGCCAGTTGCGACGCCAAGTATTGCAGCGCTTCCGTGCAACGACCGTCCTCGCGGCGCACATCGGCAGCGCGAGCCCGATCGTCGCTCGCCGCGACAAGCGAGTCTGCAACGAGCGTCAGTCGTTCGGCGACGCGCCGCATCGATTGCGGCCCGGTGAAGCTGGTCCGCGCATCAGTGGCGACGGCCTGAATCAGACTTCCGAGATCAGGCTCGAGAACCATCTCCCAGTGCTGGGCATAGTTTGACGCCATCATCTGGCACTTGGTGAACCAGCTGAACTCCAAGCCTGTAAGTCTGGGTTGAGCCATAACGCACTCCTTGCTGAAGGGGCTGAATTCACGCGCATGGAGACAGCCGAAAGCCGCTGTCCTGCCGAAGCGCCGGCAGATGACGTCACCGTTTGCTCAGGTGGCCCCGCCGACTGGCGACGTTGAGACGCTCCATCATGTCGAGGGTCGTCCCCGAGGTTCGGCATGCCGGGAACTCAGCGCATCACCTGCTGACTGACGTCAGCACGCGACAGGACCCGCGTCCGTCCGACGACACAGTCGCGCGTCGCGGCGATCGCACGCAGGATGCGGCGATCTTCATAAGATGGTGTGTCGAAAATATTTTACTAGATCCAATAAATATAAATCTGGCGATTCATCGCAAATTGCAAATTTGTCCGGGAAAACACGAAACAGGCGCCGATATGAACGAAATAACTTTCTGGGCGTTTTCAGTACGCAAGCTTCCGTTGCTGCCGTCAAGGAAATCCGCCATGCTCAATCAGAAACGTTTTGGACGCAAAATATCGATTCCCTCGACGATGGAGATCAAGCGCGATCTGATGGACATGGCGCATGCGGACACGATCGTGAAGTCCTTGAAGAGTCGTGGCCTGACCAGGGACGAATTCGAGGACGTGGTTTCGGGCCTGGCCGCTGATGGTCTGCTTTCGCTGGAGCGATCTCAGGTATTGACCCTCAACTTCGAGCGCACAGACCCCCAAAGCCCAAGTCTCGTGGATAATCGTGACGCTCGATAATCTGAGAAAGCGACAGCGAAGTGGCTTGGAGATGCGTGCCGCGGATGGCTCTGTCGGCGAACGCTTCGGCAGACCGTGGCGCAGTCTCGTGAGCTGACGCTTGTCGCCAGCCCCCTCGGGAAGTGTCGGCGGGCGGTGCCGTGCAGGCCACGTTGTTGCCGAGGGCTCGAATAAGGGTGCGATCGCGGGCAGCATGACCGCCCAAGGCAACGGCACGTGACACGCATCGTGAGGATTGGTCCTGTGCCATTGTCGGGGCCCCAGCCGCCGACCTGCCGTTGTGCACGGACGAGACGCGCTTGGCCGAGGGGCGGAGGGATGAACGCGGCATCGGCATATCTGCCGGCTCGGCTTGATCAGGCCAGGATGACCTCGATTAAATGGCGGTTCGCCCAGATGGACGTGATGGTCCGGTCGATCTCCCGCAGAAGCAGTTCCGCGGCGGCTCGGGTCTCCGGGCTATTGAGCCGGGCCGGCGACGATCCGTGCCTGCTGGGCCCGGCGCAGCTCGGCCGCGGCGAGGTCCTGTTCCGCCTGTGCAAGGATGTCCCGGAGGTAGGCGTCGGGCAGTGTCGGCATGGTGGCAGCCTCCCGTCCATGACATGGATCCCGCCGCGCGACCCGGTCACGGGCAACGCGGCTTCGACGAGCCCGCAGGTCAGACGGTGAAGATCTGCAGGAGGACTCCGAGGCTTCCCAACGCCGCAGTGCTGATCCCACAGACGAGGACGATATCCCCGCTCGCTATGTGCTTCGACACCGGTGCAAACCGGTAGGCTGCCGACGTCAGCGCGATGCCGAGCAACGCAATCGCCAGAGCGACGGCCATCAGAATTGTCATGACAATGATCCTTGTCCGCCAGCGGCGGGACTGACCATCGCGCGGAAAAGTGTAACGCGTGAAAGAGACGAAATATCCGTCTGCCACCGGCCAGATTTTCGATTGTCAAAATTCTTGGCGATTTCAGGCGAGACAGCTGCTTTTCACAATGGAATCGTCGCTGGTCGGCGGAGCTGTGACCTGACTGATCGTCATGCCATTCTCCAACACAGTCCTGCTTGAGCGGCCCGATCAGGGCGGACGATCGCGCAGGTTGATCCGCGCGGCGCGGAGATCGGTCGATCGAAGGAGGCGGTTCGAATCCGCTGTCCCCCGCTGAAGGGGCCGTTTGGGCGTTTTGCCCCGGCTTCCGGATGAGCGGGACCCGCCGTCCCATTATAAGATTAGCACTTCCATGCGGCGAGTGCTAATAATGGGTCGATCGGGCGGCGATGACAGTCTCGCCGTTATCTGTCCCGCGACAGCGCCAGTCATGTCGGTTGGATCTCGCTTGGGAACGATCAGGATCTCACGATGAAATTCCGTCCGCTGCACGACCGCGTGGTGCTCCGTCGCATCGAAGGCGAGGAGAAGACCAAAGGGGGCATCATCATCCCCGATACGGTCAAGGAGAAGCCGCAGGAGGGCGAGGTCGTCGCCGCGGGACCGGGCGTGCGCGACGAGGCCGGCCAGATCATCGCGCTTGAAGTGAAGGCCGGCGACCGCGTCCTGTTCGGCAAGTGGTCCGGCACCGAGGTCAAGATCGACGGTCAGGACCTCCTGATCATGAAGGAATCCGACATCCTGGGCATCGTCGCCTAGCCCGGCTCGGGCGGCGCGGAGCGTCGTGACGATCTGCCCTTCGAGGCGCCCGCTGGGGTGCGCCTCGGGGCCAAACGACAGATGATGAGGGTCCTGCCATGTCCGCCAAAGACGTCCGCTTTTCGGTCGATGCTCGCGATAAGATGCTGCGCGGGGTCGAGCTTCTCGCCAACGCGGTGAAGGTGACGCTCGGCCCGAAAGGCCGCAACGTCGTGATCGAGAAGAGTTTCGGCGCCCCCCGCATCACCAAGGACGGTGTGACGGTCGCCAAGGAGATCGAGCTCGTCGACAAGTTCGAGAACATGGGCGCCCAGATGGTGCGCGAAGTGGCCTCGAAGTCGAGCGACGCTGCCGGTGACGGCACCACCACCGCGACCGTGCTGGCCGCCTCCATCGTCCGGGAGGGCGTGAAGTACGTCGCCGCCGGCATGAACCCGATGGACCTGAAGCGCGGAATCGATCTGGCGGTGGCCGCGGTCGTGAAGGATATCGGTTCACGCGCCCGCAAGGTCGCCTCGTCCGACGAGGTCGCCCAGGTCGGCACGATCTCCGCCAACGGCGACAAGGAGATCGGCGAGATGATCGCCCACGCCATGCAGAAGGTGGGCAACGAGGGCGTGATCACGGTCGAGGAGGCCAAGACGGCCGAGACCGAGCTCGACGTCGTCGAGGGCATGCAGTTCGACCGCGGCTACCTCTCCCCGTACTTCATCACGAACGCGGAGAAGATGGTCGCCGAGCTCGAGGACCCCTACATCCTCATCCACGAGAAGAAGCTCTCGTCGCTCCAGGCCATGCTGCCGGTGCTCGAGGCCGTCGTTCAGACCGGCAAGCCGCTCCTGATCATCGCCGAGGACATCGAGGGCGAGGCTCTGGCCACCCTCGTCGTCAACAAGCTCCGCGGCGGCCTCAAGGTCGCGGCCGTCAAGGCGCCGGGCTTCGGCGACCGCCGCAAGGCGATGCTCGAGGACATCGCGATCCTGACCAAGGGTCAGATGATCGCCGAGGATCTCGGCATCAAGCTCGAGAACGTGACGCTCCCCATGCTCGGCCGCGCCAAGCGCGTGCGGATCGAGAAGGAGAACACCACGATCATCGACGGCGTCGGCGAGAAGTCCGACATCGAGGGCCGGATCAGCCAGATCAAGGCGCAGATCGAGGAGACCACCTCGGACTACGACCGTGAGAAGCTGCAGGAGCGCCTGGCCAAGCTCGCGGGCGGCGTCGCGGTGATCCGCGTCGGCGGCGCGACCGAGGTCGAGGTGAAGGAGAAGAAGGACCGCGTCGACGACGCGCTGAACGCCACCCGCGCGGCGGTCGAGGAAGGCATCGTCCCCGGCGGCGGCACCGCGCTGCTGCGCGCCACGGCGGCTGTTCAGGCGCTCTCGAGCGACAACCCCGACGTCCAGGCCGGCATCAAGATCGTGCTGAAGGCGCTCGAGGCGCCGCTGCGCCAGATCGCCCAGAACTCGGGCGTCGAGGGCTCGATCGTGGTCGGCAAGATCCTGGCCGATGCGTCTTCGACCTTCGGCTTCGACGCCCAGACCGAAGCGTATGTCGACATGCTTCAGGCCGGCATCGTCGATCCGGCCAAGGTGGTCCGTGCGGCGATCCAGGGGGCGGCTTCGGTGGCCGGCCTTCTGGTGACCACCGAGGCGATGATCGCCGAGGCCCCGCGGAAGGAGGCTCCCCCGATGCCGAGCGGTGGTGGAATGGGCGGCATGGGCGGCATGGACTTCTGAGCTACCAAACCAGTTCCGGTGATGCCCGACGAGCCGGACGCCGGCTCGTCGGGGGCACGTCACGCGGGCCGGGATGCACGGACTGGCCCCGTTCCGGTCCTGCGGAAGCGCCCGACCGGAGAGCTCCCAAACATCGGCGCCGTGTCATCGCGATCGAGACCCGCGTCTCGCGCCGTGAGGCGGCCCGGGACGCGGGAGGCCGCGGCGGCGGCCGATCCCGAAGTCGCTCCTGAGGGCAACGCACATGCGCATTCTCGTCGGCGGCAAGATGACCTACGAGTTCCTGCAGCCCACCCCCATCATCGCGACGCTTAACGTCCACGCATCGCGCTTCTCGGATCTCGAACGACCCGACTACTTGATCACGAGCCCCGCTGTACCGGTCCAGGGCTATCGCGATAGTTTCGGGAACTGGTGCAGCCGCATGGTTGCCCCGGCTGGCCGCTTCACGCTGCGGACCGACACGATCGTGCGGGACCCCGGCGGCGGCGACCCGGCGGCCTTCGACGCTCGGGAGACCGCAATCGAGGAGTTGCCGTCGGATACGGTGCTGTTCCTCCTCGGCAGTCGGTACTGTGAGACCGATCGTCTGTCATCGATCGCCTGGGATCTGTTCGGCCACCTGCCACCGGGCTGGGAGCGTGTGCAGGCGATCTGCGACTACGTCCATGATCGAATTACCTTCGGATACGAGCATGCGCGAGCCACGCGGACGGCCTTCGATGCATTCGAGGAGCAGCGGGGCGTCTGCCGTGATTATGCGCATCTGGCGATTGCGTTCTGCCGGTGTCTCAACATCCCGGCACGCTACTGCAACGGCTATGTCAGCGACATCGGTCTGCCGCTGCCCCATGCGCCCGGCGATTTTGCTGCCTGGATGGAGGTTTTTCTCGGCGGGCGCTGGCACACGTTTGATCCGCGCAACAACAGCTCACGCATCGGTCGGATTCTGATCGCCTATGGTCGAGACGCCGCGGACGTCCCGTTGACGCTGACCTTTGGACCCAACGAACTCGTCGCGTTCCATGTGACGACGGAAGAAGCGCCTCCAATATAGTCGCAGATTTCTGAACGCGGCATTGGCTGCTGGAAGTCGTCGGCCGTTTGACTACGAAAGCTATCAAATCCTATCTGAGATACCGCAAATACGTGTCGTATCCTTGACGCAGATCGATAAATGCAGCGTTAGTGACTGGCAATTGCCCAGGCCCTTGCGTGGGACGGATTTTGCTGACTTCTTCGTGAGATGGGCCGCAGCGAACTGGAATGGCTGAGCCGCGAGGAACTGATCGATCCTTCGACAGACTCAGGATAAGGTGGTGCTGTGGCTGCAGCAACCGGACAAGACCTCGCGCACCTCATCCAAGCCGCCCGTGACGGATCGCAAGGAGCAGCGCGCGCACTCCAAGCCCAGCGGGGCAAGCCCCCTCACGAGGGTCACAGCCGGGTGCTGAGCGATGATCCCGATACAATCGTCCCGCGTCGTTCCCAGGCGTGTGCGTGCTGCGGCGCCAGCCTGCATGCCGCTCTTCCGGCAGAGGTCATCAGCGTCGCCGAGCAGATCGAGCTGCCCGCGGTGGCACCGATCGTGACGCAGCGCCAGCACTTTGCCGTTTGTTGTCCGAGCTGCGGGACGCGCGTGATCGCGCTATCGGCCGAAGCAGCTCGCGGCACCCCGTTCGGTCCGCGGCTGCATGCGGTGGCGACGTACCTGAGGACCTTACAGGCGCTCTCGTACGAACGGCTGTAGGCGGCGCTTTCCGACCTGTTCGGCCTCACCCTCAGCCAGGGCGGGTTGATGAACCTGCTCCGCCGCGCGCAGGGCTGCTTCCTGTCCGGTTGTGACGCGGCCATCGCGCCCCCGGCGCCGGGCCGAGGTCATCGCCTGCGACGAGACCGGCGTGCGGATCGAAGGCGCGAACGCTTACCACTGGCTGTTCCACTCAGCTGCGGCCGTGGTGCACACGACTTCGCCGACTTGCGGCGCCGTCGTAGTGCGGGAGATGATGGAGGGGCACCGGCCCACAGTGTGGACTCGGACCGCTATACCGCCCAACAAGGCCACGCGGATGAACACCAGACCCACCTGGCGCATCTGGCCCTCGACATCGCCTACGTTGTCGAGGTCAGCGATGACCCCGTACCCTGGCGCCTGCAACTCTGGCTGGGAGACGTGTTCGCCCTGGCCGAACACGTCGTGGATCTCGCCGCCTCGACGCTTTCAGCCCAGCGCCGGAGCCTGGATCGGCAATTCGGTGCCATCTTGGCCACGCCGAGCCGCTATGACCTGACCCGCGAGCTGCAGGCCACGATCAGCCGCGCCCGCGATCAGCTCCTGGTGTTTCTCGCCTATCCCGGAAAGGTCGGGCCGACCGACAACAGTTCGGAGCGGCTGCTTCGTCCAGCCGTCGTGCAACGGAAGGTGACCAACGGTGACCGGGCCATGTGAGCGGCCGAGGGCGAGACCGCCATCCGCACCGTCGTCGACACAGCGCGCCTGACCGGCGCCCGTCGCTTCGCAACCATCCTCAAAACCGTCGGTGCCTGAACCCAGCCATCACAGACCTTGGTAATTGAAATGTCTGCTTACCGGCCGTTCTTCAAACAGAATGAATGACCGACTTGGGCGCCAAGTCGAATGTCCGGTTCTGCGCGCGACGTCGATCCAGCGTGACGAAATATGGCCGAGAGCGGAGTGGCCGCTGTGGAGCGCGACCGCTGCAAAGGCGGACGGCCTCCCACCGACCCGACCCTGCCGTCAGAGCGTATCGGCACGTCTCCCGGAAGCGGATCTCCAGCGTGCAGCAACCGGACGATGCGCGCCCTGCTCAGTGCGCCAGCGATCGGTCCGATGCGTCCGACGAACGCTTCTTCCTCTTGCGCTTGCTCGCTTTCAAGACCACGTCCGCGTTGTCCTCGGCGATGCGCTCAGCCAGCGCGAAGTCGTGAAGCTCCGCGGTCGCACCCTCAGCGGCGGTCGCCCCTTCTGTCACGGCGTAGAACGCGGCGCGGACGATCTCCTTCTTGCTCGCCTCCGGATGCCGCTCACGGATGGCGGAACGGATCGCCTTCGGCTTCATGCCCGGCGCGGCGATCTTCCTCAGCGTGTCCGCGATCTCCCGGATCGATGCCATACCGCTACCTTCACCTGACCCCTTCTGCCGGCTCACAAACCCGTCAGCCGACGGGGCGTTCCGATACCGCGGCCACACAGGCGGCTTCCCGCGCGCGACGCGCCGCACCCGCGGACGTGAGGTCGCGCCGACGCGCCGCGCTCCTCCCGAGACCGGAACGCGCTCGGCGCGCGCGGGGGCACGCAAGCGGGCCGCGTTCACCTCAGTAGCGGGTGATGGCACGCAGGCCGAACACCGCGGCGCCGCGCACCCGCTTGCCGTCAGGATCGCGCGGATTGGCGATCCCGCCACCCGGATGGGCGACGTACTGCACGGTCGGCTGCAGGGCGATGCCGGGCGCGAGCACGGCCTGATAGGTCGCTTCGAGCAAGATCTCGGCGCTCCGGCGCGGTGCGGGTGTCGTGCTCTGGAGCGCGGCGATCACATCGAGCCGGCGTGCCGCCGGGGAGATGCGGGTGATGCCGACGGCGAGGCCCAGCGTGTCGTCCGACCGTCCGGGGATCAGGCCGCGATAGGCGATGCCGCCGTCGATGTAGAGGTCCACGAGATTGCGGTCCCCCGGCGAGACGGACGCACGCAGGAAGACGCTGGCGCCGTCGTTGGGATCGTCCGGCTCCTGGTAGATCGTCTGGTCGATGAGCCCGTAGAGGCCCGAATTGCCCGAAACCCTCCGATCGAGGCCACTCACCGGATCCGGCGTGAGGGCATCGACGCGGCCGAAGCGGTGCCAGCCGCCCAGCGTGACGGTGCCCGGCCGGCCTTCGGAACTCGGACGGGTGTTGTAGGCGTAGGCGACCTCGGCGATGACGAGCGGGGGGTCGGAGACGGGGAAGCGGATACCGTTCGGATTGCGGCGCTGCGGGTCTACGCCCGAGCGGGGACGGCCGCCGCCGGGTGTGCCGTCGATCACGCTCGCCTGGAACGAGAGATCGGGCGTCGGGACGTACTTCAGGCGGACGGTCGGCGCCGAGAGCGGATAGGCCGGCCCTCCGTCCACCATGTTCGCGGCGAAGATCTCCGGCCAGCCGAAGGTACCGTTGGTGAACAGGATGCTGGTCTGGCTCACCATGTACTCGGTGTCGGCGGAGAGCTGGCCGACACGGACGGACAGCCTGTCGTCGAACAGGCTCTGCTCCAGCCACAGCTCCGAGAGCCGCGAAGCCGGCAGGGCCTCGATCTCGCTGATCGTCATGAGGTTGCCGACGCGGCTGCGGGAGGCTCCGCTGCCCTGGATCTGGTAGACGGTGGCGTGGGCCGTCGCCCCCTTCCACCCGGCGAGCGTGTCGAGATCGACATCGACGTCGAGATCGAGCAGCGTCAGGCCCGTGGAGCCCCGCCGCAGGCCGCCGCGCAGGTTGCGGTAGGTCTCGGCCACACTGATCAGGCCGAAGGTGATCCCGCGGCTCTCCAGGAAGGCGCGGTACCCGCCGGGATCGCCGGCGGCCCCGAGGAGGGGCTGGAACGAGGTCGTGACCTCCGCCGCGCGACCGGCCGAGAACACGGGCTGAGCGACCGAGGTCTGCGGATCGCCGCCTGCGCCGGAGGGTGAACCGATGGCGAGGCCCTCCGCGGCGACCCGCGCGGCCGTCGCCAGCGGATCCGCGGCCGGTTCGGCCAAGGCACGGCCGACCGGCGCGATGAGAACGAGCGTGATGCCAGCGAGGGCGCAGATGACAGAGCGCACCAGGACCTCTGGAGACATCGGGCTCGGCGAACGAAGGCATAGCCTCGTGACCATTCGACGACGGCGGTGGCGAGACATCGCCGCGAATTGATGGGACAGACGCGGCACTGACGCTGGCTCGTACAACCGCAGGTCGCTAGGGTTCTCCGCATCACCGGAGGTCCTCCACCGTGCGTACGCTCGCTCTCGCCTCGGCCCTCGTCTTCGCCTGCACGGTGTCCGTCCGAGCGCAGGCCCCCGCACCCTCGGCGGCTCAGACCGCGCAGCGGGATCGGATGAAATCCTGCAACGTGGATGCTGGGACGCAACGGCTGTCGGGCGCCGCCCGCAAGAGCTTCATGGCAGATTGCCTCGCGGGAAAGAGCGCCGCGCCGGCCAAGGAGCTGACGCCGCAGCAGATGAAGATGAAGAGCTGCAATGCGGATGCCTCGGCCAAGAGCCTCAAGGGCGCCGAGCGCAAGGCGTTCATGAGCACGTGCCTCAGAGGTTAGTCGCCTGCGCCCATACCGCGTCCCTGTTCGGCTTCTGACCAATGTCAGGGCTGCGTGAAACGGATGCCGTTCGAGATACCGACCGATCTCGGGCGTCCTGAACGTCACTCGGGCTTCCACGAAGCGGTCGACGTCCCCCTCACTCTCCCCCCGCTCCGTCGCGGAACGGTTTTGCCAGCCTCGCCGTAACTGACCCATCGAGCCGCGACGGCGCGGGTCAGATGGCCGAGGCGGTCCCAGCATGAAGCGCGCTCCCTTCCGCATCCTGATCCGCATCGAGGGCGATCGGCGCGTCCTGCGCGCGACCTCGGAGCGCGAGGCGGCGCTCAAGGCCGAATCCGTTCTCCGGCGCTACGACGTCCTGCCCGGCGGCGCCGGCCTCATCATCGAAGCGTCGGACACCCGGGCGAGCGCGCGCATCGCGGCCTATCTGGCCGACGTTGCGCTCGAGATGGAAATCGCGTGATCGGCCTCCGAGGATGACGGTCTCGGACAGCGCGGTCCCCTACGTGCTGGGCGCTGCGGCGGTGCGCTCGGTCGAGGTCATCGACGGCGGCGGCACACTGGCGATCCGATTGCGGTCGCCCGACGACAGTGAGTTCTGCGTCCTGCTGCCGATCGGTGTCGTGGGCGACCTCCTCTTTCAACTCGCGGATGTGATGAGCGTCAGCCTTGACCCACGCCCATGACCGAGAGGATGCCCACCTGGGCGAAGGGGATGACCCGGTGCTCGACGCGGTCGCCGTGCTTCGGTGCCGCGGGTACACGGTCGAGCCGGATGACGACTGCGCGCGCTGGCGGATCGACGGTGCTGACTGGATCACGCTCAGCGACCTGTTCGCGCGGGCTCTGCGGCTCGGCTTGAGAGACGGGCCGGGACGCGCGCAGTAATCCCCGGCCAGACCCGGAGTTGGACCGCTGAGGGATCGACCGGCGGGATCAAACACCTAGTTGATCAGGCAGAAGCCGGCTTCCGCCCTGTCGACGCCGCCGACGCGCCTCCCGGTCTCGCAACTCGGGGCGACGGCGCGCACCGCTTGGACACGCGGCGTTTCGGGCGGCGGGCGGAGGAGGGTGGGCTGTGGCCGAAGCTCCGGCTCGCGCGCTTCGGCCGGCATGTTCGCCACCGCTGCCGCGGCCGCCGCAGGAACGGCCGCAACGATGGGGGCCGGCGCGATCGCGATGATGGGACGGTAGCCGGCACGGCCGCTCGGGGCCGTGTCGGTCGCGGCGACAGACGGAGGCGACGCGGGTCGCTGCGCCGTCGACGACCGCCCGAAGAACAGACGCCCGCGCCCGCGCGCCTCGACGGTGTCGATGCTACCCACAAGTGTAGAGAACGCCACACCTGCCACCAGCCACGCGCGCATGATGTCCCCCACCGCACGCGAGGAGTATGGCATCGAACCAATTCAATAGTGCTGCCATGACCTTTCAAATTCGATTGATTTGATGAATGCAGAGCGCGGGATTTCCGCGCGCCTGACCTGTCAGCACCGAGCCGCGATCGACCGGACAACGCTGTCCTTCAGCAAGAGCGGCTCCCGGCGCGTCGATGACCGATTGCGCCGTGCACCGTCTGCCGTGTCGCGTGCTGAGCCGACCGATACGGTGTGGCCGCGCAGCCGGGAGGACACGCCCCCGCGGCAAGTCTCGCGGGCAGGACTTCCGGGCACGACCCACCGGCAAGCCTTCTTACGCCCCCCGGACCCGCGGCGCCGGAGACCGGGGCCGAGACAGCCGGACGTCAGGTACCGGGGCGGCCCAACCAACGACACCCTGGAGCCGCACCGCCCGGCGGGCCGCGCCGTGCCGGAGGGCCGGATGAGAACGGTGACTCCACCCGTTCTCGATCGAGGGCCCGTCGCCCGCCGGATCTCCTGCCCGTGTTTCGACGCCGCAAGACTTCTCCGACCGACGCGTCGCCCGGCGCCGGTTCAAGTCCCGCCGCGGGGCAACTCGCGGTGTCGGGCGTGAGCCGACGCTACGGCCGGACGCTGGCGCTGGACAACGTGTCGCTGACGCTCGGTCCGGGCGAGATCCTGGCGGTGCTCGGCGCCTCCGGCTGCGGGAAGAGCACGCTGCTGCGGCTCATCGCCGGCCTGGACGCGCCGGACGCGGGCGAGATCGCCTTCGGCGATCGCCGCGTCGCCGGGCGCGGCCGCAACGCGCCGCCCGCGAGCCGCGGCGTGGGCCTGATGTTCCAGGACTACGCGCTGTTTCCCCACCTCACCGTGCTGGCCAATGTCCGCTTCGGCCTCGCCCATCTCCGCGGCGCGGACGCGCGGGACATCGCCCGCGAGCGCCTCGATCAGGTCGGGCTGGCACACCGCGCCGACAGCTATCCGGGCACGCTGTCGGGCGGAGAGGCGCAGCGGGTGGCGCTCGCCAGGGCCCTGGCCCCGCGTCCGCGGGTGCTGCTCCTCGACGAGCCGTTCTCGAACCTCGATGCCGGCACCCGCGAGCGTGTCCGCGCCGACACCCTGGCGGTCCTGCGGCGGGACGGCATCGGCGCGATCCTCGTCACGCACGACGCGGCCGAGGCGGTCGCCTGCGCGGACCGCATCGTCCTGATGCACCGGGGTCGGATCGTCCAGAGCGGCAGCGCCGAGGCGCTGTACGCCGCGCCGGCGACGCCGTTCGCCGCCCGGGCGCTCGGCGAGATCATCGAGATTCCGGGCCGCGCCGTCGACGGCCACGTCGCGACACCCCTCGGCACGCTGCCCCGGCCCGACGCCGTGCCGGAGGGCGCGGTCCAAGTCTGCCTGCGCCCGGAGGCGATCCGCCTCGGGCCGGCGGGCGCCGGGGTGCCGGCCAGGATCCTGGGCCGGGCCTTCGCGGGGCCGCGTCTGCGCCTGGACATCGCGGTCGCGGGCCTCGGCGCGCCGCTGCGCCTCGACCTCCCGCCGGAGGAAGTCCCGGGCGAGCAGGTCGGCATCGAGCTGCTGCCCGGGCGCGCCCACGTCTTCCCGCTGCCGGACGGAGTCCAAGTGTTGTCAGATTGTAATTAGAATATATCTAAATAAATCCGCCTTGCAGGGCGCACTCTTACTCTATAGCACCGGCTCGTCGCTCGACGAACGGGGTTTATCATGTTGGACGTCTGCAGAACCGGAGCCTGGGCGAGCCTGTGCCTGTCTCTCTGCTTCGGCGGACCGGCCTACGCGGCCGAGGTCAACCTCTACACCACCCGCGAGCCGGGCCTGATCCGGCCGCTGCTCGACGCCTACACGGCGCAGAGCGGCGTCACCGTGAACACGGTCTTCGTGGAGAAGGGGCTGGCCGAGCGGGTCGCCGCGGAGGGCGCGCGCTCGTCCGCCGACGTCCTCATGACGGTCGATATCGGCAACCTGATCGAACTCGTCGACCGCGACCTGACCCAGCCGGTGCGCTCGCCCGTGCTCGAAGCGGCCGTGCCGGCGCCCCTGCGCGGCGCCGACGGGCGCTGGTTCGCCCTCTCGATGCGCGCGCGCGTGCTCTACGCCGACACGGGCCTGAACGATCTCGCGGCCGCGACCTACGAATCGCTCGCCGACCCGCGCTGGAAGGGCAAGGTGTGCCTGCGCTCGGGCCAGCATCCCTACAACACCGCCCTGATCGCCGCCTTCCTCGTCCGCCACGGCGCGGAGAAGACGGAGGCGTGGCTGCGGGGCGTGAAGGACAACCTCGCCCGCAAGGCGACGGGCGGCGACCGGGACGTGGCCCGCGACATCGCGGCCGACCTCTGCGAGGTGGGCCTCGGCAATTCCTACTATGTCGGACTGATGCGCTCGGGTCGCGGCGGGGCGGACCAGCAGAAATGGGGCGCGGCCATCAAGGTCGTGCTGCCGACCTTCGAGGGCGGGGGCACGCACGTGAACGTGTCGGGGGCGGTCGTCGCCAAGAACGCGCCGAACCGCGACCAGGCGGTCAAGCTCCTCGAGTACCTCGTCTCCGACGCCGCGCAGGCGCTCTACGCCAAGGTCGACTACGAGTATCCGGTGAAGGCCGGCGCCCCGATCGAGCCGCTGCTCGCGGAACTCGGTCCGCTGAGCGTCGATCCGACACCGCTCGTCGAGATCGCCCGCAACCGCAAGGCGGCGAGCCTGCTCGTCGACAAGGTCGGCTTCGACAACTGAGTTCGAGCCGGGCCGGATGTCGGTGACCCGCTCTCTGGGCTGGGCGGGGGCGGTCGCCCTGGCGGCGCTGCTGCTCGCGCCCGTGATCTCCCTGGGCTTCACGGCGTCCGAGGGCGGCGGCGAGCTGTGGCCGCACCTCGCCGCCTACGTGCTGCCGCAGGCGATCCGCGACACCGCCCTGCTGCTCGCGGGCGTCGGCCTCCTGGTGATCGGGCTCGGGACCGCGACGGCGTGGCTGGTCGCGGCGTTCGACTTCCCCGGTCGGCGCCTCCTCGAGGCCGCCCTGCTGCTGCCGCTGGCGATGCCGACCTACGTGGTCGCCTACGCCTATCTCGACCTGCTGCACCCGCTCGGGCCGTTCCAGGTCGGGCTGCGGGGCCTGCTCGGCCTGTCGAGCCCGCGCGATCTCGCCCTGCCGGACCTGCGCTCGCTCCCGGGCTGCAGCCTGCTGCTCGGCTTCGTGCTCTACCCTTACGTCTATCTGCCGACCCGCGCGCTGTTCCTGATGCAGGCCGGCTCGCTGCTGGAAGCCGCGCGGACGCTCGGGGCCGGGCCGTGGCGCAGCTTCCTGCGGATCGCCCTCCCGCTCGCGCGGCCGGCGATCGCCCTCGGCACCGGCCTCGCCCTGATGGAGGCGCTGAACGATGTCGGCGCGGCCGAGTTCCTGGGGGTGCGCACGCTGACGGTGCAGGTCTACGCCACCTGGGTGAACCGCTCGGACCTGCCCGGCGCCGCGCAGATCGCGCTGGTGATGCTGGCCGCGGTGGTCGCGGTCGTCGGCCTCGAACGGCTCGCGCGGGCCGGCCGCGGCTATGCCGGAGGCGCCCGCCGCCACACGGCCGGCGCGCGCCGCCGGCTGGACGGCTGGCGGGCGGGGTCGGCCCTGGCCCTGGGCACGGCCCCCGTCGCGATCGGATTCCTGGTGCCGGCGGGCTCTCTCGGCCTCGAGGCGTGGCGCCGGATCGACGCGAGCGGCTTGCCCGACGCGCTCGCCGCCCAGGCCCTCAACACGGTCTACTACGCGGGCCTCGCCACGGCGGTGACGGTGCTGGCGGGCCTGGCGGTGGCGGCCGTTCCCTCCCTGCTGAGCGCCCGGGCCGGGCGCCTGCTCATCGGCGCGGCCGGGATCGGCTACGCCATGCCCGGGACCGTGCTGGCGGTCGGGCTCCTGGGTCCTCTGGCGCTGGTCGAGGCCGGGTTGTTCGAGGCCGGCCTGACGACCGCACGGGTGGGACTCGGGACCGGCGCCGCCCTCGTCATCGCCTACGCCCTGCGCTTCCTGACCGTTACGGTGGGCGCCAGCGAGGCCGGCTTCGCGCGGATCCCGCGCACCATCCCCGACGCCGCGCGGGTGCTCGGGCGGGGTCGGCTCGCCACGCTGGTCACCGTGCAGCTGCCGCTGGCCTGGCCCGCGGTGCTGAGCGGCGGCCTCCTCGCCTTCGTCGACATCGCCAAGGAACTGCCGGTGACGCTGCTCCTGCGTCCCCTCAACGTCGAGACGTTGAGCACGCATCTCTACGGCGAGGCGGCGCGCGGCACGTACGAGGACGGCGCCGTCGCCGCCGTGCTCATCGTGATGATCGGTCTCCTCCCGGTGACGCTCCTGCTCAGGCTCGACCGGAACGCGATCGGGCCGGGACGGTTGGCCGGGGAAGAGCCGCGGACCGGCCGGGGATAGGCCGGGGAGAGGCCGGGGAGAGGCCGGGGAGAGGTCGGGGAGAGGTCGGGGATCGATCGCCCGCCCTTCGCGCCGCCCGCTCCGCGCGCCGGTATCCGTCTCGTGCCGCGCGCCCGTCTCCGCGTCGCGGGCCTCGGCGGTCAGGCGATGGTCGGAACGATCCCGCCCTCGACCCGGAGCGCGGCGCCGTTGGTCGCGGCGGCGAGGGGACTCGCCAGGTAGGCGATCATGGCGGCGACCTCGTCCGGCTCGATCAGGCGCTGGATCAGCGACAGCGGCCGATGGAGCCGGAAGAACTCCGCCTCCATCGCCTCGGGCGACAGGTCGGGATCGGAGGCGACACTCTTCAGGAAATCGCCGATCCCGTCGGAGCGCGTGGGCCCGGGCAGCACCGTGTTCACGGTGACGCCGCTGCCCTTGGTGAGCTGGGCGAGTCCGCGGGCGATCGTCAGCTGGGCCGATTTGGTCACGGCGTAGTGGATCATGTCGGGCGGCGGCACGATCCCGGACTCGCTCGAGACGAACAGGACGCGCCCCCAGCCGCGCGCCTGCATCCCCGGGAGATAGGCCTGCGCGAGCCGGGCCCCCGACACGACGTTGACCGCGAACAGGCGGTGCCAGTCGTCGTCGGCGATGTCCGGGAAGGCCTTGGCCTCGTAGATCCCGAGATTGTTGACGAGGATGTCGACCGCGGGGGCCGCGCGCACGAGCGCGGCAGCGCCCTCGGCCGTGGCGGGATCGGCCAGGATCGCGCGCGCGCGGCCCGCGGCGGCGACCGCGGCCGCGGCCGCATCGAGCTTGGCCTGCTGGCGCCCCGCGATGATGACCTCCGCGCCCTCCGCGGCCAGCCGTTTGGCCACAGCGAGACCGATCCCGGCGGTCGAGCCGGTGACCAGGGCGCTTCGTCCCGTGAGCTGAAGATCCATGACGGTTCGTCCTCGTTGCCGTGTCGGTCCCGAGGAGATGGACGGCCGCCGGATTGCTGAGTAGCAGGCATCGCGGCACGATGATCGTGACTTCGATGCACGAGTGGCGGCGCGATGGACAACCGGCTCGGGGACATGGAGGCGTTCCTCCAGGCGACGCGGTGCGGCAGCTTCGCGGCGGCCGCCAAGGCCCTGCGGCAAACCCCCTCCGCCGTGAGCCGGGCCGTCGCCCGCCTCGAGGCGCGCCTCGGGGTCGCGCTGCTCCGGCGCACGACCCGATCCCTGACCCTGACCCCGGAAGGCGAGGCCTATCGCGAGCGGGCCGCCGAGCTGATGGCGGAACTCGACGCGATGGAGCGGGGCCTCACCCAGACCGCCGCCGAGCCGAGCGGGCGGCTCCGGGTGAACGCCTCGGTCCCGTACGGGACCCACGTCGTCCTGCCGGTCCTGCCGCGCTTTCTCGCGCAGCACCCGCGGATGAGCCTGGATCTCGCCCTGACCGACGAGGTGATCGACCTGCCCGCCACGCAGGCGGACGTCGCGATCCGGATCGGCCCACTCCGCGACACCCGCCTGCGGGCGCGACGCCTCGGGCGCAGCCGGATGATCGTGGTCGCCGCCCCCGCCTATCTCGCGCGGGAAGGTGTCCCGGAGCATCCCGACGGCCTCGCGGCGCACAAGTGCCTCAACTTCAGCTTCCGCCGCTCCCTCGATACCTGGCCGTTCCGCGTCGGAGCCGGTCTCAACCAGCGGCCGATCCAGGGGAATTTCTACGGCAATTCCGGCGAGGTGGTGCGCCTGATGGCGCTCGGCGGCGCCGGGATCGCCCGCCTCGCCCGGTTCCATGTGGCGGCCGATCTCGCGGCCGGCCGGCTCGTGCCGGTGCTGGAGGCGTTCAACCCCGGCGATGCCGAGGACGTCCACGTCCTCTATGTCGGCCACGCGCGCTTGGCGCTGCGCATCCGAAGCTTCGTCGATTTCCTCGCCGCCCACGCGACGGTGGAGGAATGACATCGGCGCGGCAGACGCTTCACGAGCGATGCCTCGACTGCGGTAATATTTATTTTCATTGCTCGAAGACCCGAAATATTTGAGACGCTTGGGTCCTGAACAGGATCAGATCCGGCGACGGAGAGGCCGGCTCGCGGTCCGGGCGCTGGAACCGAGCGTCGCCGAGCCCGTCATGCGCGGCCCGACCTCGGTGCAGCGCGCGCGTGCGCGCGACCCCGAACCGCTCTGGCAGCCATCGGCCGCTCTGAGTGCTAACCGACTGAGATCGCGGGCGATTCGGCGTTTGTTAACAGCTCAGCCGGCAACTTTCTTGCTTCGTCGTGGGTCACTCTCACGATGCGCGCAGGAGGGGCCGCCATGAGCGTTTCGACCGCCTTCCGTCGTCAGCTGGAAGGCTACAGCCTGACGACAGCCGAGATCCTGTATCACCTGCCCGACCATCCCCACCTGCTCCAGACCTTCATCTGGCAGCAGCACGATCTCTTCCCCGTCTTCCCGGAGCTGAAGCGCTTCCTGGCCTTCTGGCAGGGCGCCCTCGATGGGCCGCTGCATTCGGTGAAGGTGGCCCACAGCCGCCTGATCAGGCCCGCGGAATTGCGGGCCGTCGGCAGCGAGTTTCACCTCCACTGACGCCGGGGGCGGGAGCCGAGCTTTCCGCGGGCCCGCGCGGGAAGCGCGATCGCGATGGTCGCGGAGATCGCGGAGATCGCCTGCGCCGGCCGGATGCGGGCTCAGGATCCGCGCTCAGATCTCGCCGCGACTCATCCGCTTGGCGATGTGGTCCGCCTGCCGCAGGGCCAGCGCGACGATGGTGAGGGTCGGATTCTCCGCGGCGCCGGTCGTGAACTGGGAGCCGTCCGAGACGAACAGGTTCTCGACATCGTGGGCTTGGCCGAAGCGGTTGACGACGCCGTCCCGGGGCTTCTCGCTCATGCGGTTCGTGCCGAGGTTGTGCGTCGACGGATAGGGCGGGGTGCGGATGGTGCGGACCGCGCCGACGGCCTCGTAGAGGGCGCTGCCCTGCCTGTAGGCGTGCTCGCGCATCGCCTCGTCGTTGGGATGGTCGGCGAAATGGACCGACGCGACCGGCATCCCGTAGGCATCCGTGTCGTCCGACAGGGTGATGCGGTTGTCGGAACAGGGCATGTCCTCGCCCACGATCCAGAGGCCCGCCATGTTCCGGTACTTGTCGAGGGCGCCGGTGAAGTCGCGGCCCCACGTCTGCGGGTCGAGGAACGCCGCCATGAAGGGCAGGCCCAGGGAGAGCGTCTCGAGCTCGTAGCCGCCGACGAAGCCGCGGCTCGGATCGTGCCGGGCCTCGTCGCGCACGATGCCGGCCATCGTGGTGCCGCGGTACATGTGGACCGGCTTCTCGAAGATGGCATAGACCGAACCGGTCGTGTGGCGCATGTAGTTGCGCCCGACCTGCCCCGACGCGTTGGCCAGACCGTCGGGGAACTTCGCCGAGTGCGAATTGAGGAGGAGTCTCGGGCTCTCGATGGAGTTGCCGGCCACGGCGACGGCCCGCGCTCTCTGCCGGTGCTCGACGCCGTCCTTGTCGGCGTAGACCACGCCGGTGACCTTGCCGCCGGAATCGTGCTCGATCCGCAGCACCTGGCAGCCCGAACGGACCTCGAGCCGGCCCGTGGCCTCGCCCTTCGGGATCTCCGCGATGAGCGTCGACCACTTCGCGCCCGACTTGCACCCCTGGAAGCAGAAGCCGAGCTGCATGCACGCGGCGCGGTCGTCGCGCGGCTCGGAGTTGATGGCCATCCGGCCGGTATGCACCTCCGTGTAGCCGATCTTGCGGGCGCCGGCCTCGAGCACCTTGAAGTTGTTGTTGCCCGGCAGGCCCGGGATGCCGTTGGTGCGCGTGACGCCCATCCGGTTCTCGGCCATGGCGTACCAGGGGTCCATCTCCGGGAGGTCGACGGGCCAGTCGAGGAGGTTGGCCCCCTTCACGGCGCCGTAATGCGTGCGCGTCCTGAACTCGTGCTCCTGGAAGCGCAGCGACGCGCCCGCCCAGTGCACGGTCGAGCCGCCGACGGCCTTCACGATCCAGGCCGGCAGGTTGGGGAACGTCTTGGCGATCGGCCACGGCCCGGTGGCGTGCCGCTTGTCCTTCCAGGCGAGCTGGGCGAACGAATCCCACTCGTCGTTGACGAAGTCGAAGGTCTCGTGCCGGTCGCCCGCCTCGAGGATGACGGTGTCGATGCCCTTGAGCGCGAGCTGGGTCCCGAGGGTCCCGCCGCCGGCGCCCGAGCCGACGATGACGAAGACGGAGCCGTCGCTGAGGTCGTAGGGAGCTGACATGGTTTCCTCCTGCCGCGGATCGGCCCCGTCCCGTCTTCGCGCGGGATGGTCGGACCGAGCGGTGAATGCGTGTCGCGCGCGGCCGTCGGCGCGGGCGCCGGGCCGCCGTCAGAGCCAGTCGATGTCGTCGAAGCCGCGCTCCAGGTAGCCGCCCTTGTCGAAGGAGGCGCCCTCGTAGCCGAAGATCGGCCACAGCTCCTTCTGGTTGTAGAGACCGACGATGAGGTTGGCCCGCACCTTCTGGAAGAACGGGGTCGGCTCGATGGTCTCGAGGAGGGCTGCCCGGTCCGTATCCTGCGGAACCTTGGCGTAGGGCAGGCGGTGCCTCTCGACGGCCGCCCGGTTGAGCGCGGCCATCCCGTCCTCGAGGAGCGTCAGTTCTCCTGGAGCGGTCCGCGCCGCGTCGTCGAGGATCTGCACCGCGGCGGCGTAGTACCTGTCGGCGACGCGGTCGTGCGGGTAGCAGTCGCGCGACATCTGCACGAGCGAGGCGAAGGTCTCGGGCTTCGTCGCCTTCGGCATCTGCGCCCAGGCCCGCCCGGTCACGCTGCCGTCCGGCATAACCGCGACCGCGAGCAGCGTCGAGCCCGCGGCGCCCAGGAAGCCGCGGCGGGACAGGTGTGCGCCCGTCTCCTGCATCCTCATCCCGTCCTCCCCTGTCCGTGTCGGTCGTGCCGGTGCCGCGGCGGCCGATGGCGGGCCGTCGCGGGTCATCAGGCGAAGCGCCAACCGCGGGCGAGCACCTCGATCTTGTGCTCGTCCGGGTCGTCGATGAAGCAGGAGCGCGCCGTGCCCCGGGCGGCCCCCACGCCCAGGCCGCAGGCGCCGTCGTGGCCCGTGTTGACCGTCAGCGCCGACGCGAGACCGGACGCGGCATGCGCGAGATCGATCGGGGTGAAGGTTTCGAAGCCGGGCCGGTCGGCGGTGTCGAGGCGGAAGGTGGTCCGGTAGAAACGCGCGGAGCGCGCCGCGTCCCGGACCCGGATCATCGCGGGGATCCGCTCGGGCATGTCGGACATGTCGCGCATGATCCCCCTGTCGAGGCCCGAGGCCGAAGGCCCCGAGGGGTCCCGCCGAGCGGAAACTTAGAGCCGCTCCAGCGTGCGGTGGTAGTATCATGCTACTGCGGAGCGGGCCCGCGACGATCCGCGGAGCGCGTTATGCCAGAGCCCGGAAGGCGGTGGAAACGGGCGCGCGCTGCATTATTGTTCCTCATCCCGGGGAACCGCGGGCGGTCGCCGCGGGTGAGCGGCGCGGATCGCAGGGGTGGACATGTGCAATCTGTACTCGGGGATGCCGTCCGCCGACTACGAGGGCGAGACCCGCTCCATCCGGCTCGGCGGACACTCGACCTCGATCAGGATCGAGGTGATGTTCTGGAACGTGCTCGAGGACATCGCCGCCGCTCAGGGCATGACCCTTCCCCGCCTCGTGACGCTTCTCTACGACGAAGTGCTCGCTCTCCACGGTGAGGCACGCAATTTCGCCTCGCTCCTGCGGTGCGCGTGCCTGAGGCACCTCGAGATGAAGGCGGACCGCCTCGCCTCGGCGCAGCGGCGCGCCGTGGAACAGCGCGGCAGGGTCGCGGGGGACGTCGATGGCGCCCTGGACCGGATCGACGACCGTGACGTCGGCGTCGGACACGTCGCGCGGACCGCGCGCGCCCTGCGCGGCGACGCGGTCCGGCCGCGCGATGCCCGCGGCGAGGGCTGAGGCGCGTCCCCCCCGGCATGGCCGATGCAGAGGGCTGGCGCGGTCGGCCGCTCCGGCCCCGATGAACGGATACCCGACATGCCGCTGCAGGAAGCCCCGAGGTCGCCCATCCGCGGCGGTCGCATCGCGATCGCCGGCCTCGGCACCGTCGGGCTGGCCGTGGCGCGCGCTCGATGCGGGCGCCATATCGGGGCTGAGGCTGACCGCCGTCGCGGTTCACGATGCCGCCAGAGCCCGGGCCGCCCTCGCGGCGCTCGCGGAGCCGCCGGAGGTCGTCACCGCGTTCGACGCCCTGGAGCCGCGGGCCGACATCGTGCTGGAATGCGCGCCGTCCCAGCATCTCCCGGCGATCGTGCGGCCCTTCGTGGCGGCGGGGAAGACCGCGATCGTGCTGAGCTGCGGCGCGCTCCTCGATCACGAGGACCTCGTGGCGACGGCCCGCGCCCACGGCGGTCAGATCGTCGTCCCGACCGGCGCGCTGCTCGGCCTCGACGCCGTGACGGCCGCCGCGGAGGGTACTATCCGCACGGTGCGGATGATCACCCGCAAGCCCGTGCGCGGCCTCGTCGGCGCGCCCTACCTCGCGGAGAACGGCATCGAGATCGGCGGCATCACCGAGCCGATGCGCATCTTTGCCGGCAGCCCCCGCGAGGCGGCCCGCGGCTTCCCGGCGAATTTCAACGTCGCGGTCGCGCTCTCGCTGGCCGGCATCGGTCCCGACCGGACCGAGCTCGAGATCTGGGCCGACCCCGGCCTGGAGCGCAACACGCACCGCATCGAGGTGGAGGCCGACGCCGCGCGCTTCGCGATGACATCGAGAACGTCCTGACCGACGAGAACCCCCGCACGGGCCGCATCACGGCCCTGTCGGTCATCGCCTACCTGCGCAAGCTCACAGCCCCGCTCCGGGTCGGAACCTGACAGACCGGACCCGGCCGGCACGGCCCCTGCCGCCGCGCCCCCGCGCCCGGAGCGGTGCCCGGGCGCGGTCGCCTCTCAGAGCCCGGAGCGGTCCGTGACAGCGGCGAGCGGCGCGATCCCGTCCGCCATCGAGCGGGCCACGGCGGCCCCGTCAAGCGCGGGCGGCGCCGGTCGCGGGCCGCGCGGCGAGGTCGAGGCGCGGCCCCGCGGGCTCCGCGCTCACCTCCCGGACGCCACCCGCGATCTCACCCCGCCACTTGGCGACCGCCGCGGTGGCGAGCCCGTTACCGAGGACGTTCGTGACGGTGCGCCCCATGTCGAGGATCTGGTCGATGCCCATGATCAGCAGGATGCCGGCGGCCGGGAGACCGAACATCGGCACGGTGGCGGCGACCACGACCAACGAGGCCCGCGGCACGCCGGCGATGCCCTTGCTCGTCACCATCATGACGAGCAGCATCGTCAGCTGCTCGCCGAAGCCCATGTGAATCCCGAACGCCTGGGCGATGAACAGGGCGGCCATGGCCTGGTACATCATCGAGCCGTCGAGGTTGAACGAGTACCCGAGCGGCAGCACGAACCCGGTCACGCGCGGGCGCACCCCGAAGCGCTCCAGCACCTCGACGGTGCGCGGGAAGGCGGCCTCGCTGCTCGCCGTCGAGAAGGCGAGGATCATCGGGGCGCGCAGCAGGCGCAGCAGCTCCACCACGCGGCGGCCCAGCACGGCCCAGCCGGCACCGATCAGCAGCAGCCAGAGCAGGGACAGGCCCGCGTAGAAGCTGGCGATGAACTTGCCGTAATCGAGAAGGACGCCGAGCCCTTGGACGGTGACGACCGCCGCGATGGCCGCGAAGACGGCGATCGGCGCGAGCCGCATCACCGTGTCGGTGACCCTGAACATCACGCGGGCGAGGCCGTCGAGAAGCTGCACCATCGGCTCGCTGTAGCGCCGGTCGATCGTGCTGAGACCGAAGCCGAAGAAGATCGAGAAGACCAGGATCTGCAGCACCTCGTTGCCGGCCATGGCCGAGACGATGCTGGTCGGGAAGACGTGGACGAGGAAGTCGCGCAGGTTCAGCGAGGCGGCCTTCAGGCCGGTCTGCGCCCCCGCGTCGGGCAGCGGCAGGCCCAGGCCCGCGCCCGGCTGGAACAGGTTCGCGGTCAGGAGCCCGAGGGTGAGCGAGACGACCGAGGCGGTGACGAACCAGCCCATGGCCAGCGCGGCGACCCGGCCGACCGAGCGGGCGTCGCCGAAGCTCGCGATGCCGGCCACGATGGTGGCGAACACGAGCGGCGCGATGATCATCTTGATCAGACGCAGGAAGATGTCGGTCGCGAGGGTGAAGTGCGCCGCGAACGCCTTGGCCTCGTCGGGTCCGGCCGCCAGTCCGTGGAGGACGGCGCCGACGAGGATGCCGAGTGCCAGCCCGAGCCCGGTATAGAGCGTGAGCCGGCCCGAGCGCGATGTCGTGGAATCCGGGTCCGTATCGGCGTGCGTCATCCGTTGTCCTCCCATGGGATCGTGTTGTTCGGCGTGCGGGACCCGACCGCTGGCGTCGCGGGCGCGGATCCCGGATTCTGGATCAGGCCCCGGCGACGGCCCGGGCGATGACCGGATCGGGGGCTTGCGGGCGGGTCAGCCGCTCGGGCCGGAGGACCGCGTCGAGCTGCGCGCGGGCCATCAGCCCCTTCTCGAGCACGAGGTCGTAGACGCCGCGGCCGGTCGCGTGCGCCTCCATGGCGACGGCCGTCGCGTTGCGGTAGCCGATATAGGGGTTGAGCGCGGTCACGATCCCGATCGAGTGCTCGACGCTGGCGCGCAGCCGTTCGCGGTTGGCGGTGATGCCCCGCACGCAGTGGAGATCGAGCGTGCGGCAGGCGGCTTCGAGATGCGCGAAGCTGCGGAACAGGCTGTAGGCGATCACGGGCTCGAAGGCGTTGAGCTGCAGCTGGCCGGCCTCGGCCGCGAAGCTGATCGTCACGTCGTTGCCGATCACCTCGAACGCCACTTGGTTCACCACCTCGGGGATCACCGGATTGACCTTGCCGGGCATGATCGAGGAGCCGGCCTGCCGGGCCGGCAGGTTGATCTCGCCGAAGCCCGCGCGCGGACCGCTGGAGAGCAGGCGCAGGTCGTTGCAGGTCTTGGACAGCTTCACGGCCACCCGCTTGAGGACGCCGGACACCTGCACGAAGGCGCCGCAATCCTGGGTTGCCTCGACCAGATCCTCGGCCGTGACGAGCGGGATGCCGGTGATCTCGGACAGCCGCGCGCGGACCGCGGCCGCGTAGAGGGGATGCGCGGTGATGCCGGTCCCGATCGCGGTGGCGCCCATGTTGATCTCGCGGATCAGCAGCTCGGCCTCGCCCAGCCGGGCCTCGTCCTCGCCGAGCATGCGCGCGTAGGTGCCGAATTCCTGGCCGAGCGTCATGGGCACCGCGTCCTGCAGCTGGGTGCGGCCCATCTTGAGCACGTCCGAGAACTCGGCGGCCTTGGCCTCGAAGCTGCCGCGCAGCGACGCCATCGCGGCGACGAGCCGACGGATCGCGCCGATGCCGGCGATCTTGAGGGCCGTCGGGTACACGTCGTTGGTGCTCTGGCCCATGTTGACGTGCTCGTTCGGGTGCAGCTGCCCGTAGGCGCCGCGGGCGTGGCCGAGCAGTTCGAGCGCGCGGTTGGCCACGACCTCGTTGGCGTTCATGTTGGTCGAGGTCCCGGCCCCGCCCTGAATGAGATCGACCACGAACTGATCGTGCAGGCCGCCGGCCCGGATCTCCTCGCAGGCCGCGACGATCGCGTCGCAGCGCGCCGCATCGAGCAGGCCGAGTTCCCGGTTGGCGAGCGCCGCCGCCTGCTTGATCGCCGCGAGCGCCCGGATCAGGTCCGGGCAGGTGGCCAGCGTGGTGCCGGTGATCGGGAAGTTCTCGACCGCGCGCAGGGTATGGATGCCCCAGTAGGCCGCCTGCGGAACCTCGCGGTCGCCCAGGAGGTCGTGCTCGGTGCGGGTCGGGGCGGCGGAAGCGATCTCGGACACGGCTCTCTCCTCGCGCGCGGAAGCGATCCGGCGCGCCGTAGGGCAGGACGGTTGGGCGGACGATTGCGCGTGAGCGACCGGCCCGCGTGAGGGGGCGTCGACGCTCTCGACGGTGCGCGATGAAGGGTCGCCGCCAGTCGCCCCGCCCTCACGGGCGGCCGCGCCTGACCGGCCGGCGTCTGATAGTCCCGGTGCCGGCGGGCCGCCAATGCTAGTTGCGACCAGAACTATTCCGAACCGGAATAGTTCTTCGAATCCGCGGCGGCGGCCGACCAGACGGCCTCTAGGAACGGCCGGGCCCGCTCCGCGCTGCGGTACAGCCGGATCTCCATCGACATCTCGGGGCTGACGATGGCGAGCGCGCCCGCCGCGATCTCGCCGGCCACGAGGCTCCTCGGCAGCCACGCGACCCCGTGTCCCGCGAGCGCCATCGACCGCAGGGCCTCGGCCATCGAGTTCTCGTTCGTGTGGACCGGATAGGTCGCGGGCGCGCCCTCCCGGGCCTGGGCGATGGCGGCGAGCCGGCCCAGGAAGGAGCCGCGGGAATATTGCAGGAGCGGCAGGCGGCCTTCCCGGTCGCGGGGGAGATCCGCCGGCGCCGCCACGGCCACGAGGCTGTCCTGGCCCACGACGAGGCAGGGAAAGCGATCGGGCCCGAGCGGGATCGGGATGCCCGGATGGTGATAGGTCAGCATGAGGTCGTAGCCGCCCTCGACCAGGGCCTGGAGGCAGATGTTGAAGTTCTCCGGCAGCACGCGGCTGCTCATCGCGCCGAGCTCGCCCCGGAGCGTGCCGAGCCAGCGCGGCAGGAAGGAGAGGCAGAGCGAATGCAGGGCAGTGATGGCGACGACGGGCAGGCTCGACCGCTCGCTGCGGTTGCGGAAGTCGGCGCGGCTGAGGGTGAGGAGGCGCACCACCTCCTCGGCGGTCTCGAGGAAGTGGCGCCCGTCCGCCGTGAGGGTGATCGGGTAGGTGCTTCGGTCGAGCAAGGCCGTGCCGAGCCAGACCTCCAGGGAGCGGATGCGGCGGCTGAACGCCGATTGCGTGACGTGACGCGCCTCGGCCGAGCGTGAGAAGCTACGGGTCTCGGCGAGGCTGAGGAAGTCCTCGATCCACTTCAGTTCCATCGCCGGCCGGGCCACGTCCAGGGGTCACGGCCTTGAAACGCAGAAAGGGCGGGCCCGGCAAGCGGGGCGGGCGCGTCCGCGCCGACGCGGTCCGGCGCCCGATCCTGGGCGATCGTGGCCGATCCTGCCGAGAACCGCGCGCGCCGACGGCGCGGCCCGGAGCGGCTCAGAGCGGTCCGCCAGGCGCCCCTCGGACGAAGCGAGGCGGCCCGATCGTGGGCTGCGCGATAAGTCTCAACGCGACGGTGGCCGTCACGACGGCGTCGGAGGAGCGGCGCGGGGCGCTCCCCCGGCAGGCGGGCTCAGGCGAAGTGCGTCGGCAGACTCAGGGCCTGCGCGTAAGTCACCAGCGCGATCGCGCCGCCGATGAGGGTCGCGGCTATGGTGATGCGGTTCGTCCAGGTCATCGTCGTCTCCATCGGGCTCGCGACTGTCGTCGCGGTGTGATCCCGATGTAGGCTCAAGCTTTCAGGCCCGGCGTGTTCCGGAGCACCCGCGCTGACGGCGTTGCCGGAGCGACGGGATCGCCGTGGCCGCCGGCTCGGACCGCGGCCGGCTCGGGGAGCGCCCGACCGAACGGCCCCTCCGGCGGCTCCGCGGCAATCGTGCAGGCGTGCGGCACATCGAACGACACGGCGCAGCGATGTGACCGCGGGGCCTCAGCCGCGGGCGCGGCGGCCCGCGACAGGGTGCTACGTCCTTCGGTCGAGCACCGAGCACCACAAATGATGGCGACGGAAACGCCCGCGCGGGCTCTGCGCCTGGACAGGACTGGTCCGAGTCTGGGTCAGCCTCGGCGGCCGGCCGCAAGATCAGCATGAGCCGGCTGGCCGGGATCCGAGAGCGTCGCAGGACACACATGCAGGAAACACCCCGCAGAGTCGTGATCCGAACGGATCCCGATTTCGAACACGCCGTGATCGGCGGATTCAAGCTGGTCGAAGACGCCTACGCGCGCGGGATCATCTCTTGGATGCGCCGGTGCGCGTTGCGGGACCTGTTGGCGAGCGGCGAGTCCGAGCTGTACGAGAGGCGCACCTATGTGACGCCGCATTCGGACCCGGATGCGATCCAGATCGGCGTCTACTTGGAACCGACTTCGGCCTTCCTGATCGAACTCGGTCTGCTGACGCCGGAGATGACCGCGCCCGAACAGGCCGATTCCGGGGCCGACCGCGAGCGCTAGGGCCCGAGGCGCCGGGACGGAGGCTCCGGCCCGGCGGACGCGGGGTCGTGCAGGGGGCTCGCGGCGCGAGTTGCCCCGCCTCTGTGCTCCGGGCACTGCCCGCTGACGCGGCCGCGCGCGGCGGGGCGCGGCCCCGCGTTTGCCTCGCAGCCTCTCCGAGGGCACCATGCGACGCGACGAGGGTGACGGGCGCACGGTCTCCGATGGCATCCAGCACGAGCGCTCGCCGATGAGGCGCCGCGAGGTCCTCGCCGCCCTGGCCGCCGCCGCGGTCGCGCGGCCCGCCGTCGCGCAGCCCGCCAAGGTTCTGCGCTTCATCCCGGAAAGCGACGTCGCGGTGATCGACCCGATCTGGACGACGGCGACCGTGACGCGCAACCACGGCTACCTCGTTTTCGACACCCTCTACGGCCAGACCGCGGGCTACGAGTTCCAGCCGCAGATGGTCGAGGGCCACGCCGTCGAGGCGGATGGCCGCCTCTGGCGCCTGACCCTGCGCGAGGGCCTGCGCTTCCACGACGGCGCGCCGGTGCTGGCGCGCGACGCGGTGGCGAGCGTGCGCCGCTTCGCCGCCCGCGACGCCTTCGGCCGGGCGCTGATCGACGCCACCGACGAACTCGCGGCGACCTCCGACCGCGTCGTGCAGTTCCGCCTCAAGCGGCCGTTCCCGCTGCTGCCCGCGGCTCTGGGCAAGACCGGCACCTCGATGCCCTGCATCATGCCGGAGCGCCTGGCGAAGACCGACCCGAACACGCAGGTCACCGAGATGGTCGGCTCGGGCCCGTTCCGCTTCAAGGCGGACGAGCGCGTCCCGGGGGCGCTCACCGTCTACGAGCGCTTCGACGGCTACGTGCCCCGCCCGGACGGCGCGGCGAGCTTCACCGCCGGACCGAAGCGGGCCCATTTCGAGCGGATCGAGTGGCGGATCGTGCCCGACGCCTCCACCGCCGCGAGCGCGCTGGCGGCCGGCGAGGTCGACTGGTGGCAGAACCCGACGCCGGATCTGCAGGCGCTGCTCAGGAGCAGATCGGGGATCCGGCTGGAGGTGCTCGATCCGGCCGGCGGCATCGGCTGCCTGCGCTTCAACCACCTGCATCCGCCCTTCGACAATCCCGCGATCCTGCGGGCGCTGCTCGGCGCCATCGACCAGACCGAGTTCATGAGCGCGGTCGCGGGCGACGAGCGCGCCCTGTGGAAGGACCATGTCGGCGTCTTCAGCCCCGAGGCGCCGATGGCGACGCGCGCGGGCACCGACGGGCTGGTCGGCCCCCGCGACTACGCCGCGGTCAGGCGCGCCCTGGCGGAGGCCGGCTACCGGGGCGAGCGCGTCGTCATGCTCGACCCGACCGATTACCCGGCCACCCATCCCCTGGCCCTCGTCGCGGCCGAAGCCTTCCAGAAATGCGGGCTCGCCGTGGACCTCGTCGCGATGGACTGGGGGACCCTGGTGCAGCGCCGGGCGAGCCGCCAGCCCCCGGACAAGGGCGGCTGGAGCACCTTCGTCACCTACCTGAACGGCACCAACAACTTCGATCCCGCCGGCCAGCTCGGCATCCGCGGCAACGGCGACCAGGCCTGGTTCGGATGGCCCCGCGCGCCCCGTCTCGAGGAGCTGCGCGCCGCGTGGTTCACCGCGCCCGATTCTGCGGCGCAGAAGGCGATCTGCGCCGAGATCCAGCGACAGTTCTTCATCGACGTGCCGTACCTGCCGCTCGGCGCCTATTACGAGGCGACAGCCTATCGGGGCCTGACGGGCGTGCGCAACGGCTTCCCGCAATTCTACGATGTCAGGCCGGCCTAGAGCGCTCTGCACCGAAGTGGATACCGGTCCGGCGCAAGAGAGCGCGTCGAAACAGAGGCTTAGAGCCGCGCCCGGTCCTTACGTGGCGCGCCATCCTTCGCCGGGCCGGACCGTCGCCCCGGCGCGCGGCGCCCCGAGGACACCGGAGCCGATGCGCGTCGCCGTCCGGCCTTTCGCGGCCGCGGCGATGCGGGCGCGGTGGCGCGCGCTACATCGGTGCCATGCGGACTGCGCCAGCCTTCTCCTCCCGCCACCTCGACCGCCTCGGCGACCGCCTGACGGCCGATGTCGACAGCGGCGCGATCGCCGGGGCCGACATGCTCGTCGGCGGCGCGGACGGGGCGATCTGGCGACGCACCGTCGGCTACCGCGACCGCGTCGCGCACGCGCCCCTCGGGCCCGACGCGCTCTGGCGCATCTACTCCATGACCAAGGTTGTCGTCTCCGCCGCTACCATGGTGCTCGCCGAGCGCGGCGCACTGCGCCTCGATCAGCCCGTGGCGGCATTCATTCCCGCCTTCGAGCACCTGTCGGTGCTTGATCCGGACGGCGGCCTCAGGCCCGCCAGGGCCAGGCCGACCGTTCAGGATCTCCTGCGCCACACCGCCGGGATCGCCTACGGCTATCTCGGCGACGGGCCGGCGCGGCGCGCCTACGCGGCCGACGGCCTGCTCGCCGAGGATCTCGACAACGCGGCGTTCGCCGACCGGATCGCCCGCCTGCCGCTGGAGCACGAGCCCGGCACGGTGTGGCACTACTCGCACGCCACCGACGTGCTCGGCCGCGTCCTGGAGATCTCGGGCGGCGCGGATCTGCAGCGGGTCCTCGACGCGACCGTGCTCGAGCCGCTCGGCATGGCCGACACGCTGTTCCAGATCTCGGCCGCGATGGGATCACGCGTCGCGCAGCCGCTGCCGCAAGCACCGGGGCAGCGCCCTGTCTTTCACGATCCCGCGCAGCCGCGGCGCGGCCAGAGGGGCAATGGCGGCCTCGTATCGAGCACGGCGGACTGCGCCCGCTTCCTGCGCATGCTTCTCGCCGGCGGCAGTCTCGACGGCGCGCGCGTCCTGGCGCCGGCCAGCGTGCGGCTCATGACCTCGGATCATCTCGGGGCGGCGATCGCGAAGGCCGCCTACTATCCGCCGGGACCGGGCTACGGCTTCGGGCTGGGCGTGGCGGTCCGCCTCGCGGCGGGCGAGGCGCCGTTCCCCGGCAATATCGGCGACTGGTTCTGGAGCGGCGTCGGAGGCACATACTTCTGGGTTGACCCTGTAGAGGGGTTCTTCGCGCTCCTGATGATGCAGACCTCCTCGGCCGACCAGCGCCAGCACTACCGCACGCTGACCCGCACCATGGTCTACGCCGCCCTGGAAGACCGTCGACTGTCCGAGACGTCTCCCTGAGGGACAAGGTCCGCCCGACGCATGTCTACGCCGGCGGCACGACCGAACCCGGAGCGGTCATGGCGCGGACTCCTGCCGCGCCGCCTGGACAAGGCGGTCGCCGTCCTCGCGCAGGAGCAGGCGATCCCGAACCAGCGCGTCCACGGACTTGGTCACGGCAGCCAGGTAGGCATCCGGATCCGGGTAGCGCTCCTCCAGCGAGGGCCGCGGATCCCCGTTGGCCTCCCGCTCCGCCCGGGTCCGGGCGAACGGAAGCTGGCTCCCCTCCCGGTCGCAGAGGGCCCCCGCCGGGAAGGGATCGGCGTAGAGATTCCAGCCCGTGAAGGTCGCGCGCGGTGCGGCGACGGCCGGCAGGCGAATGCCTGCCACGTCGTTGCCATCCGCGTCGACGCGGGGCACGAGCGGCCGGTACTGCGGCCCGCTCTCGGGCTTGGGATCGACGTAGGTGCTGAAGCGGGCGATCGTGTTCGGGGCGGTCGGGACCGGCACACCGACGATGAAGGGATAGCCGGCCTCGGCCGGCTCCACCAGCGTGCCGTCCGACAGGCGCGGGATCTGGCTGTCGGGCGGGGGCGTGCCGAGCGTCACCCAGTCCTCGAGTGCGACGAGAAGCGCCCGGAGGGCAGGCGCCGGATTGAGGGTGCTGCGCATGTTGGCGCAGGGGCCTCTGCTCGAGGTCAGTCCGGCGCGCCCGTAGTGGAAGCCGCTCGAGACCAAGTAGACGCGTGTCGTGTCGGGCAAGGCCAGGTCGGTGCGGCCCAGGGGATCCGTCGCCAGCAGCGAGGCACCCTTCTGCCAGTACTCGGTGCCGGTGTTCACCTCGATCAGCAGCGGGTCGAAGCCGTCGTCGCGCAGCAGTGCGCCGTTCCGTCCCGTCACCGGGTCGTGCTGAACCGCCGCGGAGAACGGGAAGGCATTCTCCGGATAGAGATGGTCCTCGTGCTGCGTGTTGGTGCGGGACGGTTGGCCGAAGCGCGCGTTCAGGAAGACGCCGCCGATCCCCGCGATGTGCGACAGCACGCCGTCGAAGACCCGGCGCCCGGCCTCGTCGCGATTGAAGCCCTGGGCGATGAAGTCGCGCAGGTACCGCCCGCTCTGGGAGATGCCGAGCGCGACAGCGTGCCGGATCGCTCCGCCCGCCGGGTTGGCGCCACCGGCGGCATCGCCGCGCAGGTAGGCGACCACGTCGCGCGTCGCGGCGAAGCCGATGCCGAGCACCTTCGGCTCGGTGGCGCGGTAGGTGAACTGGTAGATCGAGCCCGGCAGCGGCTTCGTTCCCTTGGGCAGGAGCTCGAGTTGCCGCGGCGTCGCGTAGTGCCACGCCTCCTCCGGAACCGGCCGCGGCGGGTCGGCCTCCCGGCGGCGCACGGTCAGCTGCGTGCCGGCCTTGTCCTGGCTGGCCGCCTTGAAGGTGAGATAGAAGGGCGCCTCTGGCGGCCCGCGCGTCGCGCTCACGAGTTCGTCGCGCACGATCTCCACGATCGGCTTGCCGTTCCTGGAGGCGACCGGCACGTCGATGGCCATGCCGCCCTGCTGGCGCAGCGCGTCCGCCTCCCAGCCCGACCAGACGATCGTGTCGCCGCGACGCAGGACGAGGCCGGTTCCGGCGTCGACGGCGTTGCGCGGATCGTTGACAGCCTGGGCCCCTTGGGCCGGCGCGTCCAGCACCCAGTTGAAGAGGAACTTGCGGCCGCGGTTCAGCACCTCGAACAGCAGCGTACCGCTGCCGCGGGCAGGGTCCTTCGGGCGCAGGATGAACAGGTCGGTCCTGTATTCGACCATGCCGCGCGCATTGCGCGGCGCCAGCGCGATGTCGACGATGCCGGCATTGGCCGGATCTGCCGGATCGAGCTCGCCGCGGGCGGCACCGATGACCCGCTCGTACGCGCCGGCAGGTCCGAATTCAGCGCCGTCGGCGAACGGCTCGACGGTGACGACCTCGATCTGGGTGATCCGCGCCTGGGTCGGCGTGACGCCGAGCGCGCAGCCGAGCGCGCCGGCAAGAATCCAACCGGTCCGCATGGTCCCCCCTCTCGCGCGGCTCGTTCTCCTGGCCGGCCGTGTCAGCAAACACAGATGGAACGGGCCGTCGAGCGCGCTGCCCGCGAAGGCATTGCGTTCCCGGACCGCCTGTCAGCCGGTCTCGGGAGGCCCCCGGGCGGGCAAGGCAAGCATCCGCGAGGGGCAGCCTAGCGAGGCGCGAAGATCGTCACGTTGCTGTTGATCTGGTAGGCGGCCGTTGGCTTCGTGTTGACCAACCGCAGATAGATCGGGCTCTCGCCGAGGATCGCGCCGAACGCCCGTGTCACCTTGAGCGGGAAGCAGCGTGCCAGCACAGCGGATGCCGCCTCCTCGTAGCGACGGTGCGCGTCCTGGTCGCCGACCAGTCGCCGCGCGGTGATGAGCGGCTTGCCCCGGATGGCACCCGTCTTGTCGAGGCCGAACCGGTAGGCAATCAGGGATCCCTCCGTGCCGGGCGGCACCGTCCAGCACGCCGCCATCGCCTCGCGGAACTCAGCCCAGTTGTTGACGGGCGCGACCTGAGATCGCGCCGGCAGATCTGACAGAACAGAGACGGCTGCTGCGAGCAGCAGCGTGGCAAACGGTTTTGCCAAGGGCACCTCCGCGATGACCGCCGTATCTCCGAAGTATTCTGCTCGAACAGGGCCGCGCTCTCGTTGCCGCGGCTTCACGTCATCGCCGACAGGGGAGGATGTGCCGTCGACCCCGATGCCAGTGACCCGGGCCGATCCCGGGGCGTGCTCGACGTCGCGGACCCACCATCGACGCGCCCGGATTCGCTCACTGACGCGGTGCCGGCGCGGGGTTCTGCGGCGACGCCCCCGGCTGTGCGGGTGCCTGCGGGATCGAGTTCTGAGGCGGAGGCGGCGGCTGCTGACCGGTGCTGGCCGGAGCCTGATCGTTCTGCAGGGTCTGGTTCGCCTGAGTCTGGATCTTGTCGGCCGTCTGCTGGCTGATGACTCCGTAGGAGACTGCAGCGGCGAGCGCGACGGCGATAACGGCTCCGATGATGGTCTTGGTCAGCTTGGGCGGCATCGTTGCGTCCTCCACGATCAAAGTCAGTCCGACGGCGGCTCCCGGTCAGATGACATAGGCGGCAACCGTGCCTGAGGTAGTTCCCCGGCCCGGATCAGCAGCCGCCCGGCCTCTGCGATCGGGGGGTCTGCCGGGACCGGAGCCGTCGGGCCCGAAATGCGGCCAGTGCCCGGGCTGGTGAGGGAAGGCGCGTCGCCGCGGCGATCGAGGTGGACCACCCGACGAGGATGGATCTCCGGCGCGCGCCGGCGCCGTCGGGACCCGACCACGCCACCGGGTTGCAATCGGTTAAAGAACGGTTAAGCTTCTACGTAGGTAATACGGGGGAGCGGTCATGAAACCAATCTATCCGCAGCGTGAGGACGGTCTGCGTGTCCCGCAATCGACCGCGATCACAGTTTTCCCTCAGCACGAAGACGAGATCCTCCAGGAACAGATGCGGCGGCAGCACAATGCGCGTGCCCGCCACCGTTCGGCGCGCCGCCATCTTGCCGCGCGGGCCCATAGCTGAGGGCACGGCCATGCTCGAACCATTGCTCTTCATCGGCCTCATCATCGCCGCTGTGGCTGCCGCGACCCGGCTCGGGATCGCCGCCGCGGCACCGATGGCGCCGTCGCGCCTCGACGCGTGGGACGGACGCGCCGACGCGGACGCCTGAATCAGCAGCGTCCTCCCGACAGCACCGTCGTCGCGCCCGCGAACGGGTGGGCTGGACTCCAGGCGTCGCCGAGCGCCGCACCCGTCTTCCCGGGTTGTCGGCTCCCCGCCGCGGAGGCTCACGGGGGCGGCGCGTCGGAGACCGTGGCGGTGTCGCCTGAGACACCGATCGTCGCCTATGAGCCAGCCGATCCGTCGGCGATCCGTCCCGACGCGAAGGCCTTCGTCACCGCTGAGCGGGACGGCGGCAAACTGACGGCGCTCCGGGCCAGCGTGGGCGAGGACGGCCTCACCCCGGCATGTAGCCGACGATGTGGCCGGCGGCGGTCGGTCGCCGCGCGGCCATGGCGTCGCGGCGCATCCCGGAGGCGTGCCGGCGATCGCGCGTGGCGCTGTGGATCGCTCTCCGAGAACGGCGTCTCAACTGATTTGGTGCAATCCAACGCAATAATCGAAGCAATAACGGCGCAATTCAGCTTGGCCATATGACCGTCCTGGGACAGCCGATCCACGGCTGCACGGATGAGGCAACCACCGATGGCCACCAAGATGATGACCAAGGGCATGACCGTCACCGACCACATCGTGGCCTGGTCGATGCTGACTGGCTTGGCGCTCGCCGTCCTCCAGCTCGCCCTGACCGCGGCGCTGCCGACGCACTTCGTCTGATCCGCCGAGCGTGATGCCTGCTGGGAGGTGTGTGGGGATGGCTCGGGTTCGGGATAGGCGGAGTGTCGGCAGCGTGGCGCTGCGAGGCCTGTTGACCGCGGTGTTCCTGGTGGCCGCCGGCATGAAGTTCGCCGCTGTGCCGTTCGAGGTCGAGGGCTTCGTCCGCTTCGGCTACCCGCTGTGGTTCATGGACGTGGTCGGCGCCCTGCAACTCCTCGGCGCGGTGCTCCTCTGGACGCCCGGTTGCGTCGCCCTCGGCGCCTGTCTGCTCGCCGTGCTCATGGCCGGCGCGGTCGGCAGCCATCTCCTCGCGGGCGACCCCGTTCTGATGCCGCTTCCCGCCCTCGTGCTTCTCATCCTGCTGGGCGGCGTCGCTCACGCGCGCCGGTCCGAGCTTCTGCCGTCCGGCAGCGACACGGAGATGCGGCAGGCCTGACCGTTCCGACAGGGCGGATTCGGCCATTCACGTCCGCGCGGGGGCGCAGTGGGGGCGCAGTGGGGGCGCAGTGGGGGCTCGTCGGTTCGAGCCTTGACCGGCGCGGCCGCGAGCGGAGTGACGGGCACGCGGCAATCCGGACACCACGCCCGGCCGCCGCGGCTGGGTGCCGGCGACGTGGAAATCGTCCCCGGGCGCCGATCGATCTGCGGCGACGGTCACGCATGTCTGCCGTGCCGACACGGGTGTGGCGACCATCGCGAACCGCCGTTAAGCCCTCCGGCCCTACCGGCGACGCGGTACATGCGCCGGGCCTGGCCCATCGGGACCCCCATGAGAAAGTTGCTCGCGTTCGCCGTGGCCGTCGTCGTGTGCGCGGGTCCCGCGCTCGCCCTGGCCGATCAGCCGGCTCGGGATTGCGACCGGGACCCCGAGACGACGGGCGCGTTGCCCGGTGATCCCCGCAGTCTGTACCTGCCTGGCGAGCGACCGGTGAAGGCCGACCGAGACCCGCCAGAGGCCAGCTGGCAGGACGAGGCCCGAGAGACGTCCGAGCAGCGCAGGCGCGATCTGCTCGCCTGCGGCGTGGACTGAGGCGGGTGGCCGATCACCGCGACGGAAGGATCGGCGGCGTCAGCGTCAGCCTGGGACATCTTCGGTCCCCCGCCGGTGACGATCCCCTAACCGGGCCCAGGCACCGTGCTGGCGAGCCGCGTTGCGTATCGGCTCACGGGTGATGACACCGGACGCGCTCCCGCCCCGTGACGGGATCGGTGGCGCAGGACGGCCGATGCTTGGGGGGCCTGCACGCATGAGGGACGAGCCGGACCAGACGCTCTCGGACGAGGAGCTGGACCGTCTGGCGCGCGAGCTGTTCGCCGAGGTCCGCGGCGAGTACTCGGAAGCGAAAGTGGAGCGGGCCCTGAAGACCGCCGGTGAGGTCGCTGGGGAAGTGCTTCCCGGGATACCGGACTGGCTGCTCGACGGTAGCGACGACGCCAGCGCCGGCGACAGCGGGACCTGAACCTCGCCGTGATGCGGCCCGTCGTCGACGGCGCATCTCTCCCGCGCCGGCGCACGCTGGGCTGGCCACCGTCAATGCGGCACGGACCCTACGCCCCGCGCCGCCAGCACAGCCCCCAGCGCGCCGGCCAGCCCCTCCGGTGTGAACGGTTTGCGCAGGTAGCGAGCGCCCATCGGCATCTGCTCCTCGGCGGGCCAAGCCACACCCGACACGATCAGGATCGCCAGTTCGGGCCAGCGCGCCGCGACGGCTTTGGCCAGGGTGAAGCCACTCAAGGGCTCGCCTGCCAAGTCCACGTCCGCGACCATGGCCACAAGTTCGGGACGGGCCGCCAGATGAGCCTGGGCGGCTTCGACAGTGGCGGCCTCCGCGACCTCGTATCCCGCGTCGCGAAGGGCTGCAGCCGCATCCATGAGCTGCACGGGATTGTCCTCGACAATCAGCACAGCGCGTTGCGACGCGACGGCGTCTGCCATCCTGGATCTCCACACTTCGTCGCCGCAGTAACGCAGCGGACCCCGATTGCGTCCCACGCAAACCTGTCCGATGGGGACCGGGTTCGGGGCGATCACGCGCCGAACCCCTCGCACCGAGAGTGCCGGGTGCCGCGGAACCTGCTCGGCCTCCTGGCGGAACGGCACTGCAGGCGCCCGACCAATCCGGCATCGCTCACCGACACGTCACCGTGGCGGTCTTCGGAGAAGCGAGGGCGCCTGCCCGGCCCCTCGATGACCGCAGCGTGCCTGGAGCCGGGAAGGGATCGGACTCTTCGCGTGGTGGTCGGCGCGCTAGACCCGAATCTCCTCGATGGCGAGTCCACCGGCCCGGAGATGGTCGGGGATATCGGAATGATCGTAATACCCCGCCTCGTGCGCCATGGCGTCGAGGGCAGCGAGCGGGTCAGGCGCCGAGCCCGTCCAGAGGATGGCGCCCGTCACCTCGTGCCGGATCTGAAACACCTTCACCGCAAGCCTCCCATGTTCAACGGCCGCGCAAGCGTAGCGTGAGTTCCGGGATCCGGAGGCTACCTACATCGGTCAGGATCCGGGTGCCCGGATTCGCTGCCGCGGCGTGGCGCATCTGCAGGGCTTGGCGGTCCGGGGCAGGTGACGTTCGCCCGAGGTCACGTCATCTTCCTCCTGCGCATCGCCATGAGCTCGGCTTCGAGCCCGTAGCGACCTTCGGAACACAGGCGGACGAGCTGCCTGAAGTAGCCGCCTGGGTTCTTGATGCGGATCTCACCCCGGCGCACGTCGTCGTCGTGGAGCTGCGCGACGATCAGCACGAGCACCGAGGCCCGGAACGGACCGAGGGCTTCGCAAGCCTCGCTCCAGGCCGACGGATGCGCGCCGATCCCGCCCCGCATCAGCCGGCCGATCTCGATGACATCCGCTTCCGTTCTGAGGGTGACGCCGAATTCGGCAGCGACAGGGCAAGCAGCCGCGACGAGTGACGGTTCGGGCCTACGGGTCGGCTCAGGCTCCTTCTCGGGAGCCTTTGCACAAGGATCGCTAGGAGATCCGGTGTCTTGTTCTAAGTGACGGCCGGAATTGCCGGCAGAGGCGGCTTGATAGAAACGATCCTCCGCCATGACTTGCAGTTCTCCCCAGGCGTCGAGGACGACGTCAGGGGCCACGCCGGAAGCGCGTCTCCTCGGCGTGCTGCGCTCCAGGGCCTCCTGCGCCGCGAGCAGATCGGCGGCATCCGTGGCCGGGAAGCGGGCGCGCAGGGCGGCAAGGGCCTCCGACACCGCGCGGCGACGAACGGTCAGGAGATCGAACGCGCGGCTTCGCTGAGCGTCCCTCGCGGTGGCTTCCATGATCGCGGTCGCCCATTCTCCCTTCCGGGCGACGATGGGAGTCAGGTCGAAACCGTACGCGTCGATGACGGCGCCGCCCGGCCCGCGGATGGCGAAACGCTTGCCGTTCGCGCTGTCCCGAGGTGTGATGACCTCCAGGGCCACCAGGTCGCGCAGGCCGTAGCGGAGCGCGCGCTCCGACAGCCCGGTCATCCCGCACAGGTGCTCGTTCGAGGGCCACACCACCAAGCGTTCCCAATCCTGCTCACCCCACACGGCGCAGAGCGCCGAGAGGATCGAACGCAGGGCAGGGCGCAGGTTCAGGGCCTTGGCCGCGTCCCGGCCCGCGGCCGAGAGCTCCCTGCGCGAGACCGTCCGCCCGTCTTCGAGCGCACGTCTCCGGCCGGCGAGCGCGGCGCGCGTGAGCGGCCGGCCACCGGAATGAACTGTCTCCACCTCGTCCGCCTCCTCTCAGGAGGCAAAGCGGGACCGTTCACCCCGAAGGGTGTTCTTGACGACGGCCTGGGGGAGGGGGCATAAAGGGGGTGCGAATCGCCTGTCGCGCCCCATCCCAGGGTATGTCAGGTCCAAAGGCCTCGAGGTTCCCGCCTCGGGGCCTTCTGCTTTGCCCGTTACATCATGCCGACTTCTCCTCGAAGGCAGACGCGAGCGCCCACTCGATCGCCTCGGTACGGCTCCTGAACCGACCGTTCTGGATCGCCTGGTCGATGACGGCCTTGACCGACGGCTTCAGCCACACGTTCTGCTGGGTCATGCCCTTCTGCTTCAGAGCCTCCCTGCGACGTGTCTGACGGCGCGTGTCCGCCGCCTTCAGCTCAGCCAGCCGTTCCTCTGCGGTCATCGGTCCCCGCCCGATTCTGCCAACGTGACTGTTCATGTGGACCGATTCTGCAAAGTGAGTCCAGCGGCGACCCGGATTCGTACGGGGATGGGTGAGTTTGTTAAGGGCGACCTGTTCCGCGGCGGCACCGGAGACCGCGCCGAGAGCCTCCGCGGCGAGGATGCCAGACGCGGCGCTGCCCAATGGTCGGTGACGCCACGGCCGACCTTCGTGCGACACGGGCGGCGCGTGGAGGCGGAGCGTCCGTCGAGGTGCCCGGGGATGATCTCTGGCTCGGACCGGGACGAGCGGCCTGCTGCGGCGGCAGCGACCGGGACGGGCCCGAACCTTGCCGAAGCGCGGGCTGAACCGCGGCGGTGTCCATCGACGATGGCGGCCGCGTGGTGCAGTCGCTGCTCGCGACACGCTCGTGCGACTTGAAGCGCGATGGGGGAGGGCGTCCCGCGGCGGTTTCGCGGTCGCGATAGGGGCCGAGACGGCTTTGCCGGCCTGCGCCTGGCCTTTCCCCGGCCTTCGAGCGTGTCGCGCGTCCGACCTCGTCTCTCTGCCCGGGCTATCCGTCCGACAAGGATGGTCGAGCCGTCGAGGTTCGACACCGGCCAGAACGGCGGGGGACCGTTCCCAGGTCGTCGCCCGTCGGGACTCGCCCCAGGGCGGAGCGCGGATGGGCACCTGTCTCAACCATGCAGGGGCCGTCGAGCGTAGAAAATCCGCCCTCGGTCAGGATGCTCGTCTCAGGCGAGATGCGCGACGAGCAAGGCCCGGGCGCGGCTCACCCGGCTCTTCACGGTCCCGGTCTGACAGCCCATCACCTCCGCGGCAGCCTCGTAGGTCAGGCCTTGGGCCCCCACGAGGAGCAGGGCCTCACGCTGCAGTTCCGGCAGCTTGCCGATATGGGACCAGACGATCTGCAGATCGGACCCGTGCTCCTGGGCTGCGGGCGCCGTGAGCTGCGCCGCGGCGGCACCGTTCACGTCCTCGATCTCGCGCTTTCGCTTGCGGCACTCGGTGTAGAACTGGTTGCGCAGGATGGTGCAGAGCCACGCCTTCAGGTTCGAACCTGGGATGAACAGGTCCTGGCGCGCCCAGGCTCGGAGCACAGTCTCTTGGACCAGATCGTCGGCGCGCGAGGCATCGCCGACGAGCGAGAGGGCGAAGGCGCGCAGGCCGGGCAGCGTTTCGGTCAGGCCCTCGCGAAACGCGGTGGCATCGTCCTGGCGCGGCCCCTCCAGCGCTGCATTGAGCCGCGCGACGAGGTCCAGCAGACGCGGCGGTGTCTGTGCCCGTGTCACGGCCTCGTAGGCGGCGCGCAGCTGCAGGCCGAGATGATCCCGCACACCGGTGGGCAGAATCGCGGGTTCCGGAGGGTCCTGTCGGCTCGGCCGATCGACTCCGCCGTCTTGAGCAACCAGCGTGTCCGTCAACTCACGTCCTCTCAAAGCGCTCGCCGCACGAACCGATCTCGGGCCGCCGTGAATCCCGCCTGACGAACCGGCGATCTGCAGCGGGCCATCCGGCGGGAGTGGCCCGACCACGCGCGTCATCGAGCGTCCACCCCTCCAGATAGGACCCGCCACCTGACTGTACAGTGAACATCTAACCCCGCAAGCGGCGGATCGTTCTCCGCGGCCTACGCGTTGGGGCACGCTTCCGTCCCTGGGGGGCGGACATGTTGAACCGAGAAGGAGCCGAAGATCATCGCGCGCGCAGGTGAACCCCGACGTGGTCTGAGGCCGAGCGAGGAACAACGGATCGAGGTGAACGAGTCACGTCGGCGAGAGGCGCGCGTTCGCCGTCAGACTGAGAGCTGCGTGGGCGGGGCGGCTGTTGCCGGCCAAGTGAGGATCTATTGGGCAGCGTCGATGCCTCAGAATGTCGAATACTGGATCACGGACAGGCCAGACGGCCACTTCGACGTTGTTGTCAAGCTCGAGTCCGGCAAAATCTTTCGCCGCAGCGGGTGCATCTCGCGGGCCGAGGCCGATACGTGGATCGAGGGATTGCGAATGCTGATGGCGGCGATCGGCGCGCCCGTATCGGCCGCCGACGTGACGTCTGACGACCCATCACCCCTCGGATCACAGACGGTGGACGGTGCGGACCACTCCACCTCCTGAGCTGCGCGGGCGGTCGTCTCCAGGCTGGAGCCGTCCCGCGCGCTTCGCGCATCCGAACGATCCGGGCCCTGAGAGCGTCGACGGCCTACGCCTCGTTGCCCTCAGGCTCCGCGCTCCGATCGCCGAACAGGATCTCGTGGGTGATCGGGTCGTAGAAGCGCATCACGTTCCGGACGAACGCTCTCGGCTCGATCGCCAGCGCCTCGGCCCACGCGCGGTACCGATCCGGAGGAATACGACCGCGCCCGGTCTCCAGCTGCGAGATGAAGGTGTAGTAATCCGCACCGACAAGAGCTGCGAGCTGTCGTTGCGACAGGCCGCGCGCCTCCCGCAGTTCCTTCAGATACCGTCCCCCCTCCCGACGCAGCTCCAGCACCTCCTCGGAGTCCAGGCGTTGCTGATGGGCATACACGGGGTTTCACCTTCCTGCCGACCGAAGCCACTCGGCGCGGCGCTTATACAGTAAACACCATATAGCTGGGACGGAGCCGCGCTGTCCAGATGCGCGGCGGCACCCGTCGTCCCCGCGTCCTCCCCGAACGGATCCCGTTGCTTGGCAACTACCTGAATAGCGCTATCATCCTGTAAGGAACGATTTGGAGAATGGCGCCGGATGCCCCACTACCGGTGCATGTCTCTGGATAGCGGCCCATGAAAGTCGAGAATCGCACGTACGATTGCCGCTCGCGGATCTGAGCGCCCGCGGGTCACTGACGCGAGCAGCACGGGAATCTGAGCCATTGGGAATCGCCGATCGTGCCGATCGATCGCAGGAAGAGGGCAGAATGGGCGATCCTTCGCTGCAATCGGCATTGACCATCGGCCTGCGCTCGCTCCGGCCGGTCCTGGCGACCGCCGTGGTGTTCGGGCTCTTCATCAATCTGCTGCTGTTCGTCAGCCCGCTCTACATGCTCCAGATCTACGACCGCGTGATACCCAGCCGGAGTGAGACGACCCTGGCGGGGATCACGCTGATCGCTGCGTTCGGCCTGGCCGTCTACGCGATGCTGGAGATGCTGCGCGCCCGCCTCCTGGTGCGCGGCGGTGTGGTGTTCGATCAGAAAATCGCCACGCCGATCTTCGATGCCGCCCATCGCGGCACCTTGCTCAGGCCCGGCGCGCAGCACGATACGGCGCTGCGCGACGTGGACGTCCTGCGGGAGTTCCTGACCGGCGCCGGCATGCTGGCGTTCTGCGATCTGCCCTGGATACCGATCTTCCTGCTCGCCTGCTTCATCCTCCATCCCTGGTTCGGCTGGATGGCGCTGGTGGGCGGCGGCACGATCCTCGGCCTCACGCTGCTCAACGAGGTCGCCACCCGTCGGACGCTCGACGCCGCCAGTCAGGCCTCGCGCGAAGCGGGGCAGAGCGCAGCCACGGTCTTTCGGAATGGGGAGGTGCTGCAGGCCATGGGCATGGTCGCGTCCATGCGCGGGCTCTGGGGGCGCCGCCACGACGACGTCCTGCTCCTCCAGGCGCGGGCCAGCGATCGCGCGGGCCTGATCGTCGCGGCCACGAAGTTCGTCCGCATGCTGCTGCAGACCCTGGTGCTGGGCATCGGCGCGTATCTGGCGATTCACCGCGAGATCTCGGCCGGGTCGATGATCGCCGCGTCCATCATCATCGGCCGCACCCTCGCGCCGATCGAGGCGGTCGTCGGCAACTGGAAGGGGTTCACGGCGGCGCGGGCGAGCTACCGGCGATTGGTCGATCTCGTGGCCGTCGCCGGCTCGGAGACGCGCCGCCTCGTCCTGCCGCGGCCGCGCGGCCTGATCGAGGCCGAAGACATCTCGGTGGCGGCCCCCGGCGCGACGCGCCCCATCCTCAAGGCTGTGAGCGTCCGGCTCGAGCCCGGCAGCGTCGTGGGGATCATCGGCCCGAGTGCCGCCGGCAAATCGACGCTCGTTCGCGCGCTCACCGGGGTCTGGCCCTTGCTGGAAGGCACGGTGCGCATCGACGGGGCCGACCTGAACCACTGGGACAGGGCCCTGCTCGGGCAGCATGTTGGTTATCTGCCTCAGGACGTCGAACTGTTCGACGGGACCGTCGCGCAGAACATCGCGCGCTTCGCCGACCGGGACGACGCGCGCGTCATCGAGGTTGCCCAACGGGCTGGCTGTCACGCGCTGATCCAGTCGCTTCCGGAGGGCTACAATACGGTCATCGGTCGGGGGGGACACGGGCTGTCAGGCGGTCAGCGGCAGCGCATCGCTCTGGCCCGCGCGCTCTACGGCGAGCCGAGCCTGGTCGTGCTCGACGAGCCCAATGCGAGTCTCGACCAGCCCGGCGAGGCGGCGCTGATGCGCGCCGTTGCGGACCTGAAGCGATCCGGGACGACGGTGGTGCTGGTGACCCACAAGGTGAGCCTGCTGGAGGAGGCCGACCGTATCCTGCTCATGAGCGAGGGCCGCGTGCAGCTCTCCGGCACGCCCGAGCAGGTTCTCGCCCACGTCACCGGCCAGCGGCCGGTCCCGACCCTGGTGCCGCCCGTCGGCCCCGCGGCATCCCAGAGCCGCCGCAGCTCCGACGAACAGCGGAGCGCGGGATAAGCGATGACCGTCACGCGCGCCGCGATCCCGAGCCCGTCCCCCGAGCGAAGAAGGTCCGATCGGGACCGGTCGGGCTCCGCCGACCTGACGAACTGGCGCGCGTACGCCGTCGCCGGCTACGCGCTCATCGTCGCGACGTTCGGGGTGGTCGGCACCTGGGCCGCCGTCGCGCGCCTCGACCGGGCGGTCATCAGTCCCGGGGTGGTGGTCGCGGAAGGCAGCCGCAAAGTGGTGCAGCATCTCGAAGGCGGCATCGTCCAGGAGGTGCTGGTCCGGGACGGCCAGGCGGTTCGCGCGGGCGACGTCCTGCTACGCATCGATCCCGTGCAATCGCGAGCCAGCAACGATCTGCTCCGCGGCCAGCTCGACGGGGCCCTGATCCTCGAAGCGCGCCTCCGCGCGGAGCAGGGCCAGGCGCAGGATCTGCTCCTGCCGCCGGAGATCGCGGAGCGGCGCGCCGAGCCGGCCGTCGCCGGCCTGATCGACGACCAGGCCAGCCAGCTGTCGGAGCGCCGCGCGTCCTTCCAGGCGCAGCTCGGCCTCATCGAGGCGCGGGTCACGCAGCTGAAGACGGAGATTTCCGGGCTGGCGGTCGAGAAGGCCTCGGGCGAGCAGCAGGTCGCGCTGATCCAGCAGGAGCTGGAGGGCCTGCGCGGCCTCCAGGAGAAGAACCTCATCCCGCTCTCGCGCGTTCTGATCATGGAGCGCGAGCACGCGCGCCTCCGAGGCGTGATCGGACGGTCCGTGGCAGAGACCGCCAAGGCGCAGAACGACATCAACGAGGCGGGGATGCAGACCGCGCAGCTCAAGCAGAAGCTGCAGGAATCGCTGACCGCGCAGCTCCTCGACACGCGCCAGAAGATCGCTGAACTGCGCGAGAAGCTCATCGTGGCCCGGGATGTTCTCCGTCGGCACGAGGTCCGGGCGTCGCACCAGGGCGTCATCCAGGGATTGAAGGTCTACACGATCGGCCAGGTGGTCCGCTCGGGCGAGCCGCTGATGGAGATCGTTCCGACGAACGACAGGCTCGTGATCAGCGTGCAGTTCGCGCCGAACGATCTCGAGGCGGTTCATGCCGGCATGCGGGCCGAGGTGAAGTTTCCGGCTTTTCAGACGCGCCGCATGTCGGCGATCTTCGGGACGTTGACGATGGTCTCCCGCGACCGCCTGATCGACGACGGCACCAAGCAGGCCTATTTCGCCGGCACCGTGGAGATCGACGACCATCAACTCCCGGACGACGTACGACCACGCCTCCTGGCGGGCCTGCCCGCCGAGGTCGTCGTCTCGGCCGGCGAGCGCACGGCGCTCGACTATCTGGTGGCGCCGTTCTTCGATGCTCTGGGACGCAGTTTCCATGAACGATAGAGTCCGCCTCTCAGTCACTGTGCGGACGTGAGGTCCCGATGGGCGCGGTCATCTCGTTCTTCCGACCCGCAACGACGTGCCAGGGCGGCTGGTCGCAGCAGGAACTCGCGGAATTCTACCGCGTCGAGGCCGCGCTGATCCGAGCCGGCCTGCAGATCGGCAGCGAGCAGGGCCTGAGCGACGAGGCGGATCCCTGGTTCGTCTTCTGCCGGCCGGATGGCGACGCCGTCATGCATTTCGCCAGGATCGACGGCAGCTACGTCATCGCGTCCGATGTCTTGGACAGCCCGATGCGAGGCAGCGACTTCCGCGCCCTCATCAACGAGATCGCCCGACGCTATCCCGAGCTTCTCCCGATCCCGCAGGATGCCCGCGGGACGAAGCTCTCGGTTCACCCGGCGGCGCTGCTCGCGGCTCTCGTCGCGGCTGCGGCCCTGAGCCTGTCGCCCGACGACGCCCGCGCGGATGACGGGGAGCGATCGACCGAGAGCGCGGCGCAGCCCCCTCACGCGGGCCACGCGCAACAGCACGGGCCGTCCGAAGCGCGCGACACGGGCGATGCCGATGAGCGCGACAGCCACCGGAAGCAGGTCGGGCTGATCGTGTTCTCGGCCATGGTCTTCGCCGCGGATGCCCTCGTCGACCACCCCGCACAGGGTATCGAGGCCACATCATACCTCGGCGCGCGGGGCGCTAGCAGCGCCGTCCCGGGTGACCAGGGCAGCCTGTCGCCGACGACGGGTGGAGCGGCGAGCCCCGTCCAGTCGGAAGGTCCGCTCGGCACCGGCCGCCACGAAGGTCCCGCGAGCGGCGCGGCCGGTCTCGTAACGGCCGAGTCGGCTGCGGTCGCTTCTGCCCGATCTGACGCCGCCGATTTCGGGCTCATCGGCCTCAGAGACCCGGCCCTCGGCCATGGGCCGACCCGGGCAGGCGCGGAATCCGGATTTCAGCCGCTCGCGCGCGGCGCCGAGGCCAGCGCAGCCCTCGCAGCGGGTTCATCGTCCTCTCCGGATTCCAGATCGGACGGTGGCGCCGCGCCATCGGGGGACGCCGCGGCACGGGAACAGGGAGCCCCGTCGTCGAGCGCGACCGGTGAGGCGCCATCGCTGGCCCAGAGCGTGACCCCGACGACCGGTCACGCGGCATCCGAAGCTCCGCCAGCCCCGGTCAATGGGCTCAATGCCGCCGCACAGCCCGAGTTGAGACACGCGCAGCTCCCGGTCGAGGAGCGCTCCGGTAGCCCGGACAACGGTCTGCGAATGGGCGTGTCGCCGGAGGCAAGGGGACGGCACGACGCGGTCGCGCATGCGGATGCTTCAGGCATCGGCGCAGGTGCATCCGAACGGGAGTTGCACGGCGCGGCCGGCGACCCCAGTGCAGCATCCGATCCGAGCCCGCGTCCAACAGCGGGCCTCGCGCAGGTCCGGGGGGAGGTCACCGATCAGGGCCGCGGTCAAGATGGCGACGGGCCTGGCCGGAGCGCCGATGCGCCAGGCCATCACAAGGACGCGGCGGCCGTTCCACTGGACGCGGCCGGCGGCGCGGGTCCGGATGAACCGCCGGGTCTGGCGCAGGCTCAGACAAGCACTGCCGATCCAGGCTCGACGCGGGCCGGCGAAGGTCCCGGCCGGAGTGCCGCCGCGCCGGGCCACCTCCGAGGCTCGGCGCCGCACGCCCAGGACAATGACGGTCAGGGCACGGACACCGGCACGCAATCAGCGCCGCCCTCAGCCACCGTGCAGGCGAGCGGCGCGGTGGCTGCGCACGCTCCGGCCGGCGAAAGCCCCGGCCGGAGCGCCGAGGCACCGGGATCTATCCAGGGCCCGGCAGGGCACGCACAGGATGCCGGCAGCCACGGCACGGCGGCCACCGATCCCACCCCCTCAGCACCGGCAGCCAACCTGCAGATCGAGGCCAGAGCCGCCGAACCGGATCACAGGCAGGCTGGCGAGGGACCGGTTCGGAGCGGGGTGGCGCCGGAACATGTCCAAGACACGGCGCCGCACGCCCGGGATGCCGGCCATCACGGCTCGGCCGCCGACACGGATCCGGTCCAACCATCCGCGAGCGCGCAGACGCAGGCGGATGTTGCTGATCCCGGTCACGCGCGGGCCGGTGCTTCACTTGGCCGGAGCGCCGAGGCGCCGGGACATCTTCACGATACGGTACCACCCGCACAGGATAGCCGCGGTCACGGCTCGGCCACCGACGCGGACCCAGGTCCGCCGTCAGCCGGCACGCAGGCGCGCGCTGCCGATCCAGGCCACGGGCAGGACGATCGAAGCGGCGAGCCGCCCGGGCACCTCCGAGACGATGGACCGCACGCACAGGGTCCCGCCGTTCACAGCGCGGCTTCCAACGCGGACCCAATCGCTCCTTCGGCCAGCGCGCTGGCGGGGGTGAGAGCGGACGATCCAGGCCATACTCAGACCGCCGACGGGCCCGGCCGCAGCGGCGAGGCTGCGGATCACGCCCGAGAGACCGAACCGCATCTGCGGAACTCGGACGGCTCCAACCCGGCAACCGGTGCGAACGCAGGCATCTCGCCGAGCGGCACGCAGGATCGAGCGGTCGGGGCGGATCCCAATCCCGCGAACCTCGACGCGGGCCCGCACCACACAGGTCACGGCACTGCCGTTGCGGCCGCGAACGTCGGCACCCCGGTGGCGTCAGACCAATCGCTCTCGCGCCAGGGATCGGGAGGCGTGAGCCGCGATCAAGAACCGTCAAGCGAGCCGAGTCCCCCGACGAGCGGGGGCAGTCACGGTCCGAGACCGGCCGCCAGCATCGGCCCGAACGGCACCATCGAATTCGCGTCCGACAGCAAACCCGGCTCACCGGCCGGACCGAGCCACGCACCGGCGGACAGTGGCGTCCACGGAGACGTCGGCCTGATCGGGGTTTCAGATCACGGCGCCAACGCCCATCACTTCGACCTCCACTCCTGACGGGAAACCGAGGATCCGCGAACGGCAGGCATTCTCGTGAGTTCTCGACGGTGGCGCTCGACCGCCCTGAACTCGACCGGGGAGCGCGAAGCACTCGATCTGACGAAGAGCGGCTCATATCTCGACGCACGCAGCAGAGCGCGCGCGTCGATGATCGGCGTCGCCACATCCAGCACCGCCTCGTCAGAGGACGTGGCCGTCGCCATTCGTCCTGCGAGAACGCTCCGCGGTTTCACCGGCCAGGATCGATGCGTCGCCTGTCGGGTGCAGCGTTGCCGACATCCGTCGGATCCGCTGTCTCACGCTTGGACGGCGAGAGGCTGCTCCGCATGATGGTGAATGTCCAGGCTCGAAGATGGCCACGAGGACGAAAGCGATCCTGACACAGCCAAGCCCTGAGCAGCGTCTCTTGAACCAAGTCCTCAGCCTGATCGGCCGTCTCCGCCATCGACCTTGCGAATCGCTTCAGGTCGGGCAGCAACTCCACGAGGGCTGCCCGGAAACGGTCCGCGTCGAACGCCGGATCCCGATCGGCCGCCGCATTGAGATCCCCTGAATGCGGAAGACGCAGATGGATCTTGTCGGGGCCGGACGCGGCAGGCGGACACTCTGGTCCGCCATCAGGCCTGAAGGACGGCGATCCAGCCCTATCACCGGGGACCGACCGTGAGCGCGTGTCCGGATGGCACGGCATGCGATGCTCGATTCCACACTGACCGGAGGCATTGTACAGCAGCATCATAATAGAGGTTTGCTGTACAGCCCTCAAGGCCGCGCCTTCGGCACAGCGCGGTCGTCGGTGCCGGGCGAACGACGAGTGGCCGAGGCGTTCGGCCCGACAGGTCGGGAGAGGCACGAAGCAGGCAGATGTCCGGGATCAGTCAGCCCTCGCGCGACGCGGGGAACCGCCTTCGCGGTTGCGCGCGATCTCTCGGCTGATCGGGATGGCCTTGCGGCCGATCGAACGCCCATCACAGAAGGTGACGTGGCTCAGAGAACCTGCACGGGTGCGGAGCGACCGATGAGATCCGGCGCGGGCTCAGTGTGAGCGTGCGCCGTGTCCGGGGGCCGGATCGGTGTTCGTGCTGAGGGAATGATGATTGCGATGGGCGGGTCTGGCGGCGACC
>NZ_JBEPKM010000029.1:0-55903 GCF_040544715.1 Methylobacterium sp. 1030 | reverse complement strand
GCGGATCACGCCGCCCGCACCGAAGGGCAAGCGGGCGACACGATCCGCCCGAGGGGCAGGGCCGAGCCCCGCTAACGTCTTGAGAAGATTGGCGCACCCGACACGATTCGAACGTGTGACCTTTGCCTTCGGAGGGCAACGCTCTATCCAGCTGAGCTACGGGTGCTGGCCGTGGCCATTCCCTAGCCCAACCGCGCCGGGAGCGCAACGGCGCCCGCACCGTCGCGTGCGGACGCGGGCGCCGCGGCCAAATCTCCGGCGCGTGTTGCCCCAGCGTCCTTGCCTTCGCGCGCCGTTTCCCGGCCCCTGGGCGGCGGGCAGAGGCGTCGCGGAGCGGGCAGGGGTGGCGGAGACGACGGGCGGCCGGGATCCGCGGGCGAACAATTTCGGGTCCCTGCGCCTCCTGTTCGCGGGCCTCGTGATCCTCGCGCACGCCCCCGAACTCGTGGACGGGAACCGGTCTCGGGAGTTGCTGACGCAGGTCTTCGGAACCCTGTCCCTAGGGGAGATAGCCGTCGACGGCTTCTTCCTCGTGAGCGGCTACCTGATCACCGCGAGCTACCGCGCCAAGCGCTCCTTCGGCGACTATCTCGCGCGGCGGGCGCTGCGGATCTACCCGGCCTTCGTGGTCGCGTCCCTGCTCTGCATCGCCGTCGTCGCGCCCCTCGGCGGCGGCAACCTCGCGGCCGCCTCGCCGCTCGAGACGCTGCTGAGACTGTCGCTGCTGCTGATGCCGGTGGTCCCGGGCGCCTTCGCCGAGCTGCCCTACCCGCTGCTCAACGGCTCGATGTGGACCATTCCGTGCGAGTTCGGCTGCTACCTGCTGCTCGGCCTCGTCGGCACCGCCCGCGCCTTGCGCCGCCGCGGGCGCTATCTCGGCCTGCTCGGGGGGCTCGGCAGCCTCCTCGCCCTGCGCTGGCTCTTCCTGCCCGTCGGGCATCCGGGCGACACCCTCGGATCCCTGTCGGAGATGATCCGCCTCACCTTCGTGTTCTGCTGCGGCGGCGCCTTCCGGCTGTTCGCCGACCGGATCGCCTACACGCGGCGCGGCGCGACCCGCGCCGCCCTGCTGCTCCTGCCGCTGATGTTCAGCCGACCGCTGGCCGAGCCTGCCTTCGCGATCCTCGGCGGCTACCTGATCTTCTGGTTCGCCTTCGCGGTGCGCCCCACCGCCCTCAGCCGCGCCACCGCCCAGGTCGACCCGTCCTACGGGCTCTACCTCTACGCGTGGCCGGTGCAGAACCTGCTGGTCGCGCGGATCCCCGGCATCTCGCCCTGGACGGTCGCCGCCCTCGCCCTCGCGGCCGCTATCCCGCTCGGCCTTCTGAGCTGGTACCTCATCGAGCGGCCGATGCTCCGGTTCCGGCCGGGACCGGGCGGCGCGCGGCCGGAGCCCGGCGCGATCTCGGCGGCCGCGCCCGCGCTCGGGGCCTAGCGCCGGAACACCCGCGGCCGCCGGTAACCGGCGCCACCCCGGCGCGTTCTCGATGGACCATCGGGACGCGGCCGCGGAGGCGGGACATGACGCAGGCTCTGGATCGCGCGACGCTCGACCGGCTGGTCGCCCTCGGCCGCGACCGGGGCCTCCTCACCGCCGACGATCTGCGCGCCGCGCTGCCCGTCGAGCGGATGGACGTCGACGCCCTGGTCCTCGTGATGCTGGAGCTGGAGGCGGCGGGCGTGAGCGTCGAGCCGGAGGCCTTCGGCCCCCCGACGGACCGGGCGATCCCGGTCTCGGTCGCGCTTCCGGCGCCGCGGCCCGGCACGCCGCCGGTCCGGGCCGCGGAGGCGGAGGCGGGGCAGGGCGCGGCCTTCGCGGCGCCCGCATCCGCCGCGCCGGCCGCCCCGGAGCCGGTCCCGGACGACGGCGCCGATGCCGGCCGGGCCGTCCTCCTGGCAGGCTTGGCGACCGTGCTGATCCTCGGCGCCGTGCTCCTGATGCTGTGAGCGCCCGGCGCGGAACGCATCGGGCCGCGGCTCCGTTGGCGAGAGCCGGCCGGTGACGGCCCCGAGGATTCTCGTATCCATGCGTCAGACCCCGGACGGAACCCTCGCCCTGCTGATCGCGGCCCTGCGCGAGGGCACGGCGCATGTCGAGGCGCTGCTCACGCTGGCGCGGACGGAGGTCGACGGCAATTTCCGGGCGATCGTGTCGCTGATCGCCATCGTCGGCACGATCCCGGTGCTGCTGATCGTCACCTTCTTCCTCGGCCTCGACGCCGTGGTGAAACTGCTGGCCGTGCCGTTCGGTGCCGAGGCGCCGGCCGCGCTGATCGTCGCCGCGCCGTTCCTCGTCATCGCGCTCGGCCTCGGCTGGATGGGCGCCCGCCGGATGGCGCTCTCGAACCTCGAGCCCTGGCGGACGTGGCGGCAGGTGAAGCGCGATGTCCAGGAGGTGACGCGCGCCGGCGCGTGAGACCGGGACCGGAAAACCCAAAGGTATCAACGCGTTTCAGAGGAATGCTCGCGCGCACTCTGAGCGCGGGTCGACCGCGCGCGACGCGCGGCGTGCGGAGGAGCGCGTTCAACCGATCTGCCAGGATCCGTGCTCAAAGCTCTGCTCCGACGACTGAATCCGCCCGAGCCGGTCTGCACCTAGCCCGTCGGCGCCAGCATGGTGCCGAGACCCGGATCGAGCGGGACGTCGAGGCGGCAGCGCAGGCCCTCGGCCTCGAAGGCGAGGTCGACGGTGCCGGCGAGTTCGCGCCGCACGCCGCCGGCGATCAGCCGCGTCCCGAAGCCCACCCGGGTCGGCGCCCGCACCGGCGGGCCGCCGCGCTCCTCCCAGCTGATCCGCAGGCGCCGCTCCCCGGCCGCGCCGGCGGCGAGCGACCACGCCACCCGGACGCGGCCCTCGCGGACCGAGAGGGCGCCGTACTTGGCCGCGTTGGTGGTCAGCTCGTGGACCGTCATGCCGAGGGCCAGCACCTCGCGGGGGCTCAGCGACACGTCCGGCCCGTCCAGGCGGATCTGGTCGTCGCCGGTCCGGTAGGGTCCGAGCTCGCTCTCCAGCACCTCGCGCAGGGGGGCCCCGCTCCAGTCCTCGCGGGTCAGGAGGTCGTGGGTCTTCGACAGGGCCAGGATCCGCGCCTCCAGGACCTCCGCGGAGCCGCGGGACTGTCGGGCGAGGGCCTGGACGGTGGCCAGGGTATTCTTCACCCGGTGGTTCAGCTCGTGCAGCATCGTGCCCTGCTGCGCCTGCAGGGCGCGCCCGCGCTGGATCTCCGCGCGCAGCTCGGCGGTGTTGCGCTGGAGGGTGCCGGCCATGGCGTCGAGCTTGCTGCCGAGCCGGTCGAACTCCGCGGCCCCGCGCAGGCCGGTGCGGGCGGCGAGGTCGCCGGCCTGCCACGCCGCCGCGGTGCGCAGGAGCCGGTCGACCGGGCGCCGGATGAACACCCGCCCGGCCACGAGGGCGGCGGCGAGCGCCAGCGCCGCCCCCAGGGCGATCAGGATCAGCCCGCGGCGGGTGGCGGCGTCGATATCCGCGAAGGCGGTGGCGTAGTCGCGCCCGACGACGACGCGCACCCCGGCCAGCGGGCCGTCCGGCATCGCGGTGGCGATGATCCGCTTCCGGCCGTCGAGGCCGGCGGCGACGCGGACGTCGCTGCCCTGGGCCTCCAGCATGGCGGCCCGGTCGGGCGGGATCGGCCTGCCGATCCAGGCCGCCTCGTCCGGGCGGCGGGCGATGATCAGGCCGTCCCGGTCCGTCACGGTGATCGCCGTCTCCGGCTGATGGAGCGCCTGCTCCAGGTGATCGGAGAGCCAGTCGAGGTCGACGGCGGCGAGCAGGACGCCCGCCGGGGCCCCCGCCGACTCGCCGACATGGACGGCCCGGGCGAAGTGGATCGACGACCGCTTCGTCTGGAAGCCGACCGCGTAGCCGCCCACCGCGTAGCCGCCCCGCTCCAGGGCGCGGCGGTGATAGGCCCGGCCGCGGCTCGAGTAGGAGCCCGCAGGCGCGCCGGCGCTGTCGCAGATCACGGCCCCGTCGGGGTCGGTGAGGGCAATCAGCAGCACGTGCGGCAGCCGCGCGGCAGCCCGCCGCAGGTAGGCGGTGCAGGCCACCGGCTCCCGCACCTGCACGGTGGCATCCTCGGAGATCAGGTCGAGGGCCTGCTGCATCCGCTCGGAGATCTGGGCGAAATCCTCCGCGACGTCCCGCGCGGTGGCGCGGGCGTCGGCCCGCACGGCCGCGTCGCGGCTCGCCCGCAGGGCGACCTCGTTGTAGCCCTGGATCGCCAGCGCCGGGGCGAGGGCGAGCAGGACGAGCAGCAGGATGCGGGTCGTCAGCGACAGCGGCATCGGCGGTCAGTCGCGACCGGCGATCGGCGCGGGCGCCCGCGCGGCCAGGGTCTCCACGGAGTACGGCTCGGTGATCATCCGCATCCCCGATTCGAGTCCGCAGGTGGCGAAGGTCGCGTTCTCGGCGGAGCCGGTGATGACCTGGCCCCTCGGATCCGGCCGTCGCGGCCGCCGGGCAGGCCGCCATGGCCGACCAGCCGCCCGGCCGCCGCGGCCGCGCCCATGGGGCGCCGCCGGATCGGGCGGATGCGATCGGCGCGCGCGGGGGCGGATTCGAGGGCCGGACGCCGTCTCATGTCGGCGTTGTTGCAGAACCGGTCGGCCCTTGCCAGTGCGCCGCGCGGTCGGGGCGGCGGGACCGTGGGCCGGCTCGCCTCAGCGCCCGCGGGGCCGGCCGGCCTCCGGACGCAGGTGCAGGAAGCTGCGCTCGCCGGTCGCGGCCTCGGCCACGTGCTGGATCGTGTCGAGCAGATCGGACACGGCCCGCGGCCCGGCCGGCCGGAAGCCCGCCCTCGGCTCGACCCAGCGTCCCTGCGTGCGGTCCGCGGCGATCTGCGCCTCGCTCAGCGCGTCGAAATCCCGGCGTCGGGTCATGGCTCAGCCCTCCGCCGGGGACTCTGTCGGGGGCATGGTTGACGAAAGGTTAACGCCGGATCCGGCGGGGCGGCGCGCCGCGAATACCCGCCGGCTTGATCCCCGGCACAGGCCTCTCTAAACAGCGAAAACCGAGGTAAATCAATAGATTAGTGTGATTATAAACTGCGGTCTCCGGACCGGCCCGGATCGTGGTACCGGTCGAGGTACGGCGTGCGGGGGGCGATGACCGGTTCCGCCGGACCCGCCATCGGCACCCGGGTCGTCGACACCCTGGCGGCCCTGCGGCCGCTGGCGCCGTTCTTCTGCCTGTACGTGACCTTCGGGGCGACGCTCGGCTTCCTGTCCGGCGGGGCGCCGCTGATCCTGCGGGCGCGGGGCGTGGAGCTGGCCGAGGTCGGGCTGCTGCAGCTCATCAACCTGCCGGTCGGGCTCACCTTCCTGTGGGCACCCCTGCTCGACCGGCTCCGCCTGCCGATCCTCGGCCACCGGATCGGCTGGATCGCGGCCGCGCAGGCCGCCTCGGTGCTCCTGCTGGTCGTCCTGAGCCTCGGCGAGGCTTGGCCGCTCCCGGCGCTGCTCGCCCTGGCGATCGCCGCCTGCGCCTGCGTGGCGACCATGGACATCGCCCTCGAGGCCCTGGTGGTCGAGACCGTGCCGGCGGAGCGGCGCGCCTTCGTGGCCTCGGCCAAGCTGTGCGGCGCCTCCCTCGGCGGGATCCTGGGGGTCGGCGTGCTGGTCGGCTCCTACGACAGCCTGGGCTGGCGCGGGGCGGTCCTGGCCTGCGCGGCCCTCGACGCCCTCTGCCTGCTGCCGATCCTGGGCTACCGGGAGTCGCGCCTGCGCGAGACCCGCACCGGCCGCGGTGCCGGCACCGCGGCCGGTGCGGGCCCGGAACGCTGGTCGGGCTCCCTGGCGCGGCTGCGCCGCCTGGGCGGTCGCGTGCTGGTGCTCGGCGCCTACTTCGCCGCCTCCTACCTCGTGGGCGGGCCCAACACCCTGGCGCTCCTCGATCTCGGCGTCCCGCTCGGGCAGGTCGGCACGCTCACCGGCACCGTGCTCCCGGCCGTGAACCTCGTCATGGCGCTGGCGGCCGGATGGCTGGCCGCGCGGTTCGGCACGGTCCGGCTGATCGCCGTGGGGGCCCTCGGCGTCCTGGCCTCCGGGGGCCTGATGGTCGTCGCCTGCGCGGGCCGGGTGCCGGATCTCGGCATCACCGCCGCCGTGCTGGGCTTCGTCGCGGGCGGGTTCCTGGGCGTGCCGGTCTTCAACATGATCTACCGCTGGGCCCAGGGGCCGAAGCCCGCCACCGACTACGCGCTCCTGTTCGGCGCCGCCTTCTTCGCCGCGATGCCGCTGCGGGTGGCAGCCCCGGCGCTCGCCGGCTGGATCGGCTGGCCGGGCTACTTCGCCGCCACCCTGCCGCTCTACGCCGCCGCGGTGGCGTGGCTCGCCGTCGCGGTCGACCGGACCCTGCGCGACGACGGGGCGGTGCGATGATCGCCGAGGTCGCCGCCCAGGTTCCCGACACGCTCGCGGCCTACCGGGACGGGATCGCCGAGGGCCCCGGCGGCCCGGAGGCGCTGCCCCTCGGCGCCCTGCGCGACGGGGCCGTGTTCGACGCGACGCTGGCGGCCTTCGGGGCCGGGTTCGGCGCGGCGTTCCGGACCGCGGATCCGCGGGTCCGGGTCTCGTACTGGAGCCAGTTCTACCTCGCGGCCCTGGCGACGCCGGCGCTGACCGCCCTGGTGCGCCTCGGCCGGCCGCTGCCGCTCGCCTTCGACGCGGTCAGCCTCGAGCTCGACGCGGCCGGCCGCCCGTGCCGCTTCCGCCTGCCCGCGGACGCGTCGGCCCGCGCGGCCTGCCCGGCGCCCGGCCTGACCGGGCTGGTGGAGGCGCATCTGCGCCCGTTCGTCGAGCTCTGCCACGCCCGGTGCGGGATCGCCCCCAGGGTCCTCTGGGGCAACGCTGCGGTGATCCTCGACTACGTCGCCCGGGAACTCGGGGACCCGCTCGCCGGGCTGGCTGGGGACGGGGAGGGGGCCGGCACCACCTGCGCGAGCGCCTGTACCACCACCTGCCCTACCGCCCGCGCCGCAGACCACGCCGCCGCCTGTGACGACGTCGCGGCCTGCCTCGGATGGCGCGCCGGCCCCGGCTGCGCTAGGAGCCCGCTCGAGAGTCCTCTTGCGCAGGCGCTCTGCCCGGGACCTTCGGGCTGCCGGCGGCGGCGCGTCTGCTGTCTGCGCCACCGCCTGCCGGGGGTGCCGTCCTGCGGCGCGCTCTGCCCCGTCGAGTGCGCCGCCCAACGTTGATCCGAGCCGCGCGATGCTGAAGGCCTTCCTCGCCTATTACCGGCCGTACCGGACGCTGTTCCTGGTCGATTTCGGCTGCGCGGTGCTGTCGGGCCTGCTGGAGCTCGGCTTCCCCATCGCCGTGAAGGGCTTCATCGACAGCCTGCTGCCCCGGCAGGACTGGGGCCTGATCCTGCTCGCCGCGGCCGCGCTGGCGCTGGTCTACGTCGCCAATGCCGGCCTGATGGTGGTTGTCACCTACTGGGGCCACGTGCTCGGCATCAACATCGAGACCACGATGCGGGCGCGGGCCTTCGACCACCTGCAGAAGCTCTCCTTCCGCTTCTACGACGGCCAGAAGACCGGCCACCTCGTGGCCCGGGTGACCAAGGACCTGGAGGAGATCGGCGAGGTCGCCCATCACGGGCCCGAGGACCTGTTCATCGCCGTGATGACGCTGTTCGGCGCCTTCGCGCTGATGCTCTACGTCCACGCGCCGCTGGCGCTGATCACCGCGGCGATCCTGCCGCTGATCGCGTTCGTGTCGATCCGCTACGGCGGCCGCATGACCCGCAACTGGCAGGCCCAGTACGGCCGGGTCGGCGCCTTCAACGCGCGGATCGAGGAGAATGTCGGCGGGATGCGGGTGGTGCAGGCCTTCGCCAACGAGCCCCACGAGCGCGCCCTCTTCGCCCTCGACAACGCCCGCTACCGGGACACCAAGCTCGAGGCCTACCGGCTGATGGCGGCCGGCCTGTCGATCAACTACCTGGGCCTGCGCCTCGTCCAGATCGCGGTGCTGCTCGGCGGCGCCGCCTTCGTGGTCCGGGGCGACCTGACGCCCGGGGGCTTCGTGGGCTTCCTGCTGCTGGTGGGCGTGTTCTACCGGCCGCTGGAGAAGATCGGCGCCGTGGTCGAGACGTACCCGAAGGGGGTCGCGGGCTTCCGCCGTTACCAGGAACTGCTGGCCACCGAGCCCGACATCACCGACCGGCCCGGCGCCCGCGCGGTCGGCGCCCTGCGCGGCGACATCCGTTTCGAGGGGGTGGGCTTCGGCTACGGGCCCGGCCGCCCGGTCTTCACCGGTCTGGACCTCGCGGTGGCGGCCGGCGAGACGATGGCGTTCGTGGGCCCCTCGGGGGTCGGGAAAACCACCCTCTGCGCCCTGCTGCCGCGCTTCTACGAGGTCGAGGCGGGCCGCATCACCGTCGACGGGATCGACATCCGCGACATCACCCTGGCGAGCCTGCGCCGCCAGATCGGCATCGTCCAGCAGGACGTGTTCCTGTTCGCCGGCACGATCCGGGAGAACATCGCCTACGGCCGCCTCGACGCCGCCGAGGCCGAGATCGACGCCGCCGCGCGGCGCGCCCGTCTCGGCGGGCTGATCGACAGCCTGCCGGAGGGCCTCGACACCGTGGTGGGCGAGCGCGGCGTGCGCCTGTCGGGCGGCCAGAAGCAGCGCATCGCCATCGCGCGGGTCTTCCTCAAGAACCCGCCGATCCTGATCCTCGACGAGGCGACCTCGGCGCTCGACACCGAGACCGAGCGGGAGATCCAGCGGGCGCTCGCCGAGCTCGCCCGCGGGCGCACGACCCTGGTGATCGCCCACCGCCTCGCCACCATCCGGGACGCCGACCGCATCGTGGTCCTGGGGGAGGGCGGGGTCGTCGAGGAGGGCCGGCACGCGGCACTGCTCGCCGCCGGCGGCCCCTACAGCCGCCTGCACGCGGCGCAGTTCGGGCGCGGCGAAGCCGGCGCGGGCGTCCTCGCGGCGGAGTGAGAGCCGGCCTCGCTAGGGTGCCGCCGGCGCACTCGACTCGCGCACGACGAGGCGCGCGGGGAAAAGCGTCTGGGCGAGGTCGTCCGGCGCCCGCGTCCCCTCGATTAGTTCGACCAGCGTCGCGAAGGCGGACCGGACCATGTCGAGCACCGGGACATCGACCGAGGTCAGGCTCGGGACCGCGTAGGCCCCCTGGCTGAGGTTGTCGAAGCCGACGACGCGGATCTCCGCGGGGACCCGCACGCCGCCCTCGTGCAGCGCCCGCAGCACGCCGAACGCCACCCGGTCGCTGGCGGCCACGACGGCGTCCGGCCGGGCGCCGGGTCCGGCCTCCAGGAGAGCCCGCGCGGCCCGGTAGCCGCCCGCGGCGGTCCCGTCGCAGGAGACCACGAGGGCGTCGCGCAGGGGCAGCCCCGCCTCCGCGAGGGCATCCTGGTAGCCGCGGAACCGCTCGGTGGCGGCGGCGGGCCGGCGCGCGTCGCCCGCGAGCAGGCAGATCGACCGGCTCCCCGCCGCGATCAGGTGGCGGACGGCCCCGTGGACCGCGTCGCGCTCCGCCAGCGCGACGTAGTGCGTGCCGGGCACCTCCAGGCCGAACACCACGAACGGGCATCGCTTGGCCTGGAGCAGGCCGATCAGCGGGTCGTCCCGATCCTCGGCGAAGACCACGAGGCCGTCGACCCGGGCCTCGCTGACGAGGCCGGCGATCCGGCCCGGGCCGTCCGGGTCGTCGGCGCGGCGGCAGCGGTGGACCAGGGTGTAGCCCTGCCGGTCGGTGACGGTGCCGAAGGTCCGGAGGACGTGGCCGTGATCGGCCGTCTCCCCCGGGCGGCCCCCGTCGGCGGCGGGCTCCGGCGCCGGAGCGAACACGCAGGCGATGCTGCGACTGGGCTTCTTGCGCAGGGACCGGGCGGCGAGGCTGGGCACGAAGTCCAGGTCGCGCATGGCCGTCTCGATGGTCTCGCGCGTGGTCCGGGCGACCTTCTGCGGGTGGTTCAGGACCAGCGAGACCGTCTGGAAGCTCACGCCGGCCCGTCGGGCGACGTCCTTGATCGTCGTCTGGCCCATCGTCACCTCGAGAGCCGGTCCGGATGGCCGCGCCCCCCGCGCGGCGCCGCCTCGTTCGGTGCGCCAATCTAGATCTGTATCGATCGGAGATAAAGCCGCGGGCCGGGCGGCGAAGACGGCGTATGCCCGCGCAAAGGCTGCGCAGGACCGGTCATTCGCGCGCGAAATCCGATCCATCCTGCGGTTTCTCGGTGCCCCGATCCCGCCGTTCGGACGGCCCGCCGGGCAGGAACCTTGTCCCCCCTGTGCGGTTCGCCGGGCAGCACCTCAAGCGATGATCGGGGCGTCGGGTGCCTCACCCAATCCGGATGCCACTCCCATGATGCACCGTCGCATGCACAGACGCGCTCTCCTCACCACGATGCTGGGCGCCACCGCGGCCCTGGCGGTCACCCGCACAGCCCTCGCGCAGGTCACGCCGGCCGGCGCGATTCCGACCGGCGCCTATCTCCAGATGGCCACCGGCGGCGGCCTGTTCCTGGAGAACACGGCCCGCGACGCCCACGCGAAGACCACCAATCCCGCCGTCAAGAAGTTCGCCCGCGCGGAGGTGGTCGAACAGGTGAACCTCGCCCGCAAGATCAGCGCCTACACGGGCGGCGCCCCGATCCCGGGCCCGGCCGCGGCGGGCCCGGGTGGCCTGATCGGCGGCCTCGTCGCGGCGCCGGTGGCGGTGGCCGGCACGGCCGTGAATGCGGCGGGCGGTGTCGCCGGCGGTGTCGTCGGCGGCGTGCTCGGCGGACCGGCTCCGGCCCAGGGCATGACCACCGACGCGCAGAAGGCGCAGATCCTGGCGCAGCTCAGCGCCATGCCGCCGGGGCCGCAATACGACGCCACCTTCGTGAACGCCTCGCTCCAGGGCCATCAGGAGGCGCTGGGCATCCACGGCGCCTACGCCCGGTCGGGCGAGGATCCCGGCCTGCGCGCGATCGCCCGCGGCGCCCTGCCGCTGATCAACCTGCACATCGCCCGGCTCGATCGGATGCAGGCGATGATGGGCGCTCAGCCGGGGTAAGCGGCCGGACGACGGGGTCGGTGCGCCACGCGGCGCACCGGCCTCCTCGCGGTTGTCTCGTAGTTGTCTCGCAATTGTCCCACCGGCCTCGAACAGGACCCCGTCAGCCGGCCCGATCGCGCAGGCGCCGCACCAATCTGAGCAGCACGCCGCGGATATGGGATCGAAGCTGGGTGTTCTCTGCCATGGGACGCCGTTCGAAACGCCGGATCGCGGCGCCTCGAGAAACACATCCCTTGGACGGACCGTTGCTACGTAAAAAGCGGGATCGTTGCCGCGGCCGAGCCGCAGAACCACCCTCCAAGGACGTAGCCCGTGGCCCGGATCGACGGCGCCCCGCGGCCCGTATGATGGGACCGGATCGTCGACAGCACGCTCCTGATGTGCGCGCGCAGCTTGTCCTTGCGGAGCGCGGCCGTCTCGGCGCACGGGTCGGGCGGGTTGGCGGAGGTCGACATGTCACGGGGCCCCGGCTCAGGCGCGCCACCGCTCCGGGCCGTCGGACGACGGCGGGGGGACGCTGGGGATTCTTGTACTTGATAACGTGAGCGGAATCTCGGGCGGACGGCGCAGATCCGAGCAAACTCCATGTTTTAGATGCATTAAGGTTTATCCGACCGAAGACCTTTCCCAGTCGTGTATCGCACTACGTAGAGATATCCGGACGTTCGCCGCGGGGCTGCAGCAGGGGGGAGGTCGGTGTCCGAGCGCTTCTACTTCGACCTCGAGAGCGGCGAGGAGACGATCCGGGACGACGACGGCGTGGAGGTCGGCAGCTTGGCCGAGGCCATGGCCGAGGCGCGCAGCGTCATCGCCGAGATGGCCGACGAGGTCTGCGCCGCCGATCCCGACCGGTCCTGGAGCTTGGTCGTGCGCGACGCCGCCGGGCACGCCCGCCACCGGCTGCCGATCCGGCGGTAGCGCCCGACAAGAAGCCCGCCGCGGCCTGGCCGGGCGGGCTGAAGGTGATCTCGTCTCGGAGAAGGCCCGACCGTAGACCCGCCACAGGGTGGCCGCATCCCCCATCCGGAGGACGCCGACGCACGATCCCGCGACCGCCTGCCCGCGACTGCCGACCCGCGACCGCCCGCCGCAGCGCGGCAGCCCGGCCGCCGGAGGACCCGCCCCGCTGGAGGAAAGATCTGCGCAGGGGACTCAACGTCCTCGGCGCCGGGTCGGTCAGCCCGCGAAGGCGCGGGGCGGCAGGCCGGCGACGCCGACGTCGAGCTCGAACAGCGCGCCGGCCTCCGGCACGTGCTCGGCCCCCCGCGCCGCCGAGGTGACGAACAGCCGGTCGAGGCCGGGACCCGCGAAGGCGCAGCTCGTGATGTTGGGGGCGGGCAGGGAGATCGCGCGCAGCAGGCGCCCCGCGGGATCGAAGCGGCTGAGCCGGCCGCCGCCCCAGTGGGCGATCCACAGGCAGGCCTCTTCGTCCGTGGTCATGCCCTCGGGCCAGCCCCAATCGTCGGGGAAGCGGAGGAAGGGCCGCTTGCCCGTCAGCGCCCCGTCGGCGGCGAGGTCGAAGGCGTAGACCGTCCGGGCGGCGCTGTCGCTGTGATAGAGGATCCGCCCGTCGCGGCTGAAGGTCGGCCCGTTGGCGACGCCGTAGCTGGTATCCATCCGCCGCCACGTCAGGTCCGGGTCGAGCCGGTGCAGGGCGCCTGACACCGCGGTCTCGGCCTGGTGCATGCTCCCGGCCCAGATCCGGCCGGCGAGATCGACCTTGGCGTCGTTCAGGCGGTTGTCGGGATCGTCGGGCTCGGGGTCGCCGATCGGCGCGAGGCGGTCGGCCTCCAGGTGGTAGGTCGCGAAGCCGCTCTTCAGCCCGACGACGAAGTCGCGCCGGCCCGCGCGGGGGATGATCCAGCCGAGCGGTTCCGGGAACGGGCGCGTGCCCATGGCGCCGTCGGCGAGGTCGAGCCAGTTCAGGGCCGGCGCCTCGATATCGACCCAGAACAGCACGCCCCGGTCCGGAACCCAGATCGGGCCCTCGCCGAGCCGGTCGCGCCGGGGCCGGTCGAGGATGCGGATCCGCGGGTCCATGGCGGGCTCCCCGATCTGGCCGACGCTCAGGCGCCGGCCGGCCGCGCTGCGGCGCCGGTCCGGCAGCCCCAGAGCGCGTAGAACAGGACGTAGAGCTCGCAGGCGGCGGTGATCAGGAAGGAGTGCTGCAGCCCGTACCGGTCCGCCGCCCAGCCCTGCACCACCACCAGCGACCCGCCCGCGATCGCCATGATCAGCAGCCCGGCGCCCTCCTCGGTGAGCGGACCGAGGCCGCGGATGCCCAGGGTGAAGATCGTCGGGAACATGATCGCGTGGAACAGGCCGACCGAGATCAGCGCCCACAGGGCGAGGTGGCCGGTCGCGAAGGTCGCCACCAGCATCACCGCGCAGGCGCCGACCGCCGCGCCGGCCAGCACGGTCTCGGCCGGGCGCCGCTGCATCAGGTAGCTGCCGACGAAGCGGCCGACCATCATGCCGCCCCAGAGCAGGAACAGGTAGCGCGAGGCCTGGGCGTGGGTCAGGTCGCCGATCTCGGGCTGCGACACGAAGTTGATGAACAGGTTCGACACCCCGATCTCGGCGATCAGGTAAATGAAGATCGCCGGCACGCCGAGCACGAGGTTGCGGTGGCGCCAGAGCGACAGGCCGGCGCGCTCGGCCCTGGCGGCCCGGGCGGTGGTGCCGCCGGAACCGCTGATGGCGGGCAGCGGGAAGCGGGCGATGACCGCGGCGAGGACGACGAGCACCACCGCCACGATCAGGTAGGGCAGCTGCACCGACTGCGCGTCGGCCAGGCGCTCGGCCGGGGTCAGGGTGGCCCCGGCGGCGGCGTTGCCCGAGGCCGAGCGGCCGAGGATCAGGTAGCCCCCGAACAGCGGCGCCAGGGTCGTCCCGAGGGAGTTGAACGCCTGCACGAGGTTGAGCCGCGCCGGGGCGCTCTCGGCCGGGCCGACCACCGCCACGTAGGGGTTCGCGGCGACCTGCAGGAGGGTGATGCCGCTGGCGATCACGAACAGGGCCGTGAGCGTGATCGCGTAGGAGACCCGGTGGGCGGCCAGGATCATCCCGAGCGTGCCCAGCGCCATGATGCCCAGTCCCGTCACCAGGGCGCGCTGGTAGCCGACGCGCTCGATCAGCTTGGCCGCCGGGATCGAGGCGACGAAGTAGGCGATGAACCAGACGGACTCGATCAGCGTGGTCTGCGTGTAGTCGAGGTCGAACACGCTGCGCAGGTGCGGCAGCAGCGTGTTGTTGATGACCGTGATGAAGCCCCACATGAAGAACAGGCTCGCCAGCAGCGACAGGGCCGGGCGGTAGCCGCCCCGGTCGCGCGCGGCCTCCGCCCCCGTCCGGGGCGCCGCGGTCCCCGCGGTCGCGATCGGTCCTGCCATCCGGCGTTGTCCTCTGCCTCTCGGGCCGCCTTGTCGGGGTCCCGTGTTGTTCCTTTTATTTGTCTGAGTATATATCGGGCTCGCGGACGTCAATCGCGAGTCCCGTCGCGGTCCGGCGCACGACCGGCGCGGCGGGCGGAATCACGAAGGGGGAGAGCGCGATGCGTGGAGTGGGATCCCTGGCGCTGTGCGCCTGTGCGGCCCTGCCGGGCCTGACGCCGGCACCGGCCCGGGCGGCCGAACCGACCCGGGCGGTGTTCGGCACGCTGCCGGACGGCCGGACGGTGGAGGAGGTGACGCTGACGAACGGCAAGGGCGTCACGGCGCGGATCCTGTCGTGGGGGGCGCTCCTGCGGAGCCTCGACGTGCCGGACCGCTCCGGCAAGGCCGCGGACGTCGTGCTCGGCTACAATGACCTCGCCTCCTACCTGGCCAAGGGCAACTATTTCGGCGCGAGCGTCGGGCGCTACGCCAACCGCATCCGCGCCGGGCGCTTCACCCTCGACGGCCGGACCTACACGCTGGCCACCAACGACGGCCCGAACGCCCTGCACGGCGGCGCGTCCGGCTTCGACAAGCGGCTCTGGACGATCACCGCGGTCAAGGGCGGCGCGGCCCCCTCGGTCACCCTGCGCTACGTCAGCCCGGACGGCGAGGAGGGCTATCCCGGCACGCTGACGGCGACCGCCACCTACGCGCTGGACGACACGAACACCCTCACGGTCACCTACGAGGCGACGACCGACAAGCCGACGATCGTCAACCTGACCAACCACAGCTTCTTCAACCTCGCGGGCGAGGGCTCGGGACGCTCGATCCTCGACCAGATTCTGACCATCCCGGCGGAGCGCTTCACGCCGGTCGACGCCACCCTGATCCCGACCGGGGCGCACCTGCCGGTGGCCGGCACGCCCTTCGACTTCCGCGAGCCCGCGGTGATCGGCGCGCGGATCCGCGACGGGCGGGACGCGCAGATCGTGCGCGGGCGCGGCTACGACCACAACTGGGTCGTGACCGACGCGCCCACGGCCGAGCCGCACCCGGTGGCGCGGGTCGAGGATCCGGGATCGGGCCGCATCCTCGACGTGGCGAGCAACCAGCCAGGCCTCCAGTTCTACGCCGGCAACTACCTCAACGGGACCGCGGTCGGTAAGTCCGGCCTCGCCTACCGCCAGTCGGACGCCCTGGCGCTGGAGCCGGAGCTCTTCCCCGACACGCCGAACCAGCCGGCCTTCGGCTCGGCCCGGCTCGATCCCGGCAAGACCTACCGGAACGTGATCACCTACCGCTTCTCGACCAGCCCCGCCCCCCGGACCCAGAAATGACCGACCGACCGATTGCACGGCCCCTGCGCTCGCGCGCGTGGTTCGACAACCCCGACAATATCGACATGACGGCGCTCTACCTGGAGCGCTACCTGAACTTCGGCCTCAGCCTGGAGGAGCTGCGCTCGGGCAAGCCGATCATCGGCATCGCCCAGACCGGCTCGGACCTGTCCCCGTGCAATCGCCACCACCTCGTCCTCGCGGAGCGGATCCGCGAGGGCATCCGCGAGGCGGGCGGGATCGTCCTCGAATTCCCCGTCCACCCGATCCAGGAGACCGGCAAACGGCCGACCGCCGGCCTCGACCGCAACCTCGCCTATCTCGGGCTCGTGGAGCTGCTCTACGGCTACCCCCTCGACGGGGTCGTGCTGACCACGGGCTGCGACAAGACCACCCCGGCCTGTCTGATGGCGGCCGCCACCGTGAACATCCCGGCCATCGCCCTGTCGGTAGGGCCGATGCTCAACGGCTGGTTCAAGGGCCAGCGCACGGGCTCGGGCACGATCGTCTGGAAGGCCCGCGAGATGCTGGCGGCCGGCGAGATCGACCACGACGGCTTCATCAAGCTGGTGACCTCGTCGGCGCCCTCGACCGGCTTCTGCAACACGATGGGCACCGCCACCACGATGAACACCCTCGCCGAGGCGCTCGGCATGATGCTGCCCGGCTCGGCCGCGATCCCGGCGCCCTACCGCGACCGGCAGGAGGCCGCCTACCTGACGGGCAAGCGCGTCGTCGCCATGGTGGCCGAGGACCTGAAGCCCTCCGACATCCTGACCCGCGACGCCTTCCTCAACGCCATCGCGGTCAATTCCGCGATCGGCGGCTCGACCAACGCGCCGATCCACCTCGCGGCGATCGCCCGCCACATGGGGGTCGCGCTCGACATCGCGGACTGGCAGACCCACGGCCTCGACGTGCCGCTCCTCGTCAACCTGCAGCCGGCGGGCGCCTATCTCGGCGAGGATTACTACCGCGCCGGCAGCTTGCCCGCGGTGGTGGCGCAGCTCATGCGCCGCGGCCTGATCCGCGAGGGCGCCCTCACCGTGAACGGGCGCACCCTCGGCGACAATTGCCGCGGCGCCGCGATCGAGGACGAGGACGTGATCCGGCCGATCGACCGGCCGCTCAAGGAGGCGGCGGGCTTCCTGGTCCTGCGCGGCAACCTGTTCGACGCCGCGGTGATGAAGACCAGCGTCATCGGCGCGGAGTTCCGCAGCCGCTACCTGTCGAACCCGGAGGATCCGGACGCCTTCGAGGGCCCCGTCGTGGTGTTCGACGGGCCGGAGGATTACCACGCCCGGATCGACGACCCGAGCCTCGGCATCACCGTGGAGACCCTGCTGGTCATGCGCGGGGCCGGGCCCGTGGGCTACCCGGGGGCGGCCGAGGTGGTGAACATGCGCCCGCCCGCGCAGCTGATCCGGGCCGGCGTGCACGCGCTGCCCTGCCTCGGCGACGGGCGCCAGTCCGGCACCTCCGGCTCGCCGTCGATCCTCAACGCCTCGCCCGAGGCGGCGGCCGGCGGCGGCCTCGCCCTCCTGCGCACCGGCGACCGGGTGCGGATCGACCTGCGCCGCGGCACCGCCGACATGCTGGTCGACGCCGACGAGATCGCGCGGCGGCGCGCGGCCCTGGAGGCGGCGGGCGGCTACGCCTATCCGGCCTCGCAGACCCCCTGGCAGGCGATGCAGCGCGCCGCGGTGGGGCAGATGCACACCGGGGCGATCCTGGAGGGCACCGAGGCGTTCCAGCGCATCGCGCAGACGCGCGGCGTGCCGCGCGACAACCACTGAGGCCGCTGGGGCCACTCGGGCCACTCGGGCCACTCGGGCGATGTCCGGGCCGGCGGCGCCCCGCCGCCGGCACCGTCAGGGCCGCATCGCCAGCTCGGTGTCGGCGAGGGCGAGGCGGACCAGCTCGGTCATCGTCGCGCGGGCGGCGTCCGGGTCGCCCGCCACGATCGCGTCGTAGAGGGCGCGGTGATCCGGCATCGGATCCCGGGGCAGGCCCTGGCGGCGGTGCTTGAAGATCGTCGTCCACGTGACCGCGGCGGCGATGGAGCTCGACAGGGCGATCAGCGCGCCGTTGCGGGCCGCTTCCAGGATCGTGTTGTGGAAGGCCTGGTCGGCGGCCCGCCCGGCCTCGGTGGCGAGGCCGTGGCGGCCCATCTCCTCCAGGGCGTGCCCCATCCGGGCGATGTCGAGGCCAGAGCGCCGCTCGGCCGCGAGCGCGGCCGCGGCCGGCTCGACGATCATCCGCAGCTCGAACAGGTCGCGGATGAAGGACTCGCTCGGCTCCGACTCGAAGGCCCAGGCCAGGATGTCGGGATCGAGCAGATTCCAGCGGCTGCGCTGGCTGACGCGGGTGCCAGTGCGCGGGCGGCTCTCGACGAGCCCCTTCGCGCTCAGGATGCGGATCGCCTCGCGATAGGCGGTGCGCGAGACGTTCAATTTCTCAGAGAATTCGATCTCGCCGGGCAGCACGTCCCCGGGCGCGTAGCGGCCGCCGAGGATCGCCGCGCCCAGATCGCGGGCGACCGAGCCGTGGATGCGGCGCGACCCCGAGGCGAGGGGCAGCGTCACGTTCTCCGAGCTCCGCTCCTGCCTCACCGCATCCACCTCCGGTCCGGGCCACCGGGTCGGGGCAGGAACGGCGTGATCGTATCCTGAAGTTGTAGGAGCGCAAAGAGGAACGCCCGCCGCACCGGGACCGCGGCCGCACTTGCTGCCGGGAGCGAACTGCTCTAGCTTATTTGTATGAGTAGTGAACCGCCAGGGCCCGTCTCGGTCCGCGGCGGCGTCCCGAGCGGCGCCGCCGAATCGGCCACGGCCGCGGTCTTCCGGGCCGCCGGCCCCGCGGAGGTCGAGGCCGCCTGCGCCCCGGCGGAGGCGGCGTTCCCGCACGTCTCCGGGGCGCCCCTGGAAACACGCGCGCGCTGTCGCGAGGCTGTCGCCGACGGCATCGCCGAACTCGGTGCGCCGCCGATCGAGCGGGCGATGGCCGAGACGGGCCAGCCGCGCGCGCGGGTCGAGGGCGAGCGCGCCCGCGCGGTTGGGCAGCCGCGCCTGTTCGCGGATCCGGTCCGCTCCGCCCGCAGGTCCGGCCGGGTCATGGCGAAGGGCTGGCCGACCGGCGCGGAGGTCGCCCCCGCGATGGTGCAGGGCGGCCCGTTCCCGGCGACCTCGGACGGCCGCAGCAGCGCGGTCGGACCGCCGGCGATCGAGCGCTTCCTGCGCCCGGACAATCCCCGGCACCGCGCGCGCCGGATCGACAGCGCTCGCGCCCCGCAACCCGGCCGCTGACAGGCCGCCGCGCGACCCTCGACGGCCGCGCGTTCAGGACGCCCCGAAGCGGGCATCCCCGGGAGGACACAGATGGGACGATCACTCCTACAATTCCGCGCGGCTGACGGGCAGCGGGCCGTCGCGCTGCTCGCCGACGGCCGGGCGCGGCGGGTGCTCGGCGTCGACAGCGTGCTCGCCCTGGCGCACAGGGCCCTCGCGGCGGGGGACGATCTGACCGCGACGGCGGAGCACGCGGGGCTCGGCGCGCCCGTCGATCTCGACGCGGTCCGGCTCCTGCCGCCCATCGACCACGCCGATCCCGCGCACCTGATGCTGAGCGGCACCGGCCTGACGCATCTCGGCTCCGCCGAGGGCCGCGACGCGATGCACCGCGCGGCCGCGACCGACCCGGCGCCGACCGATTCGATGCGCATGTTCCGGATGGGCGTCGAGGGCGGGAAGCCGGCGCCGGGCGAGACCGGCGCGCAGCCCGAGTGGTTCTACAAGGGCGACGGCTCCGGCCTCGTCGCCTGCGGCGAGCCGCTGATCTCGCCGGCCTTCGCCCGCGACGGCGGCGAGGAGCCGGAGATCGCCGGGATCTACCTGATCGACGCCGACGGAACGCCGGTGCGCCTCGGCTTCGCCCTGGCGAACGAGTTCTCCGACCACGTGACCGAGCGCGGCAACTACCTGTGGCTCGCCCATTCCAAGCTCCGCCCGGCCGCCCTCGGCCCGGAGCTGTGGCTCGGGGCCCTGCCGCCGGACGTGCGCGGCACGAGCCGCATCCTGCGCGACGGAGCCGTGCTCTGGGAGAAGCCGTTCCTGTCCGGGGAGGCCAACATGTCCCACAGCATCGCCAATCTGGAGCGGCACCACTTCAAGTACGCGCCGTTCCGGCGCCCCGGCGACGTGCACGTCCACTTCTTCGGGACCGCGACCCTGTCGTTCAGCGACGGCGTCGCGACCCGGCCGGGCGACGTGTTCGAGATCGCGGCGGCGCCGTTCACGCGGCCCCTGCGCAACCCGCTGGCGATCGCGCCGGCGGACGCGCCGTCCGTGCGGGTGCTCTGACATGGCGGCCCCGATCCGCATCGGCCTCGTGGGCGTCGGCAAGATCGCCCGCGACCAGCACCTGCCGGCCATCGCCGCCTCGCCGGACTACGCGCTCGTGGCGGTGGCGAGCCGGCACGGCGGCCTCGACGGGGTGCCGAGCTACGCCACCCTGGAGGCGATGCTGGCGGCGCACGGCGACCTCGACGCCGTCGCCCTGTGCCAGCCGCCGCAGGCGCGGTGCGCGGCGGCCCTGGCGGCGATCGCGGCGGGCCGCCACGTCTTCCTCGAGAAGCCCCCGGGCGCGACGCTGGCCGAGGTCGGGCTCCTGGTCGCGGCCGCGCGGGACCGGGGCGTGAGCCTGTTCGCGAGCTGGCACTCCCGCTACGCGCCGGGGGTGGAGCCCGCCCGCCGGTGGCTGTCGGGCCGCAGGATCCGGTCGGTGGCGATCGCCTGGCTGGAGGATGTCCGGCACTGGCACCCGGGCCAGGACTGGATCTGGGACGCGGGCGGGATGGGCGTGTTCGATCCGGGGATCAACGCCCTGTCGATCGCCACCCACATCCTGCCGCCGTTCTTCCTCACCGGCGCGACCCTGTCGGTGCCGGCGAACCGGCAGGCGCCGATCGCCGCCGACCTGCACTTCGCGGACGCCGCCGGCACCCCGATCCGCGCCCGGTTCGACTGGCGCCAGACCGGGCCGCAGACCTGGGACATCCGCGTCGAGACCGACGACGGCCCCCTGGTCCTGTCGCGGGGCGGGGCCGCCCTCACGATCGCCGGCCGCGACCAGCCGCTCCCGCCCGAGGCGGAGTACCGCGGCCTCTACGACCGCTTCGCCGCCCTGGTCCGCTCCGGCACCAGTGACGTCGACCTGAATCCGCTGATCCACGCCGCCGACGCCTTCATGCGCGGCGAGCGCCGCGCGGTGGAGGCCTTCACGGACTGACCGGGAGGTCCCCCTGCGGGACACGAACGCGACAGAGCCAGGCAAGGCCGCGCGGTTAAGGGGGAGTCACACATGGGAAAGCATCGGGGCAAGCATCGGGGCAAGCATCGGGCAAAGCATTGGCGATGGGCCGCGCTGGCGTTCTGCGCCGCGTCGATCACGGCGGGCGCGGGCCCGGCGGTCGCGCAGGTCGAGGCGACGGCACCGGACGGGGGACCGGCCCCGGTGAATCCGGGACCGAAGGCGAGCCCGGCGCAGAAGGCCCGGTACCGGGCGAACCGCGCCCGGCGACGGGTCATCCGGGAGGCGCGGAGCTTCTCGGGCGCCAGCAGCGCCGCCGCCAGCCTCGACGTGCAGGGCAGCAGCGCGACGCCGCCCAGCCTGCCGCCGGGCACCCTCGATCTCGGCAACGGGATCAGCATGGTCCTGAACTACACGGGCGAGTTCGCCGCCAACCCGTCCGGCGGCATCCGGCAGGGCTCGGCCTATGCGGGCCAGATCGCGTTCGGCCTCGATGCCGATCTCGGCCGCCTCGCCGGCATCGACGGCGGCTCGGTCTACACCGTCGTCACCCAGCGCCACGGCCGGAGCCTGGCGCAGGATGACATCGGCTTCAACGGCAGCGTGCAGGAGATCTACGGCGGCGGCCAGACCGCCCACCTGACGCTGCTGTCCTACCAGCAGAAGCTGCTCGACAACCGCCTCGACCTCGAGGTCGGCCGTCTGCTCGCCAACCCCAACTTCCTGGCCTCGCCGCTCTACTGCAACTTCCAGAACAACGCGACCTGCGGCGCGCCCAAGTCCATCTTCAAGCTGACGAACTTCACCTACTGGCCGATCGCCACCTGGGGCGGCCATGCCAAGGCCTGGGTCACCGACAGGGTGTTCCTGCACGCCGGCATCTACGAGGTGAACCCGCGCGACCAGCTGCCGACCCGGAACGGCGTCGACTGGTCGACCAACGGCGCCACCGGAGTCCTGGTGCCGGTGGAGGTCGGCTACTCGACCAACTTCGGCAACGACCCGCTGCCGCGCAACTACAGCATCGGCGCCGTGTTCGACCGGTCGGACTACACGGATCCCGTGCTCGACCGGCGGGGCGGCGCGCAGGTCTTCAGCGGCCTCGATCCGCTGACCCGGTTCGGGCGGTCGGCGGTCTACGCCCGCTTCGACCAGATGGTCTGGCGGCCGGATCCGAACGGCGTCCAGGGCCTGTCGGTGTTCGGCGTCGTGATCGGCGGCACCGGCGGCCGGCAGACCCAGGATTACTTCCTGGAGGGCGGCGCCGTGCTGACCGGCACCTTCCCGGGTCGGCCCTACGACACCCTCGGCCTCGTCTTCGCCATGGAGAAGCTCTCGCCGCTGGGCACGGCCAACATCCGGGCGGCGCGCGCGTCGCTGGGGCTCGGCACCCGGACCGTCGAGTCCCTGCAGACCATCCTGGAGCTGAGCTACGGCATCCAGCTCACCCCGGCGGTGCGGCTGATGCCGAACCTGCAATACGTGATCGACCCGGACCAGACCCGCTTCCCGTTCCGCCCGAAGCCGATCCCAGATGCCTTCGTGATCGGCGCGAAACTGTCGGTGGACCTGTTCACCCTGGCCGGCCTCGCGAAGGGGCCGGGCAGCCAGTGACGCGCCGACCACCCCGGCGTCCGCGCCCTGCGCGCGTCGCGCTCCCCGGGAACCGGGCGCCGGGGAGGGGCATCCTGCAACCGTGAGACGCGGGGCGCGACCGCCGGCGGCGTTTCGCGCCGCGCGCGGCTTCGTGTACGAGACCGGGCTCCGCGTTCCGTCGCGCGGTCGACGGGCCGCCCGCCCGTGGGACGACGGCAGAGACCTCGACATGGCAGTGACCGATCACGACGCGGCACCGGTCTCCACCGGGGTGACCGGCCTCGACCACATCCTGGCCGGCGGCTACGCGTCCCAGCGCTCGCACCTCATCGAGGGGCGGCCCGGATCCGGCAAGACGACGCTGGCGATGCAGTTCCTCCTCGACGGCGTGCGCCGGGGCGAGCGCTGCCTGTACATCACGCTCTCGGAGAGCCGGCGCGAGCTCCTGAACGTCGCGGAGCGCCACGGCTGGTCCCTCGACGGCATCGAGATCTGCGAGCTCGTCGCGCCGGAACTCAGCCTCGACCCCGGGCAGCAGCAGAGCCTCGTCCACTCGTCCGACCTCGAGCTCGGCGAGACCGTCCGGATGGCGATCGCCGAGATCGAGCGGCTCAAGCCGCAGCGCGTGGTGTTCGACAGCCTCTCGGAGATCCGGCTGCTCTCGCAGGGATCGCTGCGCTACCGCAGGCAGGTCCACGCCCTGCGCAGCTTCCTGCTCATCCAGAACACCACGGCGCTGCTCCTCGACGATCTCACCGCCGAGACGGACGACCTGAACCTGCACAGCCTCAGCCACGCCGTGATCCGGCTGGAGCAGCTCGCGCCCCTGTACGGCGGCGAGCGGCGGCGCCTGCGCGTGATCAAGATGCGCGGCACGCCGTTCCGGGGCGGTTTCCACGACTACGTCATCCGGCGCGGCGGGCTCACGGTGTTCCCGCGCCTCGTCGCGGCCGAGCATCTCGGCACCTTCCCCGACGACCAGTGCGGCACGGGCAGCCCCGAACTGGACCAGCTGCTCGGCGGCGGCCTCGACCGAGGCACCAGCACGATGCTGATCGGACCGTCCGGCGTCGGCAAGTCGACGGTAGCGCTCACCTGCGTCACCGCGGCGATCGCCCGCGGCGAGCGCGCGCTGATCCTCAGCTTCGACGAGACCACCGGCGTCCTCAGTCGCCGGGCCCGCGGTCTCGCCATGCCGGTCGACGACGCGATCGCCGCCGGATCGCTCATCGTCGAGCAGATCGACCCGGCCGAGGTCTCGCCCGGCGAACTCGCCGACATCGTCCAGAACGCGGTCGAGCACCGGGGCGTGACGACGGTCGTGATCGACTCCCTGACCGGCTATCACAACGCCATGCCGGAGGAGAATTACCTGCTCCTGCAGATGCACGAGATGCTGACCTACCTGAACCAGCAGGGCGTGCTCTCGCTCCTCGTCCTGGCCCAGCACGGCATGATCGGGGCGATGGGCGCGACTGTCGACCTCACCTACCTCAGCGACACGATCCTGCTGTTCCGCACCTTCGAGGCCGACGGGCGGCTTCGGCGCGCGATCTCGGTCGTGAAGAAGCGGACCGGCAGCCACGAGGACACGATCCGCGAATTGCGGATCGACTCCGGCGGGATCCGCGTTGGCGAACCGCTCAGCGCGTTCCGAGGTATCATGACCGGCGTTCCGACATTCGAGGGTGAGCGGTCGTCGCTCCTGCCGACCCGCGCGGTTGATGACCGAGGCTGAACTGCCGGTTCTCATCTTCGCGCCGGGTGGCCGCGACGCCGCCGTCGCCGCGGCGATCCTCGGCGAGGCGCGGATCGCGGCACAGATGTGCGCCAGCCTCGCGGACGTGGTCTCCCGGCTCGACACGGCCGCCTGCGCGGTCCTCACCGAGGAGGCGCTGCTGTCCTCGAACCGCCAGGCCCTGGCGGACTGGATCGCCGCGCAGCCGCCCTGGTCCGATTTCCCGTTCATCCTCCTGCGGCTGCGGGGCGCCGAGCCCAACGCGCAGCTGACCGACATGCTCGGCAACGTCAGCGTGCTGGAACGCCCGTTCCACCCGGCGACGCTGGTCATGGCGGCCCGCTCCGCCCACCGCGCCAAGCGCCGGCAGCTCGAGGCGCGCGCCCATCTCGAGGAGCGCGAGCGCACGACCGAGCGGCAGGCGCTCCTGATCCGCGAGCTGCATCACCGGGTGAAGAACACGCTGGCCACCGTGCAGGCGCTGCTCGGGGCCTCGGCCCGGTCCGCGACCAGCGTCGACGCGTTCTACGCGTCGTTCTCGGCGCGGGTGATCTCGCTGGCCAAGACCCACAATCTCCTGACCGAGGATTACTGGCAGCAGGCGCCCCTGCGCGAGATGCTGATGAACGAGCTCGGGCCCTACAACGACGTCGAGGGCGCCCGCATCCAGCTGGAGGGCCCCGCGATCGACCTGATGGGCGACCTCGCGGTCCCGACCGGCATGGCCATCCACGAGCTGACGACCAACGCGGCCAAGCACGGCGCCCTGTCGGTCCCGGAGGGCCGGATCGCGATCCGGTGGGATATCGAGCAGACGCCGGCCGCCCGCATGCTGCACCTCGACTGGACCGAGCGGGGTGGTCCGGCCACGGCGGTGCCGACGCGGAAGGGCTTCGGCTCGACGCTGCTGCAGCGTGTCCTGAAGGTCCAGTGCCAGGCGGACATCGCCTTCGATTTCCAGCCGGCCGGGCTGCACTTCACCATGCGGGCGCCGCTGCCCGAGACGCGCGTCGTCCCGGCGTACTGAGGCGGTCAGGGTTCCGGACCCGAGGCCGCGCCTGTCGCGGGGTGTGCGCTTTCACACAGAAGTGTCTTGCCTTCTGCGGCCCTGATCGAACTTATCGCAGGTGCGAGATTTGGGATGTCGCAGCACAGCGATATGTCTTGCGATGAATAGATTTGTTCCTCTCGTGGCGGCCGCACTGGCCTGGGCCGTGTTCGGTACCTGGGCCGAAGCCCGTCGCTCGTCCTTGCAGAAGGACATTCCGGCGCTCCGCCCGGGGATCGAGGCCGATCTGGCCGCGAGACACTGTGCGGCCGTCCGGATCGACACGGAGCGCTTCCGTCAGTTCTCGCGCGAGAACCATCTGAACCACGCGGACTTCTTCACGAAGAAGCGCTCGGTCGCCCTGCAGCACGACCTCGACGCGGAACTGGCGCAGCTCCGGGAGCGTCCGGAGGAGGCCTGCGCGCAGATGTGGGCCAAGTACGGCGACGACGGCACCGTGCAGCACCTCCTCGTCCGCAAGTAGGCACCGCCTTCCGATCCGGAGCGGCCCGGGCGCGTCGTCGAGGACGGCGGCGATGACGACGCTGACGACCGCGAAGGTGTCACCGCGGGCAGCGTTCCGGTCGCGCCGGATTCCCCCGCCGCCCCGGATCCCGGGCTTGGCGATTCGGTTCCAGGTCCGCCCACGTACCGAGAACACGCTTCTCCCGCCGGGCGCTCCGAGAGAATAAAACCCCGCCTCTCGCGCGGATGAACCACGGGCACGCAAGATCTCGCGCCCGTTCTGCGCGGCGGTCGAGATGAAATTCCATATTGGTCGCCCGATTTCGGGGAGAACGTTTTTCCTTCACGGGTCAATTGGGAACGCCGTTTCATTGACGGCGGAAGTCGCAGCCATCAATTCTAGCGGCCTGTTCGGATGTCCGGCCGCGCAACCTCCGCTCTTCGGAGACGGGGCGGTCCGTCATCCTGTCTCACAGCAAGGCATCCGGAATGACACGACCGAGACTCGTCGGGCTGAGCGCCAACGTGCAGCGGCCCTCGAAGACCCGCACGCTGGTGGATGCCGTGCTCCGCGAGGCCAGCGCCCAGGCCTCTCTCGACGCGGAGATCCTCGACTTCGTCGATGCCGGGACCGGCCTCGGCGCCGCCTGGACCCGCGACCAGCTCGCGCCGGCCGCGCGCGGCGTGCTCGCGGCCATCGAGGAGGCGGACGGGCTGGTCGTCGGCTCGCCGGTCTACAAGGGCGCCTATACCGGCCTGTTCAAGCACCTGTTCGACCTGGTCGATCCGGGGGCGCTGGCCGGGAAGCCCGTGGCGATCGTGGCCACGGGCGGCGGCGCGCGCCACGCCCTCGTGGTCGAGCACGCGTTCCGGCCGCTCTTCGGCTTCTTCGGGGCGCTCCAGATCCCGACCGCGGTCTACGCCTCCGATCCCGATTTCAGCGACGGCGCGCTGACGGAGGCCGGGGTGCGCGCCCGCGCCCGCGAGGCCGGCGGGCAGCTCGCCGCGCTGCTTGTGCACCGGGCGGCCGCGGCGCCGCTCACCCTCGCCGCCGCCGAGTGAGCCGGCCGATGCTCGACCGTCGCGCCCTGCTGGCCGCCCTCGCGGCCCTGCCCCTAGCACCGGCCCTCGCGCCGGCCCTCGTCTCGGGCGCCCGGGCGGGCGAGCCCGGCGTGCTGCGGATCGGCTACCAGAAGAACGGCATCCTGGTCGTCGCCAAGCAGCAGAAGATCATCGAGAAGCGCCTGGAGCCCGTCGGATACGCGGTGCGCTGGGTCGAGTTCTCCTTCGGGCCGCCGCTGCTGGAGGCCCTGTCGCTGGACGGGATCGATCTCGGCCAGACCGGCGACGCCCCGCCGATCTTCGCCCAGGCCGCGCGCTCCAACCTCGTCTACGCGGCCGCCCAGGAGGCCGGCGGCTCCGGCGCCGGGATCCTGCTGCCGAAGGGCTCGGAGAGCCGCAGCCTCGACGAGCTCAAGGGCAAGCGCGTCGCCTTCGCCAAGGCGTCGAGCTCCCACAACCTGACCATCGCGGCGCTGGAGAAGGCCGGCCTGAGCTACGCCGACATCGAGCCGGTGACGCTGGCGCCCGCGGATGCCGCGGCCGCCTTCGCCCGGGGCAGCATCGACGCCTGGACGATCTGGGACCCGTACTTCGCCATCGCCGAGCAGGGGGAGGGCGTGCGCGTGCTGGTGCGCGCCACCGACGTCACCCCGCAGAACAACTTCTTCCTGGCGAGCCGGCCCTTCGCGGAGAGCCGGGCCCCGGTCCTCACGGCGGTGATCGACGCCCTGGGCGAAGTGGCGGCCTGGTGCACGCAGAATCGCGGCGCGGTGGCGGAACTCCTGTCGCAGGGCACCGGCGTGCCGCTGGCCGCGACGCGGCGGGCGGTGGACCGGACCGACTACGTGATCGGACCGATGACCGACCGCGTCGCCTCCGAGCAGCAGCGGGTCGCCGACCGCTTCCACGCCCTGAAGCTGATCCCCAAGCCGATCCGCATCGCCGACGCGGTCTGGACGCCCCCCGCCCGCAACGGCTGAGACCGACCGCAGAGAGCCATGACCGACCGATCGCCCCGCGCGCTGTCCCTGTCATCCGCCGGCGCCCCGAACCGCCGCCTCCTCCTGTCCGCCGGCCTCGGCCTCGCGGCGGCCGCGCTGCTGCGGCCCGCCCGCGCGGCCGGCAGCATCCGGATCGGCTACCAGAAATACGGGTCCCTCGTGCTGCTGAAGGCCCGCGGCACCCTGGAGAAGGCCCTCCAGCCCCTCGGCACCGCGGTGGCGTGGTCCGAGTTCCCGTCCGGGCCGCCGCTCCTGGAGGCGCTGAATGCCGGGGCGATCGATTTCGGCTCGGCCGGCGAGGCGCCGCCGATCTTCGCCCAGGCGGCGAGCCCGGAGCTGCGCTACGTGGCCGCCGAGCCGCCGGCGCCGCGGGGCGAGGCGATCCTCGTGCCCAAGGACAGCCCGATCCGCAGCGTCGCCGACCTGCGCGGCAAGACCGTCGCCCTCAACAAGGGATCGAACGTCCACTACCTGCTGGTGCGCGCCCTGGAGCAGGCGGGCGTCCCCTACGACGCGGTGACGCTCGCCTACCTCGCGCCGGCCGACGCCAACGCCGCCTTCGTGCGCGGCTCCGTCGATGCCTGGGTGATCTGGGACCCGTTCCAGGCCGCCGCCGAGCGCGCCACGGGCGCCCGGGTCCTGGTCGACGGGCGCGGAGGCGACGGGCACGCGCTCGCCCCCAACCGCCAGTTCTACCTGTCCCGGCGCGGCTTCACCGACACCAGCCCCGCGATCGTCTCGGCCGTGCTGCAGGCGATCGGGGAGATCGACGCCTGGGCCGAGGGACATGCCGACGCCGTGGCGGCGGAACTAGCGCCCTCGGTGGGCATCCCCGCGCCGGTCCTCGCCGTGGCGCTCGGCCGCCTGTCCTACGGCGTCGCGCCCCTCGACGCGGCCGCGATCGCCGACCAGCAGAAGGTCGCCGACAGCTTCCACCGTCTCGGGCTCCTGCCGAAGCCCGTCCGGGTCGCCGACGCGGTCTGGACGCCCCCCCGGCCCGCGGACGCCCTCAAGTCCGAGAAGCGGACGGAGAACCGCTGATGCGCCCCTCGAAGCTCGTTCGCCTGCGCGACTCCGCGGTGCCCTGGCTGCTGCCGGCCGCCATCCTGCTCGGCTGGCAGGCCGCGGTCTCGGCCGGCCTCGTCTCCAACCGCTTCATGCCGGCGCCCCTCGACGTGGTCCGGGCCGGCTGGGAGGCCGGGCGGACCGGGGAACTCTGGACCAATCTCGGCGTCAGCACCCTGCGGGCGCTGGCGGGCTTCGTGATCGGCGGCGGCATCGGCTTCGGGCTCGGCCTCGCCAACGGCCTGTCGCGCCTGTCGGAGCGGCTCACCGACACCTCGGTGCAGATGGTGCGCAACGTGCCCCACCTGTCGCTGATCCCGCTGGTGATCCTGTGGTTCGGCATCGGCGAGGAGGCCAAGCTGTTCCTCGTGGCGCTCGGCGTGTTCTTCCCGATCTACGCCAACACCCTGCACGGCATCCGCTCGGTGGATCCGGGCCTCGTGGAGATGGGCCGGGTCTACGGCATGTCCCGCACCGAGCTGTTCACCCGCGTGGTGCTGCCCGGCGCCCTGCCGTCGATCTTCGTGGGCCTGCGCTACGCGCTAGGCATCATGTGGCTGACGCTGATCGTCGCCGAGACGATCTCGGCCTCGTCGGGGCTCGGCTACATGGCCATGCAGGCCCGGGAGTTCATGCTGGTCGACGTCGTCGTGCTGGCGATCCTGATCTACGCCGCCCTCGGCAAGTTCGCCGACGCCCTGACCCGCCAGCTCGAGCGCGCCTGCCTCGCCTGGAACCCCGCCTACAGGAGCGCCTGATGCTGCTCGACGCCGTCCGCCGCGAGGCGCTTCCCGACCCGGGCACGGATCCGCGCCCGGCGCCCGGCGCCGCCCCGGGGCACAGGCAAGCGGATCTGCCCGCGGAGCCGCCCGCGGATCTGCCCCCGTCACCGCCGGCCCGCGGGATCGCCGTCACCGTCCGCGACCTGGACAAGAGCTTCGACGGCACCGCCGTCATCGAGGGCCTGAACCTGTTCCTGCCGGCCGGCGGGTTCACCGCGGTGGTCGGCCGCTCCGGCTGCGGCAAGAGCACCCTGCTGCGCCTCATCCTCGGGCTCGACACGCCCACGGGCGGGCGGATCGACCTGGAGGGGCCGGAGCGCTCCCCGCGCCGGTCCGAGCCGCCGAAGCGGATCATGTTCCAGGAGCCGCGGCTGCTGCCCTGGGCGCGGGTCGTCGACAACGTCGCGGTCGGCCTGTCGGGGCACGGCTCCCGGGCCGAGCGCCGGGAGCGGGCGCTGGCGGCGCTCGCCGAGGTCGGCCTCGCCGACAAGGCCGGGCAGTGGCCCGCCACCCTGTCGGGCGGCCAGCGCCAGCGCGTGGCCCTGGCCCGGGCGCTGGTGAGCCGGCCAGGCCTGCTCGCCCTCGACGAGCCGCTGGGCGCCCTCGACGCCCTGACCCGGATCGGCATGCAGGACCTGATCGAGCGGATCTGGCGGGCGCAGGGGTTCACCGCGCTCCTCGTCACGCACGACGTCGCCGAGGCCGTGGCGCTGGCCGACCGCATCCTCGTGGTCGAGGCCGGCCGGATCGCCCTCGACCTGCGGGTCGACGTGCCGCGGCCGCGCCGGCGCGGGGATCCGGACCTCGCCCGCCTCGAGGGCCGCATCCTCGATCACCTGCTCGGATCGCAGCCGACCGCCTGAACGCGGGCCGCCGTTTCCCGGAAGCGGCGGCCCGCCCTAGCTCTCGACGATCACCGGATCCGCGCAGTCGGGTCCGGCTTTTCCGCATCCGGCCACCGGGCCGCACAGGAGATTCCGATGACAGCAGCCAATGACGGACGCGCCGACGTCCTCTGGTTCCTGCCGACCCACGGCGACGGCCGCTATCTCGGCGCGCGGGAGGGGGCCCGGGACGTCTCGCTCAGCTATCTCCGGCAGATCGCGCAGGGGGCGGACGAGCTCGGCTATTACGGCGTGCTGCTGCCCACCGGACGCTCCTGCGAGGATTCCTGGATCGTCGCCTCGGCGCTGGCGCCGCTGACCAAGCAGCTGCGCTTCCTCGTGGCGGTGCGGCCGGGCCTGATGGAGCCCTCCGCGGCGGCCCGCATGACCGCGACCCTCGACCGGATCTCGGACGGGCGCCTCCTGATCAACGTCGTCACCGGCGGCGACCCGGTGGAACTCGCCGGCGACGGCGTGTTCCAGTCCCACGACGAACGCTACGCCGTCACCGACGAGTTCCTGACGATCTGGCGCGGCCTGCTCGCGGGCGAGACCGTGACCTTCCGGGGCGATCACCTGCGCACCGAGAACGGCCGGCTGATCTTCCCGCCGGTGCAGAAGCCCTATCCGCCGCTCTATTTCGGCGGCTCGTCGGCGGCCGGCATGGCAGTCGCGGCCGAGCATTGCGACGTCTACCTGACCTGGGGCGAACCCCCGGCCCAGGTCGCCGAGAAGATCGCCGCCGCCCGGGAGGCCGCCGAGGCGAAGGGCAAGACCTTCTCGTACGGCATCCGCCTGCACGTCATCGCCCGCGAGACCGAGGCCGCGGCCTGGGAGGCCGCCGAGCAGCTGATCTCGAAGCTCGACGACGCCACCATCGCCAAGGCGCAGGAGACCCTGAAGCGGCAGGATTCCGTCGGCCAGAGCCGCATGATGGCGCTCCACGGCGGCAGCCGCGACAAGCTCGTGGTGGCGCCGAACCTCTGGGCCGGCGTCGGCCTCGTCCGCGGCGGCGCCGGGACGGCGCTGGTCGGCTCGGCCGACCAGGTCGCCGACCGGATGAAGGAGTACATCGATCTCGGGATCGACCGCTTCATCCTCTCGGGCTACCCGCACCTGGAGGAGGCCTACCGGTTCGCCGAGCTGGTCTTCCCGAAGCTGCCGCTGCGCGCCACGACCGGGCGGCCGGCCGGCAATGCCCGCAACGACGGCCCGTTCGGCGAGATCATCGCCAACGACCTCGTTCCGACCCGCCGCGTCAGCGCGCACTGACCGGCGGCCCCGCCGGCACGGGGCATGGCTGATCTGCGTTCGGGCAGCCCGGGCGTCATGGTCATGCCATCCTTGGCGCCCATCCGCACCGCCCATCGCCGCGCGACCCGCTCGCGCGGCCTGGACGAGCGTAGGATTTCGATGACTTCGACCAAGACGGCCCTCCTGGCCATCGGTCTGTGCCTCGGCCCCGCCGCGGCCTTCGCGGAGCAATCCCCGGCCCGGGAAGCCCTCAAGCAGTACTGCACCGGCGACTACATGGATTTCTGCAGCGCCTACGCGCCGGGTGGCCCGGAGGTCGAGGCCTGCTTCAAGGCCAACCTGAAGAAGCTCTCCCCGAACTGCTCGGCGGCGATCACCGCCTACAAGAAGGAGCAGCGGGCGACCAAGCGCGTCAGCGAGGCGCGCTGAGGGCCGAAGGCCCGTCGCGGCGGCCGCGACCCGGGAGCCCCCGACGGCGCGGCGGATCGGCCGATCCGCCGCGCGATCCACCGCGGCGATCCCACAATGCTGCCGCGCAGAAGCGGCCTGCACGATAATTTAAGCCGGCACCTGCCATCGGTTGAGAACTGGCGTGGCCAAGGTCAGGTCCTGCGATTCGGCGACGATCCGTGCACGTGATCGCACGGGATCTGCACCGGGATCTGCGATCTCCGCGCCCATCGGGATTTCGAGACGCGGGTACCGTGCCGATGACGACAACCGACCTGACGTCCGCCGGGACCGCATCCCCGGCCGGCGGCCGCGCGGCGATCCTGCGCGGGGCCCGCATCGGAGCGGCGGCGGCCGTCACCGTGATGGTGCTGCTCCTCGACCTCATCAGCTACTCCCAGCTCATCTTCTCGGGGCCGCTGGTGGAGAGCCGCGCGGCCGGCCTGTCGGCGCTGCTCGCGGCCTACGTGCTGGGCAGCCTCGTCTTCATCGCGCTGCGCCGCACCGCGCGGATCTCGCTGTCCTTCATCGGCGCGGCCGCGATCGTGCAGGCGGCGATCGCCTCGGCGGTCGCCGGGCAGCTCGAGGCCGCGGGCGTCACCGATCCGGAGACGGTCGGCCAGCTCGTGCTCGTCGCCTGCGGCGTCTCGACCTTCGCCACCGGCGTGATCTTCGCGTTGCTCGGCACCCTGCGGGCCTCCCTGCTGGTGCAGCTCCTGCCCTACCCGGTGCTCGCCGGCTTCCTCGGCGGCGTCGGCCTGCTGTTCCTGCGCAGCGGCGTGCAGATCGGCGGCCATGTCGACGACCCGCTCGCGGCCCTGCTCCACGCCGTCGATCCGGCGAACCTCGATCCGGGCCGGATCGATGCCGGGGCGCTCGCGCGCATCGCCCTGACCCTCGTGATCGGGTTCTGCGCCTTCTACCTCCCCCGGATCGTTCGGCACTGGGGGACCTACCCGACGGTGATCCTGTCGAGCCTCGCGGTGGTCCATCTCGGGCTGGCCTGGACGGGCACCAGCGTCGCCGCCGGGCAGGCATCGGGATGGCTGATCGAGCCGCTGCCGACGGGCACGCTGCTGCGGCCGCCCGCCATCGGCAGCCTGACGGCCTTCGATCCGCACCTGCTCCTGCCGATCTGGCCCAAGATCGCCACCCTGGTCGTCGTGGCGGTGATCATCCAGATCCTCTACGTGGTGAGCGTCGAGCTGGAGATCCGGCGCGACCTCGACATCGACCGGATGTTCGTCGCCTCGGGCGCCACCAACTTGGTCGGCAGCGTGTTCGGCAGCTCCGCGATGGGCTTCGGCCGGACCTCGACGCTGCTGCTGCACAACATCGGCGGCGGCCACTGGCTCGGCTGGTGGCTGACCCTCGCGGTCATGGCGGCGCTCCTCATCGTCGGCGCGAGCCCCCTGGCGCTGCTGCCCCGCCCGCTGGCCGGCGGCGCCCTGATCGCCATCGGCATCGGGCTCCTGTTCAACCTCGGCGTCGCCAGCCGGACCCTGCCGGGCTGGGAGATCGCCATCGCGCTGGTCGTGTGCACCGCCACCGCGTATTTCGGGGCCACCACGGGCTTCCTCGTCGGCGTCCTGCTGGCGATCCTGATCTTCGGGGTCCAGTACGGGCAGATCGGCGCGATCCGCCGGTCGCTCTCCGGGGCGGACCGGCGCAGCAGCGTGATCCGCGGTCCCGACGCCGCCGCGCGGCTCGAGGCGGCCGGCGGCCGGACCCGGATCTACACCCTGCAGGGCTACCTGTTCTTCCTCAACGCGCAGGCGATCTTCCGCCGGGCCGCCGCGGAGGCCGGGGATCTGCGCGTGCTGATCCTGGATTTCCGCGAGACCGTGGGACTCGACAGCTCGGCGCTGATCGCGTTCCGCAAGGTTGGCCAGCTCGCCGAGCAGCGGCGCTTCGAGGTGCTGCTGGTCCACGTGGATCCGGTCGCGCGCCTGCTGATCACCCGCAACGGCCTCACCGCCGACCCGCGTGTCCGGATCCTCGACACGCTGGACGAGGCCCTGCGCGCGGCCGAGGCGACGCTCCTGGCGGAGGCCGGCGGCGCCGGCCCGGGGGAAGTCGCCGTCTTCGCCCGGCACATGGCCGACCGGCTCGGCAGCACGTTCGGCCCGGACGACTTCGCGCCCTACCTGACGGTCCGCGAGCTCGCGGCGGGCGCGGCGCTGATGCGCCAGGGGGAGGCGGCCGATGCCCTCTACTTCCTGGAGCAGGGCCTCGTCTCCATCGAGATGGAGGTCCCCGGCCGCGGCAACCTGCGCCTGCGCACCACCACGGCCGGCACCGTGATCGGCGAGATCGCGCTGGTCCAGGGCGGGCGGCGCACCGCCACCGCCGTCGCCGAGAGCCCCTGCCGGGTGATCGTCATCGACCGCGCCGCCCTCGCGCGGATGGAGCGGGAGCGCCCGGACCTCGCGCTCGCCTTCCAGCGCTTCCTGATCCTGGAACTGGCCGGCAAGGTCTCCGACACGAACCGGCTGCTCGAGGCCGAGATGCAGTGAGGCGCCCGGCGGCGCCCGCTCTCCCGGTCAGGGGTCAGGCCGCCGCCAGCACCACGGCGAGCCCGAGATGGGTGACTTGGTGCAGGAACTGGTCGATGCCGATCAGCCACCAGAACCGGGCGTCCGTGGCCGGCAGGCGGGTCCGCTGGCCGACCAGCACCTTGCCGCGATCGATCCCCGTGTGGATCGCGAAATCGACGAGCGCCAGCCACCACAGGGCCGGCTTCACCGCCAGCGCGATCGCCAGCGTGCCGAGGCCGTGCAGGCCGGTATGGGCGCAGAGGGGGGCGAGCCAGGCGGACGACCGCTGCTTGCCCTGCGCCATCCAGTTGGTCTGAAGGAAGAAGTCCGCAGCGAGGTGCTTCACGGCGAACGCCAGGACCAGCAGCGCGAAGGCACCCACCGGGACGAGCGTATCGACGGACGGCATCGCGGCCCTGGCTCTCCTGCCGCGATCCTGCGGGGACGGGTTCGGCGGCGCGCACCGCGCCCCGAATCGAGGAAGCGCCAGCATACACGCGCCGACGGACCCTGGCGCGAGCGGAAATCCGGCGCGGCCGCCGGCCCGATCCCGGGCGTGGCACCGTGGAATGCAGAATTCGGAACGATTTCTCGCCCCGCGCCGGGGCGAACGTCCAGATCTTTCATCTATTCTCTCGAACGGATGTCGATATTTCGAGTTTTAATAATTCCAATCCATGAAGATAGTCGTTGTTACACAGAAGAGCCGCGTGTTACGCGTCCCGCCCGCACGCGCCGTGCCGATGGGAGCTTGTGAGCGGGACAGTGGCGACCTGGAACTGCGACGCCGGTCCCTCCGGCCACGGGATCGCCGCGGTCCCGCCGGGCCGGCCCGGCCGCCCTCCGCCCGGCGGATCATGGAACCTCGCGGCGTTCGAGCGCCATCGCGCCGCCTATCTGGCGCGGGCGCGCCGCATCCTCGGCTGCCCGGCCCAGGCGGAGGACGTGGTCCAGGACGTGCTGCTCCGGCTGATCGCCGATCCGCCCCCGGCCGAGACCGCGATCCAGGCCGCCTATGTCGGGCGGATGGTGCGCAACCTCGCCCTGGACCGGGCGCGGCGGCGGGGCCTCGAGCGGCGCCTGTTCACCGGCCTCGATGCCGTCCCGGACGCGGCCGATCCCGGCACCGGGACCCCCGAGGCGGCCGCGGCGTCGCGGGAATCCCTGCGGCAGGTGGAGGCCGCGGTGGCCGAGCTGCCGGAGCCGGTGCGCACGGCCTTCCAGCTTCACCGGGTCGAGGGCGTGCCGCAGATCGAGATCGCGGCCCGGCTCGGGGTCTCGCGCGCCCTGGTGTGCGGCCTCGTGCGCCGCGGCCACCTGCACTGCCTCGCGGCCCTCGACCGGCGCTGCGCCGCCTGCCCGGCGCGCGCCGAGGCCCCAGGCCGGCAGCGGCGCCGGACCGCGCCCGTCGGCCAGGACCTCGGCCGCGGCCCGGCGCAGGCGATCGTCAGCCCGCCGGCGACGGGCCCGTAGGCGGGGGCGGGGGTGTCACCGCGGACGCTCACCCCTGTTCGCGGAGGGCGGTCTAGGCGGGCACCGCGGGAGGCCGCGGCACGGCGTCGGCGGCGGCCGCCCCCGGCACCCAGAGCCGGTCGCGCACGAAGTGCTCGCGCGACAGCGCGACCAGGGCCGCGCGCTTGTGGGGGAAGTCGACGGTCGCGATCGTCGCGAAGCCGGAGCCGTGGAGGTTCCGGATCTGCTGGGCGTGATCGGCCCGCGGCTCGCCGACGACGCGCTGCGTGCGCGGCTCGTCGAGGAACAGGTAGTGCATCAGCGACGGCAGCCAGGCCGAGAGCGCGGGCCGCCCGCGCACGGACGCGTCGCCGATCGCGACGTGCCAGCCGCGGTCGTAGGGGCCGGCCTCGTAGAGCGGCCCGAGGCGGCTCTCCCGCGCCCAGTACAGCTCGAAATAGCCGAACGGCCTGCCGTCGAGGCAGCCGAACAGCGGCAGGGTCGCGGGGTCGGCCTGGAGCCCGGCAATGTAGGCGGCGTGCGCCTCCAGGGTACCGGTCTCCTGCCAGATCGCGGCGATGCGGGGGTCGTTCATCCAGGTCGAGAACAGGGCGACGTCGCCGGGCTCCGTCATCGTGCGGAAGCTCAGACGCCGATCGAGCCACGGGATCGCCCGCGCGTAGACCGTGCCGGCGGGCGTCCGGGGCCGCAGCGGGTGGCGGCGGCCGGCCGTGGCGGTGAACAGCTCGGGGAAGGGCGGCCGGGCCCGCGGGAGCCAGCGGGCGGCGCATTGCCAGAGGAGCCCCGGCAGGATCTCGACCCCGTCGCCGTCACCGAGGGCCCGGGCCGCGCCGAGGTCGAGCAGCCGTCCGGACGTCGCCGGATCGGCCGCGACGACGATGCGCAGGACCTGCATGTCCTGGGCGGTCAGCGCCTCGGCGCGCGCCAGGATCGCCTCCGCGGCCGCCGCTGGCGCGACCGGCTCGGCGAGGCGGATCACCGGCACTTCGCGGGTCCCCTCCAGGGTGAGGGACACCGGCGCGGCGTCCCGCGCGGTTTCCAGCGCCCTGTCATCGCGCGGCTTCGGGGGATGCGCCCCCGCGTCGCGCATCCGCTGGCTCGAAGCGTCCGTCATCCGTCCTCCGCGCGTCGCCGGCACCTCCGCGTCGCCGGCACCTCCCTGACGGATGGGCCCGTCCGGCGTTCAGAGGTTTCGTGCGGGCGCCATCCGCCGGCACCGGGTGCGACAGCATGAACGGCGCCCCGCCTCAACCGTCACTCCGTCGAAGCCCGAGCGGCGCAGGAGCGAGCGGATGGACAGGCACGGCCAGGAGGCGGGCGCGGACACGGCTGCGGAGGCAGGTCCGGGCACGGCCGGGGACACGGCCGGGGACGCAGCCAGGGACATCGCCGAGGCCCGGGCACCGTCCCCCGCGCGAGCCTCCGCTCGGACGGCCGCCTGACATGCAGGCGCCCGAACCGACCTTCGAGACCCTGCGCGACGCCCATGTGGCCGCGCTCACCGGCTCCCTGATCGACGGCGTCGAGCACGGCCCCGGGGGCGCCGGCTACGTCTGGTCGCGCAGCATCCCGGACCCGACCGTGAACTTCGCCTTCGGCGTGCACCGTCCCGACCAGTTCGCCTGGGCGGGCGCGGCCGCCCTCGGGCGCGCGCGGGCGCCGGCCTTCCTGGCCCGGGACGACGGCGAGATCGCGCTGCTGCGCGCCCTGTTCGAGCCCGCGATCCTCTACCCGGCGCGCTGGATGGTGGCGCGGGAGCTTCCGGCGCCGGCCCCGGCCGGCAGCGCCGTCACCGTGCAGGCGACGCCCGCGCCGGGGCCGGATTTCGAGAGGGTCTTCGCCCACCTGTCCGACGCGCCGGGCGTGCGGACGCATCTGCGCCGCTACTACATCCCGGCGCTGCGCGCGGCCCGGGGCCGGCACGGCCTCGTGACCCTGCACCTCGTCCTGCGCGACGCCGCCGGCCCGGCGGCCTGCGCCAGCCTCTACCTGCGCGGCGAGACGGCGGGCCTGTACAATGTCAGCACGCGGGCCGACCGGCAGCGCCGCGGCCTCGGCACCGCCGTGACGGTCGCGGCCCTGCGCGAGGCGCGGGCGCGGGGAGCCGCGCAGGTCTTCCTGCAATGCCCGGCCGACGGCAGGACCGAGGCCCTCTACGCGCGGGCAGGCTTCCGGACGGCCTGCGCGCCGACCCTGCTGTGCACGACCCCGCCCTGATCCGGACCCGCTCAGAACGGCTCCGCGCCGTACCCGTCGGGCGTGAGGCCGAGGACGAACCCGATCTCCGCATCCGCGTCGCGCAGGACGAGCGCGCTGGCCGGGCCGGTCACGACCTTGCCCCGTCCCTCGATCCGGGCGCCGTAGCGACCGCGGGGTTCGAGGGCGGCCAGCGCCGCGAGGGCACTGCGCACCGCCCGCGGGTGGCGGACGCCGTTCTCGTCGCGCCAAGCCGCCTCCTCGCCGGGCCAGAGCCGCCGGGGCAGGTGCTGCACGCCGGCGCGCGCGGGCGGCCGCAGGGCCGCGGCGAGGCGCGCGTGGAGCCTCACGGCCGGCCGATCCAGGCGGCGCGCAGGATCCGCAGGGGCGCGGCCGGCACGGGCCTCCGGACGGGCGCGAGCGGGAGCGCATCGAGCACCACCGCGCCGGCGAGCGCCGCGGCCAGGGGCGCGTAGTCGGCCAGATGCACGCCGTCCCGGTGGAGGCCCGGACCGGCGAGGCCGCCGGTGCCGGATCGCCACGGCGCGAACGGGTCGAAGAAGGTGCGGCCCCCCGCGGCGCAGAGTGCCGCGAGGCGATCCGAGAAGACCGCGACGGCGGCGGGATCGCGCCCGGTCGCCCCGGCACCGATCGGCGGGATCGCGGCGACGAAGACCTGCGCGGTCCAGGCCTCCAGGCGGCGCAGGATGTCCCGGACATCGGCCTCGAACCGGTCGACCACCCCGGCCCGCTCGGGATGGCGCCAGCGCTGGATGTCGTTGGTGCCGATGATCAGCACCGCGGCCGCGCAGCGGACCGGGACGCGCAGCGCCGCGAGCTGGCGGCCGCAATCGGCCGCGGTGCTGCCGCCGACCGCGACGTTGATGCAGGGCCGGCCGCCGAGATCCGGCGCGCCGACGAGCTCCGCGTGGGAATTGCCAGCGAGCAGCACGCTGCCGGGCGCGGCCGCCCGGAGGGCCGCGCGGATGCCGGGACGCCGCTCGGCGAAGCGGTGCCCGACGATCCGCCCGTGCCGCCAGTGCCGGGCCGCATTCTCGATCCAGTGGGCGCCCATGGCTGTCCTGATCAGGCGTGAGGGAGCGGCCGTTCCCGGACGGCCGGGACCGGAGGATGACGGGCGCGGGCCGGTCCACAGCCCGGATACAGGGGACGACAGGTCACGCGCGGCCGAACGACTTGCCGCCGCGCGACGGATCACCGGATAAAATTCGCAGAAACACTTGTTAATATGATCCAGTACATCGGATCATCTTCACCTCGTATATGTGGGAAAAAATTACACGTCAATCGCGGCGCGGACGCGATCGGGCCCATGTGCCGGGCCGGACGCCTTCCGGCGGCCGCGGCGCCGCGCTACCTCGGGACTCGCGGGGCGCCGTCGGCCGCCCGGGAGCGGCGGGGAGCCAGGATGGCGAGCGCGATGATCAGGGACCGGGTCTTCATCGTCACGGGCGCGGGCTCGGGCCTTGGGGAGGCGGCGGCGCGGGGCCTCGCGGCGGCGGGGGCGCGGGTGGTCGTGGCCGACATCGCCCGGGAGGCCGGCGCCCAGGTGGCGGCGGATCTCGGGGCGCAGGCCCGGTTCGCCGAGACGGACGTCACCCGCGAGGCGGACGGCGCGGCGGCGGTCCGGACGGCGCTCGACGCGTTCGGGCACCTCCACGGGCTGGTGAACTGCGCCGGCATCGCGCCGGGGGAGAAGGTGGTCGGCCGCGACGGGCCGCACCGGCTCGAGACCTTCGCGCGGGCGGTCTCGGTCAACCTCGTGGGCACGTTCAACATGATCCGGCTGGCCGCCGACGCCATCGCCCGCGAGGCGCCGGACGCGGCCGGCGCCCGGGGCGTGATCGTGAACACCGCCTCGATCGCGGCCTTCGACGGCCAGATCGGGCAGGCCGCCTACGCGGCCTCGAAGGGCGGGGTGGTCGCCCTGACGCTGCCCGTCGCCCGGGAACTCGCCCGGCACGGCATCCGGGTGGTCACCATCGCGCCGGGCATCTTCGAGACGCCGATGATGGCGGGTCTGCCCCAGGACGTGCAGGACACGCTCGGCCAGAGCGTGCCGTTCCCAGCCCGCCTCGGCCGCCCGTCGGAATACGCCGACCTCGTCCGGCACATCTGCGAGAACCCGATGCTGAACGGCGAGACGATCCGGCTCGACGGGGCGCTGCGGATGCCGCCGCGCTGACGGCTCAGCCGATCGACACGCTGGTCAGCACCTCGGCGGCGCGGCGGACCTCGGCGGCGATCATCTCCTCGCTCGGGCCGTCGATCGGCAGGTCCGACAGGATCGCCGCCACGTCGCGCTTCACGTCCTCGCGGATCTCCGGGTTCTCCTCGGAGAGCCGCCCGATCAGGACGCCGAGCACGATCTCCAGGGCGGACAGCTTGGCGTGCAGGCGGGTGAACTCGTCCAGCGGCTCGGGCTCGTGCGCGGTCATGGCCTGCTCCATCGGGGGGATGTCCGCCGTCCCCGCGGGGGCGCGCCGGATCGTCCGCGTGTCATACAGGGGCGCCGGCCGTCCGTCTCGCCGGGCCCTCGACCCCGCGCGGCCCCAGGCGCCGACCCGGCCCCGCCCGGGCGACGGGACCCGAATTTTTTCCCGATCGCGGGCAACCGGATTTCCGGACCCGACGTTTCACGCATCCGTGAACGAACCCACGAAGGGACACACCGCCATGATCACCCGTCTCACCGCCGCAGCCGGCCTCCTGGCCCTCTCCACCGGCCTCGCCCTGGCCCAGACGCCCACCGCGACGCCCGCCGAGCCCGCCACCAAGGCCGACAGCAACATGAAGGAGTGGCAGGTCGCCAAGGTCGCCAAGGTCGGCCTCGCCCAGGCGCTGGCCACCGCCGAGTCGCAGGGCGACGAGAAGGGCGGCCGCGCCATCGACGCCGACTTCGAGAAGGCCGGCAGCAAGGATCCGGCCCACTACGCGATCAAGGTCGTCTACCCGAGCGGCAAGCTCGTCGAGTACGGCATCAACGCCGATACCGGCGCCCTCTACAAGACCGAGAACCAGCCGTTCGAGCGCTACTTCACCCGGCTGAAGGCCTCCGACTTCCAGAACGCCAAGACCTCGTTGAAGGACGCGCTGGCCATCGCCGAGCAGAAGGCCGGCGGCGGCAAGGCCTACGAGGCCGAGGTCGAGAAGGACGGCTCCTCGGTCCAGTACGAGATTAAGGTCGCCGGCGCCGACAAGGAGCAGGAGGTCAAGGTCGGACCGGACGGCAAGGTCCTGAACTGAAATCCTGAACTGAGGTCCCAGGCTGCGGCAGTGAAGGCTGCCGCAGCCCGCACCGACCTCGCGAGCGCAGCCTGGCGATCCAGGCGGCGCCGCGCTGATCCAGGGCGCGCTGCCCTGGGTCGCGTCGCCGCGCTCGCGAGGACGACCGGGTCGGTTGCTGCATCATGTCGCTCCACCGTCCGGGGAGCCGTCGAGCCCTCACGGCGCTTCCTCCCTTTGCGATGCGGCCCGGGCGGCCGCGAACGGGGAGGGCGGCATGGACGCCGGCGCGCAGGACACCGACGGCCGTCTCGGCCGCCCCCACACCCGGATCGAGGGACCCGACAAGGTCACCGGCCGGGCGCTCTACAGCTCCGACCTGACCGGCCCGGACCGGGACACGGCCCACGCGGCCCTGGTGACCAGCACCATCGCCCGGGGCCGCATCACCGGGTTCGACCTCGCGGCGGCCGAGCGGGTGCCGGGACTCCTCCGGATCTTCACCCACCGGGACTTCGCGGGCGCGGTGGCGCCGGTGAAGCACCTGATGGCCGGCGGGTACGCCAACAGCTCGCACCGTCCGCTCGATTCCGACGCAGTCGCCTATGCTGGCCAGATCGTGGCCCTCGTGGTCGCCGAGAGTCAGGGGGCCGCCGAGGCGGCGGCCGGTGCGGTGAAGGTCGCCTACGCGGAGGAGCCCGCCGCCGGCGGCTTCGACGCCCCCGGGGCCGAGACCGTGCGCCTCGCCGACCTGAAGCCCCACCACGCGGACATCGCCCGGGGCGATGCCGAGGCGGGGTTTAGGGACGCCGCGCTCCGCGTCGAGGCGCGCTACGCGACGCCGGTCCAGCACCACAACCCGATCGAGCTGTTCACCACCCGGGCCGCCTGGGACGGCGAAAGGCTCACCGTCCACGAGCCGACCCGCTACGTCGGCGCCGTGCAGCACGGGCTCGCGGCGCAGCTCGGGCTCGATCCCGCGCAGGTGCGGGTGGTGGCGGGGCTGATCGGCGGCCATTTCGGCTCGAAATTCGCCCTGTCGCAGCACACCGCGCTGGTCGCGCTCGCGGCGCGGCACCTCGGCCGGCCGGTCTCGCTGGTGCCCAGCCGGCGACAGTGCTTCACCATCGCCAATTATCGGCCGGAATCGCGCCACCGCATCCGACTCGGCGCCGACCGGACGGGCCGGTTCACCGCCCTGGTCCACGAGGCCGAGACCGTGACGTCGCGCTTCGATCCCTTCGTCATGGAGGGCGCGGAGGTGACGGCGAGCCTCTACGCCTGCCCGAACATCCGCACCGAGGAGCGGGCCGTGCGGGTCGATCGCAACACGCCGGGGCCGATGCGGGCGCCCCCGGAGGTGCCGTTCCTGTTCGCCCTGGAGAGCGCCGTCGACGAGATGGCGGTCGCGCTCGGCATGGACCCGATCGCGCTGCGCCGCCTCAACGACACGGCGGTCGATCCGGTCTCCGGAAAACCGTTCTCGACCCGGCCGCTGATGGCCTGCTTCGACGCCGGCGCGAAGGCCTTCGGCTGGTCGCGCCGGGTGCCGCGCCCGGGCGCGATGCGCGACGGGCCCTGGCGGGTGGGTCTCGGCTGCGCGACTTCGGTGCGGCCCACCAAGATCGCGGCCGCGACCCTGCGGGTCCGGCTCGGCCCGGACGGCGCCGCGGAGGTCGCCTGCGCGCACCACGAGATCGGCAACGGCATCACCACGCTGCTGGCGATGGGCGCGGCGGACGGTCTCGGCGTGCCGGTGGAGCGGGTCACCGTCCGGCTCGGCGACACCGACCTGCCGGCGGCGGGGATCTCGGGCGGGTCGAGCACGACCACCAGCCTGATGAGCGCCCTGGCGCTCGGCTGCCGCCAGATCCGCGAGAGCCTGGCGCAGGCCGCGACCGGGCAGGGCGGGCGCCTCGCCGGCCGCGATCCGGGCAGCCTGCGCCTCGCGGGCGACCGGCTCGCGGCGCCGGACGGGGCCGGGATCGCGCTCGGCGAGGTCGTCGACCCGGAAGGCGTCGAGACGGTCGCGGAGTTCGTGCCCGAGGGCGGCGACCGGGAGAAGGCGCTCGCGGGCCTGCGGCAGGGCCAAATCGGGCTCGCCCTCGGTGGGGGCGGGAAGGCCGTCTCCTGGGGCTTCGGCGCGCAGTTCGCCGAGGTCCACGTCCACGCCGAGACCGGGGAGATCCGCGTCGCCCGGCTCACCGGCGCCTTCGCGGCGGGGCGCATCCTCAACCCGCTGACCGCGCGGAGCCAGCTCACGGGCGGGATGATCTGGGGCCTCGGCTCGGCGCTTCTTGAGGAGACGGTGGTGGACGGCGGCGCCTACCGCAACTCGGATCTCGCCGAGTACCTCGTCCCGACGGCGGCCGACGCGCCGGAGGTGGAGGCGCTGCTGGTGCCCGATCCCGACGATCAGGTCGATGCGCTGGGCCTGAAGGGCCTGGGCGAGCTCGGGATCATCGGGGTGAACGCGGCCATCGCCAACGCGATCCACCACGCCACCGGCCGCCGGATCCGCAGCCTGCCGATCCGGCTGGAGGACGTAGCGTGAGGGGCTGACTCTCCTCCCCCTTGCGGGGAGGAGCTTGGGGATCGCAGATCCCGCGTGGGGGTGGGGCCGGAAAGGGCTCGGCGGTTCCTTCTAAACCACCCCCACCCCTAACCCCTCCCCGCAAGGGGGAGGGGAATATCGGACGCGCTTGCCCGCCGCCTACTCCATCGTCGGCGCGAGCTTCTTCACGCTCGCCACGTCCTCGCCGAGCCACGCCGCGTTCTTGGCGGTGCCGTCGAAGGTCGCGCTCGTCTTGAACAGCTCGTACTTGCCCTCCAGCGCGTAGGGCTTCGAGCGCGACAGCAGCTCGGCCACCGTGGCCTTGTCCATCGGCTCGAAGGTCTTCACCGCCTCGAAGGCCTGGTCGAGGTCGCGCTGGTTCTGGATGCCGGTGATCACCACCGAGACCGGCAGGTTCAGCGAGAAGTGCAGGTACTCGAGCGGCTTGATCGGCGCGTCCGCCTTCAGGATCACCCCGTCGCCGAAGGTCTTCATGGCGAGCGGCGCGATGCCGTTCTGCACGAGGTAGGGCAGGACGAGGTGGCTGAACGAGCGGAAATGCGCGTCCATCACGTTGACCGGCATCTGCACGGCATCGAAGTGGAAGCCGCGCTCGGCGGCGACCTCCAGCATCTGCAGGTGGATGCGCGGGTCCTTGTGGCCGGTGAAGCCGATGTAGCGCAGCTTGCCCTGCTTCTTCGCCTCCAGGAAGCCCTCCATGGCGCCGCCCTCGGCGAAGACCCGGTCCGGGTCGTCGTAGCGCAGGATCTCGTGGTGCTGGACGAGGTCGATCCGGTCCGTGCGCAGGCGCAGGAGCGACTGGTCGATCTGCTTGAGCGCCTCCTCCTTGGTCCGCCCGTCCATCTTGGACATCAGGAAGACCTTGTCGCGGTAGCCGCCCTGGGCCAGGGCCGCGCCCATGCGCAGCTCGGAGCGCCCCTCGTTGTAGTCCCAGCAATTGTCCATGAAGGTGATGCCGCGGTCGATCCCGGCATGGATCAGCCGCGTCGCCTCGTCGTCCGTCACGGCGCTCTTGCCGAGATGGAACCCGCCCATGCCGATCGCCGAGATCTTTTCGGAGCTCTTCCCGAACGACCGGTAGAGCATCTCGCCCCGGCGCTCGCCGGGATCGGTGACGAAGGGCAGATCCGCGGGGTCCTGCGGGCGGTTGCCGGGGAGGACGGGGGCGTTCACGGCCGCACCCGCGCTGCCGGCGCCAGCGAGGCCCGCGCCGAGCACGGCGCCCTGGAGGAAGCTGCGGCGTTCCATCGGCTGTCTCCGTTCGAGGATGTCCTGGTGAGGGGAGGTAATGCGTCGGGCCGCGTCATCGTTCGGTCCCCGTGGCGAGGCGTCCCGCCGCGTGGAGCAGGCGCAGGGCGGCGCAGGCGGCGCCGTAGCCGTTGTCGATGTTGACCACCGTGATGCCCGGCGCGCAGCTCGCCAGCACGGCGTCGAGGGCGGCGCGCCCGCCCGCGGCGACACCGTAGCCCACGGAGGTCGGGACCGCGATCACCGCGCCCGCCACGAGGCCGCCGACGACGCTGGGCAAAGCCGCGTCCATGCCGGCGGCGACGATCACCACCGGGTGCGCCCGGATCTCCTCGATCCGCGACGTCAGCCGCCACAGGCCGGCGACGCCGACATCGGCGAAGAGCGAGGCCGCCCGTCCGGCATAGGCCAGCACTCGCAGCGCCTCGCGGGCGACGGGTACGTCCGAGGTGCCGGCCGCCACCACCGCGACCCGGGCCGGGCCGGTGATCCGGGGGGCCTCGCCGAACACCGCCGTGCGCGAGACCGGGCAGTAATCGAGCCGCGCGGCGTCCCGGAGCCGGTTGCGCTTCTCCGGGTCGAGGCGGGTGAGGAGCAGCGAGGCGCCGCGCGCCCGGGCGGCCTCCAGGATCGCGTCGATCTGCTCCGGGCTCTTGCCGGCGCAGAAGATCGCCTCCTCCAGCCCGATCCGCTCGGGCCGGGCGAAATCGAGGGTGAACTCTTCGGAGATGCTCACGCCCGGGCCTCCCGCGGCTCGACCAGGAAGGCGCTGCCGACCCGGTAGGGGGCGAAGCGGACCGGGCCGGCGAGACGGGCCGGCGCCATGTCCCGGATGCCCGCCCCGAGCGTCTCGCGACCCTCGGCGTCGAGGGCGGCGAGGCTTGCTGGATCGAGTTCCACCACCACGCCCTCGGCGCGGACCCGACAGCGGACGGCCCGTCCGGCGCCGTCGGTCGCCAGCGCTCCGCCGACCAGCCGCTCGACCGCGTGAATGAAGGTCAGGGTCTCCGGCTCGATGGCGATGCCGGTCTCGACCCGGCTCGACAGGCAGGGCGCGGCCGGCAATTCCGCCACGGCCCCGAGGCCGAGGTCGCGGGCGAGCGCCCGGACCGACGCCTTGTCGAACCCGGCCTCCACGTAAGGGTGGCGCACGCCGTGCTCCCGGGCGGCGTCGAGGCCGGGGCGGTACTCGCCGAGGTCGTCGCGGTTCGCGCCCGACAGGATCTGGCGGTCGGTGACGCGCCGGACCGCGCCGTAGAGGTTGGTCTTGCAGAAGAAGCAGCGGTTGACCGGGTTTGCCCGGTAGGCCGGGTCGGCGAACTCGCCGGCCTCGATCACCCGTAAGGACCAGCCCTCGCGGGCGCCCTCGGCGCGCACGCGCGCGGTCGCTTCCTCCGGCACGGCCGGCGAGACCGCGTGGACCACCAGAGTAGCGCTTGGCGCCAGCCGGTGTGCGAGGGTGGCGAGCGTCAGGCTGTCGACCCCGCCGCTCACCGCCACCGCGACAGGGCCGAGCCCGGCGAGGACGGATTCCAGATGCTGGCGCGTCACCGCTCCTCCTGCTCCTGTTCCAGGGCGAGGCGCTCGGCCTCGCGGCGTAGGGCGGCCCGGGCCGCGTGGTCCGGACGGTCGCGGGCGTCGTCGGCCTCGGCCTTGGCGGTGCGCCCGCCCGGCCGCGCCACGATCTTCACGCGAACCGACCGGCCGTCGTGCTCGACCGTGCGGGCGGCGCGCGCGAGCACCGCGCCCTCCACGGGGTGGTAACGCAGGCCGATGGTCGTGGTCTCCCGGAAGCAGGCCGCGACCGCCGCCTCCAGGCTCTCCGGACGGACCAGGACCTGGATCCGGGCCATCATCCGGCCCTTCTTGCCGATGACCGGCATCTGCACGACGTCCACGATGCCGGGCTCGGCGCGCAGCCGGTCGAGGCCCGTGGCGAGATCCTCGCCGGACTGGTCGTCGACCTCGAAGGCGATCACCGCGAGATCCCGCCGGCCCGGGCGGGACGCGGCGCCGTCCTCCAGCACGAGGGCGCGCAGGCAGTTGCTCAGGCCCGGCAGGACCTTCGTGCCGAAGCCGATGCCGGTGCGCCCGAGGATCCCCCGGGGGCGACCCCGCCCGGGATCGTCGCCGCAGAGGTGGCGCAGGATCGCCGCGCCGGTGGGGGTGACGCGCTCGCCGGGGATCCCGTCGTCGAGGGTGGAAAAGCCTGCGAGCAGCAGCGTCGTGGCGGGAGCCGGGACGGGGAGGGGGCCGTGCTGGGTTCGCACCCGGCCGGAGCCCAGCGGCAGGGCCGAGACGCTCCAGCTGCGCGCCTCCAGGGCGGCGATCAGGTGGGCGGCGGCGACGATGTCGGCGATCGAGTCGGCGGCGCCGACCTCGTGGAACGCCACCGCGTCGACCGCGATGCCGTGGACGCGGGCTTCCGCCGCGGCCAGATGCCCGAAGATGCCGAGCGCGTGCGCCCGCACCGCCGGCGCGAGATCCGCCGTCTCCAGCGCGGCGCGGATCTCCGACCAGGGACGGTGGCCGTGGTCGCGGGCATGATCGTGGCCGTGATCGTGGCCGTGATCGTGGCCGTGATCGTGGCCGTGAGCATGCGGATGGTCGCGCTGCCCGGTATGCGCGTGCCGGTGCGGCGCGGGCACGGGCTCCGCCCCGGGCGCCGACACGGTGAAGCGCGCGCCGCTGAGGATCCCATCGTTGTGCGCGCTGACCGCGCAGGCGATGCGCGCGTCGACCGCCCGGACGCTGGCGGACACGCCGGCCCGATGCTCGGGGAAGGCGTCCAGCAGGGCGGCGGCGAACATGTCGCCGGCGACGCCGCCGAGGGCGTCGAGGTGGATGTGCATCGTGTGTCGCGCGGGCGCCGGTGGCGGGTGACGGGTCCGCCTCAGATCGGCCGCGGCAGCCCCGCGGCAAGGCGCACGCGGCCTCCGGTGCCGCGGCGTATCGCCCGCGCCGCTCAGGAGAGCTGCAGGTAGGCCGGATCGAACAGGCCGCGCTCCCGCAGTCCGTCGAGGTCGCGGATCGTCAGGCGGCGGCTGCGCAGGGCGACGAGGCCGCCGGTGCGCAGCTCCTTCAGGGTGCGGTTGATGTGCACGCTCGTCTGGCCGAGGGCGTCGGCGAGGTCGGGCTGGGTCACCGGCATCGGCAGCGTCGTCCCGTCCGCGAGGCCGACGCGCGTCAACCGCAGGTGCAACTCGCAGAACAGGTGCGCCAGCCGCTCGATCGCCGAGCGCCGGCCGACGCTGGCGATCCACTCGCGGTGGATCGCCGTGGCGGCGAGCAGCTCCCGCCACAGGCACTCCTCGACGGCGGGCCGGCCGCGGACCGCGTCGCCGATCTGCTCCGGGGCGATCCGCGCGACGGTGGCGGGCGTCAGCGCGCCGATGGCGTGGTCCATGCGTGCCCGGCGGAACACGAACGGGTCGCACAGGTCGCCCGGCAGGAGCAGCGCGACGATCGCCCGCCGGCCGTCCGGGAACTGCTTGTACCGGCAGGCCCAGCCGTCGAGGATCAGGTGCGTGTGGTACGGGTCGCTCTGCTGCCCCTCGATATCCTGCCGGGCCGCGACGTGGCGGACATGCAGGCGCCCCAACCCGTCGAGGATCGCGCGGTCCTCGGGCGCGAGCCTGACATGCCGCTCCATCTTCCGTACGAACGGGTTGTCCACGTCCGCCTCCGGTCAGATCACCGCGGCGCCGGCGTGCCGGCGGCCGGGCAGTCGCCGGGACAGGCGCCGGGGAGGTCGCCGAAGCGGGGGGCCATGGGGGATCGGGCGACGTCGCGCCCATCCGAAGCGTCCCGAACGACGGCGCCGCCATGGGTATCGGTCAAATAATGAGGCACAGATATTTCTATCGGCAGGGGGCCAAACCGTCGCCCGAACATCGAAGTCCGGATCTTCTTGATCGGCTTGTGCCTGCAGCAGAAAAACGCGCGCCAACCTGTGTTAAGTCGGCGTTCTCGCCGGCGACGCGCTCCGCGAGCCCCCCTCGCTCAGGAGGCCGTGCCCCCGGTGAGGGCCGGGCGCCGCGCTACTCCGCGGCGGCGCCCACCGTATCGGCCATGCGCGCCCGGCGCGTGCCCAGGGGCTGCGGTTCGCCGACGGTCGTGTCCTCGGCGGTCTGATGCTCCATCTCGGCGTTCACCTGGGCGCCGGCCAGCACGATCATGGTCGAGAGCCAGATCCAGGTCATGAAGCCGATCGCCGCGCCGAGCGAGCCGTAGGTCTTGTTGTAGCTGCCGAAATGGCCGACGTACCAGGAGAACAGCAGCGACGCGACGATCCACAACACGGCCGCGAGGGCGCCCCCGGGCGTGACCCAGCGCCAGCGCGGCGCGTCCCGGCTCGGCCCGTAGCGGTAGAGCAGGGCGAGGCCCAGCAGCACCGCCAGGAGCAGGACCGGCCACCGCAGCAGCGCCAGCCACCACGCGTCCGCGCCGAGCCCGACGAATTCCAGCACCACCGGCACCACCACCACCGCGGCCAGCGCCAGGAGGAGGAACAGGAGCGCCCCCGCCGTGAAGGCGAGGGAGACGAGATTGAGGACGAGGAAGTTGCGCTTCTCCCGCTCGTTGTAGACGAGGTTGAGGGCGTCGAAGACGTGCTTCACGCCGCCATTGGCGCTCCACACGGACAGGGCGATGCTGATGAGCAGGCTGAACCCGAGGGTGGTGTTGCCCTGCTCGTTCAGCCGCTTCACCTGATCGCCGACGATCTCCAGGGCGCCCTGGGGCAGGATGCCCTGGAGGCTGGCGAGCTGGTCGTTGATGGTCGAGGCGTCGGCCACGAGGCCGTAGCAGGAGACCAGGGCCGCCACCGCCGGGAAGATCGCCAGGAGCGTGAAGAAGGTGACGCCGGCCGCGATCAGCGACAGGCGGTTCTCGCCGATGTCGTGATAGGCGCGCAGCGCGATGTCCTTCCAGCCCTTGGCGGGGATCTCGGTCGGCGTCGCGGCCTGCCGCCCGCGATCGGCCTCGGCCCGGGCCACGGCGTGGGCCTCCCGTCCCGCATGCGCAGGCGACGTCCGGCGCGCCCCGTCCCGGTCGGCGGACCGGCCGGGCGCACGGTCGACCGAGGCACCGACCGCGCCGCGCGCCGACCGGCGGGGAAGGGCGACGATGCCGATCAGCGCGGTGGCGAGGGCGAGGGTCCAGACCGTCGAGGCGCCTCCCTCGGGCGCGGCGGCCCTGGCGGGGGCTGAATCGGGGGCAGGCATCGGCGACCTCGGAAGGGTTCGGGCAGACGGGGGCGGGCCTTCGGGGCCGCGCGTCGCGGCGGCCATTCGGACGCGCCGTCCCGGGCGCGTCCGAATGGCCGCAGCTGCGAGGGGGAACGCCGCGGCGCGGGGAAGGGTTCGCCGTGCAGTTGCAACTCGACGACACACGACGCGGAGAACCGGCATGGCACGCCTGGACGGCGGGACGGTGGTCATCACCGGGGCCTCGAGCGGCATCGGCCGGGCGGCGGCCGAGGCCTTCGCGGCGCGGGGCGCCCGGGTGGTGCTGGCGGCGCGGCGGGCCGACGTGCTCGACGGAATCGCCCGCGACCTGCGCGCGTCGGGCGCCGAGGCCGTCGCTGTCCCCACCGACGTCACAGAGCCCGAGGCGGTGGACGCCCTGTCCCGGGAGGCACTCCGGGCCTTCGGCGGCATCGACGTCTGGATCAACAATGCCGGGGTGGGGGTGTTCGGCCCCCTGCTGGACGCTCCCCTGGACCTGCACCGGCAGACGATCGCGGTGAACCTGCTGGGCGCCGTGCACGGGGCCTACGCGGTGCTGCCGCATTTCCTCGACCGCGGCCGGGGGACGCTGATCAACACGGTCTCGATGGGCGGCTGGGCGCCGACGCCCTTCGCCGCCGCCTACACGGCCAGCAAGTTCGGCCTGCGCGGCTTCTCGGCGAGCCTGCGCCAGGAACTCGCCCGGCACCGCCACATCCGCGTCTGCGCCGTATTTCCCGCCATCGTCGACACGCCGGGCCTGGAGCACGGCGCCAATGTCAGCGGCCGGCGGCTCAATCCCGGGCACCTGTACTACGCGCCCGAGGCCGTGGCGGAGACCTATCTCCGCCTCGCGCGCCACCCGCGCGACGAGGTCGCGGTCGGCTGGCCGGCCCGCCTCGCGCAGGTCGGCTACGCGCTGGCTCCGTACCCGACCGAGCACCTGATGGGTGCCGGGTTCCGGTGGGCCCTCGACCGGGCCGAACCCGGGCCGCGCACGCACGGGGCCCTGCGCGCGCCGACGCCGGAGGGCACGCGGGCCGACGGCGGCTGGCGCGCCCGCAAGGGCGTCCCCGATGCCGGAACCCTGAGTACGGCCCTCGGCACGGGGCTCGCCGCCGCAGGGGCCTGCGCGGCCGTCCTCGCCGGTCTCGCGGCGGCGCGGCGGTTTGGCGCCCGCGGCTGAGTCCCGTTCGGGACAGGCGTTAACCCATGTTGCGGCATGGGCGGCCGGGGCGCGCCACAACCGGTCCTCTGGGCTTGACCGGCCCGCCCGCCGACGACCGGACCGAATGCCCGACACCGAAGGCCCATCGCTCCTCGATCCCATCGCGGATGTCGCAGAGGAGGCCGGGGACGAGACCCGCTTCGGCCTGCCGGAGGCCGTGCGCGCCCATCTCGGCACGCTCCTCGGTCGCGCCTACGACCGGATCGACCTCGACTCGGACAGGGATGCGAACCCCTTCGCCGACCTGCTCGCGCGCCTGGAGGCCGCCCTCGCCCAGGCCGAGGGCGAGCGCGACAGAACGTTCCGCGCGGGCCTGCTGCAGGTGGTGCCGGCGCTGCACCGGTTCGCGGTCTCGTTGACGCGCGACCCGGCCGCGGCGGACGATCTCGTGCAGGACACCCTGCTGCGCGGCTGGCGCGGCCGCGGCGGATTCACCGCCGGGACCAACCTGGAGGCGTGGCTGTTCACGATCCTCCGCAACGTCTTCTACAGCCAGCACCGCAAGCAGGGCCGCGAGGTCGCCGACACCGACGGCAGCTACGCCGACCGGCTGACCAGCATCCCCGAGCAGGGGGGCCATCTCGACCTGCAGGACGTGCGCGCGGCCCTGGATCGGCTCGCGCCGGTGATGCGGGAGGCGCTGGTCCTCGTGGCGATCGAGAACCTGAGCTACGAGGAGGCCGCCGTCGTCATGAACTGCCGGATCGGCACCGTGAAGAGCCGGGTCTGGCGCGCCCGCGAGCAACTCGCGCGCATGCTCGGCTACGGCGGCGACGAGATCGGCAGCGACGGGGTCATGCTCTCGGTGACCGGCACCTCGGCCTGATCGCGACGATTCTCACGATCGAATACGCCAATTCGACACTTCGACGGCCGTATTCGCAAGCAAATTGACTTAGGTGAAAGCGCCCGGGCCGCCGCCTGGGCGATATGGGGCGGGTTGGGTCGATCCGTCGACTCGGCCGGGCTCCCATCGGTGTGACACCCCCCCGATCCACCGATGGGAGCCTCTTCACCGGAAGCCGCAGCGGATGCGCGGGCCGGACACCCCCGCCCCCGATCTCAGGTCGAGCCGCCCCGATCCGCATCGAGCTGCCGCAGCAGCTCCGCCAGCCGGGGATCCAACGCCTCGTCGATCACCGGATCATACATCGCCCGCATCTGGTGGCCGAGCCGCACGCGCGTCTGCGCGTCGAGGGTCGGGCCGCCCGCGATGGGGATCACCCGCAGGGCGGCGGGTGCCGCGCCGGGGGCGTAGCGCTCGGTCGGTCTCGGGGCGGCACGCCGGTGCTCGGGCCGCGGTTCAGGCCGGTGTTCGGGATAAGGCATGCCTACTACATCGGCCCGCACCCCCGCCGCGGCAACCACCGGTCCGCCCGATGGCACGCCCGGCGGCACGACCGGCGGCGTCTCGTCGTCCGCCTCAGGCATCGTCCTCCGGGGCGAAGACCTCGCCCTTCTCGGCCAGCACGGTGTTGGCCGCGTCGCGGGCCAGCTCGTCCCGCGCGGCCGCGGGATCGGGGCGGCCGAGGGCCCGCGCCAGGGCCCCGTCCCAGCCGGGCGCCGGCGCCTGGCCCTGCCCGGCGAGGATCGCGCCGGCCCGGCGGCAGACCCGGTCCCAGTCCGGCGCGCCGAGGGCGGCCCAGTCGGTCCCGAGGCCGAGTTCGGTGGCGGCTTTGGTGGCGGCCTGAGTCGCGGCCCGGGTCGCGGCGTCGGCCGGGCCCGGCGGCGGGGCGGGGATGTCGGTCATGGCGATGCGGCCTCCTGCCGGGCTGTCGATGCTCCGGCGCACGATATAGCGCGCCGGTCCCCGCCCATCAGCGCAGGCCGTGGGCCGCGAGTTCCTCCGGCACGCAAGCGGCCGCGTCCTGGCGCACCAGGATCGCCTCGAGGGTGACCGGGCGGTCGTCCCAGGCATCCACACCGACATCGCAGGAGCGCGTGGTGTCGGCGAGCCAGCCGTGGCTGTGCCCGTAGAGGTGGCGCGTCTCCCGCCACAGGCCCGGCCAGGCCCGGTGCGCGTAGTGCGACAGGAACAGGCGGTGCGGCCGCCCGCGCGCGTCCGCGACGGAGAGGCGGGCGCTCTCCACCGGCGGCTCGGCCCAGGGCAGGTCCAGGACACGGTTCGAATCGTGGTTGCCACGGACGAGGCGCTTGGCGCCGTTCAGCCGCGCGAAGATCGCCGCGCAATGCGCCCGGCTGGCATGGGCGGCGAAGTCCCCGAGGTGCCAGACGACGTCCTCCGGGCCGACCACGGCGTTCCAGCCGGCGACCAGGGCCTCGTCGTGGGCCTCGACGCTGCCGAACCGAGCACCGCGGTGGCGGAGGATGTGCGGATCGCCGAAATGCGTGTCCGCGGTGAAGAAGATCGCCATGGTGTCGAGACCTGGGCCGCGGGCGCGTCCCGTCCAGGCCGGCCGGCGCGGGGCGCGCGGCCGCACCGCCGCTTCGGGCCCGCTTCCAGCCCGACTCGGGCCCGCTTCCGGGAAGCCCCGCGGGCCGGTAAGGCTGCGGCGATGCTGGATCCCGCCATCTACGCCCATCTTCTGGACGCGGCGCGCGCCCATCCGCCGCTGCGGGCCGCCCTGGAGCGGGCCGGTCCGATCCGGATCGAGCCGCCGGCGCATCCGTGCGTCGCCGACCACCTGTTCGTCGAGGTGGTCAACCAGCAGCTCTCCGTCCGGGCGGCGGCGGCGATCTGGGCCCGGATCGAGGCCGCGGCCGCGGCGGCGGGCGCGAGCCCGAGGGGCCTGTTCGAGGCCGGGGACGCGGCGCTGCTGCGGGCCTGCGGCATCTCGGGCAACAAGGTGCGGGCGCTCCAGGCGATCGTGGCGGCCGAGACGGCGGGCCTCCTCGGGCCGGGCCTCGCCGCCCTGCCGCATCCCGAGCGGGCGGCGATCCTGTGCGGCATCCGCGGCGTCGGCCCCTGGACGGCCGACATGGTCGGCATCTTCCACTTCCACGACCCGGACATCTGGCCCGCGGGCGACGTGGCGGCGGTGGGCTGCTTGCGCCGCCTCACCGGGCAGGCCGACACCGCCGCGGTGGCGGCCGCCTTCGCGCCGTACCGCTCGATCCTGGCCCGCTACCTGTGGCGGATCAAGGACACGGCGCCCGCACCGGCGGACCTACCGGCGGACCTGCCGACCCGGACGGAACCGGCGCCCTGGGCCCGGCGCCGCCGCGGCACGGCGAAATCCGGGTGACGGCCGGCCGGAGATCGGCTATCCGTCGGCGCCTCCCGGGCCCGTAGCTCAATGGTTAGAGCCGGCCGCTCATAACGGTCTGGTTGCAGGTTCGAGTCCTGCCGGGCCCACCACCAATTAGCTAAGGCGCTGCAAACGCTTAAAGATCGTCGACCATCTCGCTTGCAATCGGGCCGGGATGCATCACAAATTGCCTAACATGGGCGACGACGTTCCTGAGGGTCGCTCAGATCTTGATCCGGCCGGAAGGTGAGCTTCCAAGTCTCATTAGGCGGCTTGCAAGGCCGTTTCCAGGGCCAATTCCTGGGCCGTTGGCCACCCCAGGGCGGTCTGAGGACCGCTCTCGTTGTAGTGCCGCCGCCTCGTCTCGATCTTGTTCCTCATGTCGGCCAGCGACAGGGACGCAGTTTGCGTTCAGGCACTCGTCGCGTCGGCGGCCGTCTTGTGTGGATGGCTCCCGCATTGCAAGTGGCGAATTGAGCTTCTGACGCGTTGGTCGGGTGCAGTCTTGTGTCCGGCCTGTTGATGCAGTCGTTCA
>NZ_JBEPKM010000028.1:0-63772 GCF_040544715.1 Methylobacterium sp. 1030 | reverse complement strand
TCCGGATCGGTATCCGGATCGGTATCCGGATCGGTATCCGGATCGGCGTCGAGGACGAGGGGCGCTCGCCCTGCGGCGTCGGCGAGGGCGGGGTGCTGGTCGGCGAGTTCGGGCTGGGTGAGGAGGAGGTCGGCCTCTGCGGCGAGGGCGGCGAGGCGGGCTGCGGGCAGTTCGGGGTTGAGGGGGAGGATGGCGGCGCCGGTCCTGAGGACGGCGAGCCAGGCGGCGGGCAGGTCGCAGGTGCGCTCGAGGAGGAGTCCGACGACTCGCTCGGGTCGGGCGCCGGCGCGGGCGAGGCGTCGGGCGATGGCGGTGGCGCGGGCGTCGAGGCCGGCGCGGGTCAAGCTGGTCCGGGCGTCGGTCACCGCGATCGCGTCCGGGTCTTGCGCGAGATGGCCTGCGAAGGCGGCGAGGACGTCGCCGGCGCCGTCCGGATAAGCCCGGGCGGTCGCGTTCGCCGAGCCGATCACCGCCCGGTCGGAGGCCGTGAGCGTGCTCGCCGCGTGGAGGGGCCGGTCTGGCGCCGCGACGAGGGCGCGCAGCAGGGTGAGGAACCCGTCGCGCCAATGCCGGGCGGTGGCGTCCGCGATCAGGCCGGCATCGTACTCGAGCTGGCAATCGATGCCGGTCCCGTCGGCGGCGACGTCGAGGGCGACGTCGAACTTGGCGCTCGCCACGTCGACGTCGATCCGCGCCGCCGCGACCCCCGCGAGGTCGAGGGGGGTGGCATCCCGGCTGGGGCGGAAGTTGAACGCCGCCTGGAAGACCGGCGTGGTCGCGGCGTCGCGCGCGATCCCGGTCTCCGCCACGAGGCGCTCGAAGGGGACGTCGTCCTCGGCCAGGAACGCCATCGCCTCGCCGCGCAGCCGCGCGCAGAGATCGCGGAAGCTCCCGCGCGGATCGAGGCGGACGCGGTAGACCTGCGTGTTGACGAGGAAGCCGACGAGGTCCTGCAGCTCGGGGCGGGTGCGGGCGGCGTTCGGCACGCCGACGGCGAAGTCCGTCTGGCCGCTCAGGCGGGCGAGCAGCACCTGCCACGCCGCCAGCAGCGCCACGAAGGGCGGGCACGCCTGCGACCGGCAGAACACGGCCACCGCGCCGGCGAGATCGGCGGGCAGGGTGAAGTCGACCCGCCCGCCCGGGCGGTTCGCCAGGGGCTGGCGGGGATAGTCGAGGGGCAGGTCCAGGGCCGGGACGGCGTCGCCGAGGTAGCGGCGCCCGCGCGCGATCGCCGCGGACCCGGCCGCGCCGTCGAACCGGGCGCGCTGCCACGCGGCGAAATCCACGAAGCGCAGGCGCGGGGCGGGCAGCGGCTGCCCGATCCGCGCGGGATCGGCGAGGGCCGCGCGGTAGGCCTGCGCGAGATCCCGGAAGAGCCGCGCCGTCGACCACGCGTCCACCGCGATGTGGTGCATCACCACGAGGAGGACGCGCCCGCCCGCCGGATCCGCCTCCGACAGGACCGCGCGCAGCGGCGGCGCGCGGGTGAGATCGAAGGGGCGGCGGCTCAGGGCGCGCAGCGCCGCGCCCGGGTCACCGTCGAGGGCCGGGACGCGCTCGAGTTCGAACGGCACGTGCGGGTGCAGGATCTGGCGCGGGCCGTCGGCGGTATCCGCCAGCGCCGTGCGCAGGACGTCGTGACAGGCGATCAGGCTCCGGAACGCGCCCTCGAGCGCCGGGACGTCGAGGGGGCCGGTGAGGCGGAAGGCCCGGGCCGAGTGGTAGGCCGGGCTCTCCGGGTCGTAGCGCTGGTGGAACCAGAGCCGCGCCTGCGGGAACGACAGGGGCGCCGGGCCGCCGGCGTGCCGCGGGATGCCGTCGGCTGCCTCGGCGTCCTCCCGCAGCAGGCGGGCGAGGGCCGCTTGCCGCGCCGCGTCGCGCGCGCCGACCCCGGTCACGCGCCCACCCCGGCGAGGCCGGCGCGCTCGGTCTCGCTCAGGCCGGCGAGTTCCAGGCGCAGGCTCGCCGTCTCCTCGATCGCGTCCGGCGGGGCGTAGGTGCCGAGCGCCGCCGCGAGGGTCGCGGGCGTGCTGTGGTCGAAGACCAGGCTCGGGGGGATCTCGACCTTGAGCAGCTTGCGGATGCGCGCCGTCAGCTTGATGACGAGGAGTGAGTTGCCGCCGGCCGCGAAGAAGTCGCCCGCGGCGCCGAGGCGCTCCGCCGGGAGGCCCAGCAGCTCCGCCATGGCGTCGGTGAGCACGGTCTCGAGCGCCGTGCGGGGCGGGACGCCCGTGTCCGCGTCCGGATGAACGTCCGGACGGGGCAGGGCGGCGCGGTCGATCTTGCCGTTGGCCAGCCGCGGCAGGCTGTCGAGGCGCAGGATCGGGGCGGGCAGCCATGCGGCGGGCAGGGTTTCGGCCAGCGCCGCGAGGAGCGCGGCGGGTGTCCGCTCGGGGTCGGCGACCACGTAGGCCGCGAGCCCGGTCGCGCCGTCCGGCCCCGTGAACGGGCGCACCGCCGCCTGGCTCACGCCGGCGAGGCCCGCCAGCGCGGCCTCGACCTCGCCCGGCTCGACGCGGTGGCCGCGCAGCTTGATCTGGTCGTCGGCCCGCCCGGCGAGCACGAGGCGGCCGCCGGGCAGCAGGCGGGCCCGGTCGCCGGTGCGGTAGAGCCGCCCCGCTCCGAAGGGGTTGGGCGAGAACGCGCCCGCGCCGCCGGCCTCCGTGCCCGGGAGGTAGCCGCGGCAGATCTGGGCGCCCCCGAGGTGGAGCACGCCGACCGCGCCGGTCGGCGCGAGCGCGCCCGCCGCGTCGAGGATGTAGGCCTCGCTGCCGGCGAGCACGCGGCTCAGCGGCAGGCTCTCGTCCGGCGGCGCGGTGGCCGCGTCCGGATGCACCAGCACGCCGACACAGGCCTCGGTGGGACCGTAATGGTTGGCGATCCGCGTCGTCGGCGCCGCCGCCCGGATCCGCCGGACCAGGGCGGCCGGCGTCGGCTCGCCGCCGAGCACCAGCAGGGCGGGCAGCGCGGGGTCCTCGACGCCGTCGAGGAGGGCGGCGAGGTGGGACGGGACCAGTTTCGCGCAGGCGACGGCGTTGCCGCGCAGGAAGCGCGCGAAGGCCGGGCCGTCGGCCATCTCGGCCTCGTCGGCGACCACGAGGCAGGCGCCGAGGCGCAGCGCCGCGAACAGCATGGTGTTGCCGAGGTCGGCCGCCACCGTGGAGGTCAGCGCGAAGCGCCCGTAACCGGACAGGTCGAGGGCGTCGATGACGGCCTCCGCGTAGGCGCGGATCTGGGCGTGCTCGATCACCACGCCCTTCGGCGTCCCGGACGAGCCGGAGGTGAAGAGCAGGCAGGCCATGTCGGAGGGGTCCCGGGCCTCGGCGGGGTGCCGGGCCTCACCGAGGCCGTCGAGGATCGCCCCGAGGGCGTGCCGGCCGGCCGCGGGGTCGGCCGCGAGCGCGACGGTCAGCGCGGGCCGGGCGAGCGCGATCAGGCGGTCGCGGCGGGCCTGCGGCCAGGCCGGGTCGAGGGGCAGGTAGGCGCCCCCCGCGCGCCAGACCGCGAGGATCGCCACCACGAGGTCGACGGAGCGCGGCAGGTCCAGGGCGACGACGCGCTCGGGACCGACGCCGCGCGCGGCGAACCAGGCGCCGAGGCGCGCGACGCGATCCTCCAGCGCGGCGTACGACAGGGTGCGGCCAGCGCCGGCGAGGGCGGGGGCGTCCGGCGCCGTCGCCGCGTGGCGGGCGACGAGGACCGGAAGGGTCTCCGCCGGCAGGGCGCGGGCGGCCGGGCGGCCGAAGGCGCGCAGGCGCACCTCCTCGCGCGCGCCGACGAGCGGGTAGGTCGCGAAGGGCGTCGCGGCCTTCGCGGGCAGGCGGGCGAGCAGCGTCTCGACCTGATCGAGCAGGGTCTCCAGGGCTTCCACCGCGTAGCGGCGCGGGTCGGCGTGCAAGGTCAGCGCGGCGAGGTGCCCCTCCGCGTCGAGGGCCGGCTCCAGGCAGAGCTCGAACCCGGCGGGTCCGGGCAGGAGCCGGTCCTGCGCGGCCCCCTGAGCCGCGAGCGCGAAGCCGACCGCGGGGCGGCGGTCGCCGCCGGCCGCGTCGAGGGGGCAGAGTTCCTGGAAGGCGCGGTGCTCGTCGAGCCGCGCGGCGAGACCGGCCGCGGCCTCCGAGACGCTGGTCTCCGGCGGGAGGACGAGGCGCAGGGGCAGCGTCTTGGTGAAGACGCCGACCGTGCCGGCGAAGACCGCGTAGTCGCGCCGGCAATCGTGCGCCCAGCCGCCGAGGATCTCCGTCCGCTCGGCGAGGCGCGCCACGAGCAGCCACCACGCGGCCTGGAGCACGGCCTCGGCGCCGGCCGCGGCGAGGTCCGGCCGGGCCAACGCCCGCGCGAAGGCGTCCGTGACGGCGGCGTCGACGGCCCGACTCAGCCGGATCGCGGCGGCCGGCTCCTCCACCGCGTCGGCGGCCGCCCCGCGGCGATAGGGCAGCCGGAGGGGCGCCGCGCCCGCGCCGATCTGGTCCCGCCAGTAGGCTTGGCCCTCGCCGTCCGCGTCGTCGGCGGCGACCGCCTCGCGCCACTCCGCGTACTGGGCGTAGGTCGCGGCCTCGGGATCGGCGCCGGGTGCCGCGTCGTCCGCGCAGGCGGCCGCGACCTCCGACAGGACGCGGTCGAGGCTGCCGGCATCGACCGCGAGGGCGCTGGCGACGAGGCGCAGCCGCGGCGTCGCGCCCGGCAGGAGGACGGCCGCGAGGGTCTGGCCGCGCTCCGGCGCGAGGCCGACGGTCCCGACGTCTCCCTGCGGCGCGCCGGTATCGAGCGGGATAGCGGGCGCGCCGGCCTCGGCCTGCCGCAGGCCGCGGAAGCCCGGTTCGCGCACGAAGGCGGTGCGCAGGACGTCGTGGCGGGCGGCGACCGCGGCGAGGCCGCGGCGGAGGCGGTCCGCCTCGACCGGCCCGGGAAGGTCGATCTCGGCCACGAGACTCGGCGCGGCGCCGGCCGCGTCGAGGCAGGCGCGCTGCTCGGGGGTCAGCGCCCGGGTCGGCGCCGCGAGGGAGGCCGGCGCCCCGGTCATCGCCGCGCCGGTCATCGCCGCGCCGGTCATGCCGCCGCTCCCGTGACCGCGCCGCGCTCGACCATGTCGCCCATGGCGACGACGATCCGGCGCGGCCCCTCGTAGGGGTCGCGGGCATGGGCGGCGAGCATGTTGTCGAGCATCACGACGTCGCCGGGGCGCCAGTCGAAGCGCACGGCGATCGCCTCGTAGAGGCGGCCGACCTCGTCCATCACCGCGTCCTCGATCGGCGTGCCGTCGCCGTAGAGCACGTCGCGCGGCATCCGCTCCGGCCCCACGAGGCCGAGGAGGTCGGCGCGCACCTCGGGGTCGAGGCAGCGCGGGTGGTGCAGCTGCACCTGGTTGAAGAACGACTTCTCGCCGGTCAGCGGGTGGGTGATCACCGCCGGGCAGCGCGTGCGGGTCTGGAGCGTGTCCGCGTCGAGCCAGGCGAAGTCGACGCCCTCGGCCCGGCAGCGCGCCTCCACGGCCGCGCGATCCTCGGTGTGGAAGAACCGGCGCCAGTCGACGTCGAAGCGCTCCGTGAAGGTGCGGACGTAGATCAGCCCCAGGCGCTCGAAGCGGTCGGCGATCGCCGGCGGCAGCTGCCGGTACAGCGCGCGGCAGTCGACGATGGGCGTCGCGCCGCCCACCGGCGACGGCTGCTGGCAGAAGAACCACTGCTTGCGCGGCCAGGCATGCAGGTGGCTGCTCTCGTTGTGGTAGAGGATCATCTCCCGCTCGGGGTAGGGCGTCGAGCGGTAGGTGTTCTTCCCGCCCTCGTTCTTGGGCAGGTCGCCGTACCCGCCGTAGAGGCCGGGCTGGAGCGCCTCGGCGAAGGCCTCGAATTCCTGCGGGGTCGCGATGCCGAAGCCGCGCAGCAGCAGGCCGGCGTGGCGGCGCAGCTTGCCCTCGACCCAGTCGCGCTGGGCGGTCGCCCAGGCCACCGCGTCGACGTCGGCCGACAGCGGCTCGATCACGAGGGGGAAGTCGCGCCCGGGCGCCAGGGTCGAGAGGCGGGCCGGCTCGCCCGCGGCGGCGGCGGGTTTGCCGGCGCCCAGTCCCTTGAGCTTGTCGAGCTTCGCTTCCAGGCGGCCGGTGCGCGGGAGCGACGGGGCGGTGTTCGACATGACGGGGTCCTCCGGGTCTCGTGAGGGCGGGAGCGCGGGCAGAAGGTCGGGCAGGCCGGGCAGCAGGGTCGGGAGCGGGGCCGCGGGCGCGGCGGCTGCGGCGGCGAGCAGGGTCGCGTAGGCCTCCGCGAGGCGCGCGACGCGTTCGGGGGTGAACAGGGCCGTGGCGAAGACCCACTCGGCCGCGATCCCGCCCCCCGGCGCGGGCGGGTCGAGGAAGAGCGCCATCTCGAATTTCGAGCCGTGCGCGCTGGCCGCCCGGGCCTCGGCCGCGAGCCCCGGGACACCGAAATCGCCGGGCGGCGCGTTCTGCATCACGAACAGGGCCTGGACGAGGGGTGGCCGGGCGCGGGCGCGCGGGATGTCGAGGGCGTCGACGATCCGGTCGAAGGGCAGGGTGGCGTGCTCGAAGACGGCGAGGACGTCCTCGCGGACGCGCTCGATCAGCGCGGCGAAGGACGGGGCGCCGTCGAGGCGCGCCCGGATCGGCAGCACGTTGACGAAGAAGCCGATCAGCCCGGCCAGCTCGGGGTGCGGCCGGCCCGCGACGTCGGTGCCGACCACGAAGCGTTCGGCCCCGCTCAGCCGATGGAGCAGGGCCTGGAAGCCCGCGAGCAGCACGACGAACGGCGAGGCGCCGCGCGCCCGGCCCAGCTCCGCCAGACGGACGACCAGCGGCCCCGGCAGTTCGAAGCGGACGGAGCCGCCGGCCTGCGACGGGACCGCCGGCCGCGGCCGGTCGGTCGGCAGGGGCAGCAGGGCGGGCACCTCCGCGAGGTGCCCGCGCCAGAACGCGGTCTCGGCCGCCGCCGCGCGCTCCACGGCCGCCCGGTGCCAGCGCGCGAAATCCGTGTACTGGACGGGGAGGGGCGGCGCCTCCGCGCCGCGATAGGCGGCCCCGAGTTCGGAGAGCAGCACGCCGACCGACCAGCCGTCGCCGACGAGGTGGTGGAGGGCCAGGACGAGGCGGTGATCGTCGGCGGCCAGGCGCAGGAGCCGGGCGCGCAGGAGCGGCGGCACGGCGAGGTCGAACGGCGCGGCGGCCTCCGCGGCCTCGCACGCGGCGACCCGGACCTCGCGGGCGCCCGGATCGAGGCCGGTGAGGTCGTCGACGGGCACGTCGAGGGCGACCGCCTCGGCGATCCGGGGCTCCGGAAGGCCGTCCTCGCCGGTCGGATAGCCGGTCCGCAGCACGGCGTGCCGGGCGACGACCCGGCGCAGGGCCGCGGCGAGCCGGTCGGGATCCAGCGGGCCTCCGAACCGGATATGTCCGACCATGACGTAGGCGCCGCGCCCGGCCGGGTCGCCGAGCCGCTCGGCCAGCCAGAGCCGCTGCTGGCCGAGCGACAGCAGGGGCGGGCCCGCATTCGGCAGGAGCGCGGGCGCCGGCACCGCGTCGCGGGGCAGCGCGTCGATCCGCGCCGCGAGGTCGGCGAGGGTCGGGGCCGCGAACAGGTCGCGCAGCGGCAGGGCGACCCCGAAGGCGGCGCGGACGCGGTCGACGGCGCGCATCGCCAGGAGCGAGTGGCCGCCGAGTTCCAGGAAACCGCGCCCGCGCGAGACCTCGTCCAGGCCGAGGAGATCGCACCAGATCGCCGCGAGGGCGCGCTCCGTCGCGCTCCGGGGCGGCTCATCCGGCGCCGGGGCACCCTGCGGGCGCCGGTAGAGGTGGAGGGGGGTGAGGTCGCCGGCCGCGAGGCCGTCCCGGCACGCGCCGCGCCGGAGCTTCCCGCTCGTGGTCTTGGGCAGGGTGCCCGGCGCCAGCAGGGCCACGAGTTCCGCCGGCTCGGCCAGCACCTCCGCCAGCGCGGCGTCGACCGCGGCGGCGATCTCCGGCGCGCGGGCGGCGGCGCTCCGGCCGATCTCGGCGGCGATCCCGATCGCCTCGCCCGCCGGGCCCTCGACCGCGAAGGCCGCGACCCGCCCCGGGCGGAGAGCCGGCACGCGCGCCTCGACTGCCGTCTCCACGTCCTGCGGATAGACGTTGTGGCCGCGCAGGATGATGAGGTCCTTGGCGCGCCCGGTGACGAAGAGCTCGCCGCCGTCCAGGAAGCCGAGGTCCCCGGTCCGCAGCCAGGTCGCGCCGTCGCGGGGCACGAAGGTCGCGCGGGTCGCCTCCGGGTTGTTCCAGTAGCCGCGCGCGACGCAGGGGCCGCTGAGCCAGATCTCGCCGACCGTCCCGTCGGGGCAGGGGAGGCCCGTGCGCGGGTCGACGATCCGCAGGTGCTCGGGCCGGACCGGCCGGCCGCTGCCCGCGAGGGCGGTGCCGGCCTCGTCGGCGACGGCGCGGCCGGCCGCCAGCGCCGCCGGCGCCACGCTCAGCCGGCGCCACGGCGTGCCCAGGGGCTTGGCCGCGACGAGGAGGGTCGCCTCGGCGAGGCCGTAGGCGGGGCTGAGCGCCGTCGGCGCGAAGCCCGCCGGGGCGAAGCGCTCGGCGAAGCGGGTGAGGGTCCGGGGCCGGATCGGCTCGGCACCGCTGTAGGCGACGCGCCACCCGGCGAGGTCGAGCCCCGCCAGCGCGGCGGCGCCGACGCGCTCGCAGGCCAGCCGGTAGGCGAAGTCCGGGCCGCCGCTGATCGTGCCGCCATGCGCGCCGATCGCCTCGAGCCACGAGGCGGGCCGGGCGAGGAAGGCCTGCGGGCTCATCAGCACGAGCGGCGCGCCGGCGAAGATCGGCTCGATCAGCCCCGCGATCAGGCCCATGTCGTGGTAGAGGGGCAGCCAGGAGACGAAGACGTCGTCCGGGCCGGGCGCGATCGCCTCGGCGAGCCAGCGGGCGTTGGCGACGATGTTGCCGTGCGTGACCTCGACGCCCTTGGGATTCGCGGTCGAGCCCGACGTGTACTGCAGGAAGGCGAGGGTGTCGGGCGGGCACGGGACCGGCCGCCACGTCTCCGCCCCGGCGCTGCCGACCGCGTCGACGCAGACGATCGCCCCCACGGAGCTGCCCGCGCAGGTCGCCGCCACGGTCTCGCGGTTCGCCCGATCGGTCAGGACGTGGCGCGGTGCCATGTCGGCGATCATCAGGGCGAGGCGGGCCGCGTGGTGCGGATCCCGCGTCTCCGGCGGGAAGGAGGGCACGGCGACGAGGCCCGCGTAGAGGCAGGCGAAGAACGCCACGACGTAGTCCGGTCCGCTCGGCAGGGCGATGAGCGCCCGCGCGCCGGGCTCGGCGTCGCGCTGGAGGCGCGCCGCGAGGGCGCGGACCCGCCGGTCGAGTTCCGCGTAGTCGAGGGACGCCCCGACCGCGCGCCCGTCCGTGAGGAAGCGCAGGGTCAGCCGGTCGGGCGTGGCGGCCGCCCGCGCCCGCAGGATCGCCACGAGGCTGTCGTCCGGCGCGGGCCGGTGGGGCGACGGCGCGCGGTGCGCGCGGCCCACGTGCAGGCTCTCGTGCAGGCTCACGCGCCGGCTCCCGCCTGGCGGCCGCGCGGCGGGGCGGCGCGGTGCTCCACCACGAGGCCGCGCTCGAGCTTCACGACCTGGTCGGCCCGGTCGAACCAGCGGTCGTCGTGGGTGACGACGAGGATCGTCCGGCCCTCGGCGGCCAGCTCCGGGAGGAGCGTCTCGTAGAAGGCCGCCCGGGAGTCGGGATCCTGGTCGGCGGCCCACTCGTCGAAGATCATGACGGGCCGGTCTTCCAGGCAGGCGACGAGGAGGGCGAGCCGCTTGCGCTGGCCCGTCGAGAGATCGCGGGTCGAGAAGACCCCGTCCCGGAGGCTGACGCGGCCGTCGAGGCCGAGGCGCGCCAGCCACGCGCGCGCCTGCGCCTCGCGCGCGGCGTCCGGCCGGCCGAGCAGCGTCTCGAACAGGTGGAAATCGGAGAAGACGGCCGCGACGTGCGCGCGGTAGCCGGCGAGGGCCGCGCCCGCCACCGGGCGGCCGTCCAGGCACAGCGTCCCGCCGGTCGGCGGGTGCAGGCCGGCGATCACCCGGGCGAGGCTGGTCTTGCCGGAGCCGTTGCCGCCGACCAGGAAGGTGATCTCCCCGGGGCGCAGCGTCAGGTCGACCGGGCCAAGGTCGAAGCGGTCGCCGGTCTGCGGATCGGCCCGGTGATGGGTCACGCCCCGCAGGGTCACGGTGGCGTCGCGCCGGGGCGCGGCCGGGCCTGTCCCCGGATCGCCGACCGGCTCGGGCGGCAGCTCGGCGAAGGCCGCCTCGATCCGCCGCGCGCCGACGCGGGCGAGGTTGACGAGCGGCATCGTGTTCAGCACCGCCTCGAGCGGCCCCATCAGGTAGAGCAGGGCGATGACGTACCCGGTCGTCACCGCCTGGCTCTGCGCGCCGGTCCCGGGGACGAACAGCGCGAGCCCGATCAGGGCCAGGAACAGGATGCGGCCCCAGCCCGCCGCCAGCGCGAGGAGGGCGAGGCCGCGCCGGCGGTGGTCGGCGACGCGGGCGATCGCGGTCGCCAGGACCGCGTCGAGGAAGTGGCGCCCCTTCTCCCGGTTGAGGCGCAGCTCCTTGGCGCCGCCGTGCAGCGCCTGGAAATGTCCGACGAGGCGGTCCTGCTCCGCCCCGGCCCGGGCGAGGTGGCGCGTGACGCGGCCGTAGCAGGCGGAGTAGCCCGCGGCCCCCAGGGCGATCGTGAGGGCCGAGGCCAGGAACAGGGGGAACGACAGATAGCCGAGATAGGCGAGGGTCGCCGCGACCACCGCGCAGTTGGTGACGAGCACGGGCAGCGCCGTGAGGAAGTTGGCGACCTGGTTGGCGTCCTCGGTCACCAGCGCCTGCACCCGGGCGCTCCCCACAGCCTCGAGATCCGCGAACGCGGCGGCCTGGACGCGCGCGGCGATCGCGGACCGGAGATCGGCGAGCCCGCGCTGCCCGAGATCGGCGAAGAGGGCGCGCGAGACGACGAGCGCCGCGCAGGCGAGGAGGGCGGTCGCCGCGAAGGCGGCGACCCGGTCGGCCCGGGCGGGCTCGGACGCGTGGAGCGCCCCGTTGATGAGCACGATCAGGCCCGTCGTGGCGATCCCGCCGACGAGGCTCGCCGCGCCGGCCAGCACGAGCCGGGCGCGGGCGCCCCGCGCGAGGGCGCGCCACAGCGCGGTCCCTGGCGCGGACCCGGGCTCCGCGAAGGCGAACGCCGCCGCCATCACTGCGCGCGGCCGGCTTGCGCCATCGCCACCACGACCTTGCGCGGGCCCTTGAAGGGTGTCCGCGCGTGGGCGGTCAGCATGTTGTCCAGCATCACCACGTCGCCGGACTGCCAGGGGAAGACGACGGTGTGCGCGGCGAGCACGGCGCGGATCGCGTCGAGATCCGCGTCGGGGATCGGGCTGCCGTCGCCGTAGTAGACGTTGCGCGGCAGGTCCGGCTCGTCGACGAGGTCGAGGAGGGTCGCGCGCACCTCCGGCTCGAGGTTCGAGACGTGGAACAGGTGGGCCTGGTTGAACCACACCGGCTCGCCGGTCTCGGGGTGGCGGGCGGTGCCCTGGCAGACCTGCCGGGTGCGGAGGTCGCCGTCCGGCTTCCACTCGCAGGTGATCCCGTGGCCGGCGCAGTACGCCTCGACCGCCCCTCGGTCCTGCGTGCCGAACACCTGCTCCCAGGCCACGTCGAGCCCGTTGCCGTAGTTGCGCACGTACATCAGGCCCCGCTCGGCGAAGCGCGCGCGGATCGGCTCGGGCACGGCGCGGTAGATGGCGCGGCTGTCAGCCAGCGGCGTCTCGCCCCCCTCGGGCGCCGCCTGCTGGCAGTAGAACCAGATCTTCATCGGCCAGTCGCGGGCGTAGGCCTGCTCGTTGTGCAGCGGGATGTGCTGGTGGGGCGGGTACTCGGTCGAGGTGTAGACCCCCTGGGTCACGGCGCTGCGCGGCGTCGAGCCGAACTCGTAGCTCAGGAGGTCGTGGCCGAAGCCCGCCGCGAAGCTGCGGAACGCGTCGGGCCCGTCGAGGCTGAAGCCGCGGAGCAGCAGGCCGCCCGCGGCGTGGAGGTGCGCCTCGGCCGCGGCCCGGATCGCCGGCAGCGCGTCCGCGAGCGCCGCGCCCGCGGCGCCCTCCGGCGGCGTGACCAGGAGCGGCAGAGGACCCTCGTCCCGCAGGGGCTTGGTCACGAGTTCCATCACGGCGTCCTCCATGGTGACATCCCGTTCGTTCGCGCCGCCGGCCCGCGCGCCGCCGATGGGCGGGCGCGGCCGCCTCAGGCCGCGACCTCGGCCCGCGCGCCGATCCGCCGGCCGACGAGGTCGAGCACCGGCCCCCGCCGCGCGTGGATGAAGAAGTGGTCGCCCTCGAACAGCGCGAGGTCGAAGGGGCCGCGCGTCTCGCGGCCCCAGGCCTCGAGGTCGGCGCGGGCGACGTCGTCCCGCGTCCCGCCGAGCGCCTGGATCGGGCAGTCCAGCGCCGGGCGCGCCGCGTAGGTGTAGGCGCCGCGCAGCCGGAAATCGGCCCGGAGCACCGGCAGCACCAGGGCCATCAGGGCGGGATCGGCCAGCGCCTCCGGCGGCGTCGCGCCGTAGGCGGACAGCGCGTCGCGCAGGTCCGCGTCGCTGCGCGGGCGGCGGAAATACGCCCCGTCGCACACCGCCGGTCCGGCGCATCCGGAGGCGAACAGCGCGCGCGGCGCCGCGATCCCGCGGTCGCGGAGTTCGTGCGCCAGCTCGAAGGCGAGCAGCGCGCCCAGGCTATGGCCGAACAGCGCGTAGGAGCCCGTGACGGAACCGGCGACCTCGTCCGCGAGGCGCCGCGTCAGCGCCCGCGGGTCGGTGCAGGGCGCCTCGCCGATCCGGGAGCCGCGCCCCGGCAGCTCGACGGGCCTGACGTCGACCGCGTCGGGCAGGCCGCGGCGCCACTGCGCGAACACCGCGGCGCTCGCCCCCGCGTAGGGCAGGCAGAACAGCCGGACTCGTCCCGGCACGGTCACGCCCGCGCGCCGCCCGCGTCCCGCTCCTGAGCCTCCATGTGTCGGCGCAGGCTCAGGGGCCGCATGTCGGTCCAGACCTCGTCGATGTAGGCCAGGCAATCGGCCTTCGCGCGCGGATCGCCCACGGCGCGCCACCCGTCAGGGATGTCGCGGTAGCTCGGCCAGATCGAGTATTGCTCCTCGTGATTCACCACCACGTAGAACAGCGTATCTTCGCGATCGAACGCCATCGATGCATCCCGTTCAGGTGAAAGCTGCGAGCTGCCTCGCCAATGAATCAATGAACTTCGCTTGTCGGCGCATAACATGGCCGAAAGATCGCCGGACTCAAGGGCCCTTTTACATATTTGAAATGTTCTAATTTAATTCATTACTGCTCGATCGTCAGAAGTGTTTTCCGGAGACCTTGAATCACTGTGGCGGTTCGCGCTACGCAGTGCGGCCGGCGGGTTCGGCCGGCGGGTGTTCTGTGGTCCGGGGCTTGGCGGGGGACGCGGTCAGTGGCGTGTGCGCGAACCAGCTTCCGGTCGCCTGCGAGCGGTCCCGCCGGGGGAACGCGCGGCTCCCCCGAGGGAGGCGCCGCCCCCGTGCGCCGCGGCGGCGAGGATCGCCGCGCACCTCGCCGCGCGCCCCGGCTCCCACCCCGTCGTGCGGACGAGGAGACGATCGGATGACCGCGCGCGCCGCACCGCTCTGCGACGTCATCGGGGTCGGCTTCGGGCCGTCGAACCTCGCCCTGGCGATCGCCCTGGCCGAGACCCCGGCGGCGCGCGGCCTCCGGTACCGCTTCCTGGAGCGGCAGCCGCACTTCCGATGGCACGGCGGCATGCTGCTGCCGGGCAGCGACATGCAGATCTCGTTCCTCAAGGACCTCGTCACGCTCCGCAACCCGACGAGCCCGCTGACCTTCGTGAACTACCTGCACAGCCAGGGTCGACTGCACGATTTCATCGATCTCGGGACGTTTCATCCCAGCCGGATCGAGTTCAACGACTATCTCCGCTGGGTGGCGGACCATTTCGCCGACCGGTGCGACTACGGCGAGACCGCGGTCGCGGTGGAGCCCGGGCTGGGACCGGACGGGACGGTCGAGACCCTGTGGGTCGTCACCCGCGACGCCGCGGGCCGCGAGATCCGCCGCCAGACGCGCGACCTCGCCCTCGCGGTGGGCGGCGCCCCGCACGTGCCCGCCGCCTTCGCCGCCCTGGCGCGCGATCCCCGGCTCTGCCATTCGAGCCGCTACCTCGACCACGTCGACCGGCGCGGCCCGGGCAGCCCGCTCGACCTGTCGCGCCCGGGCGCCCGCGTGGCGGTGATCGGCGGCGGCCAGAGCGCCGCCGAGATCGGCCACGATCTCCACGCCCGCTTCCCGCAGCTGCAGGTCGATCTCGTCTTCCGCGGCCACGCCCTCCGACCGTCGGACGCGACGCCGTTCGTCAACGAGATCTTCCACCCCGACCGCACCGACTTCGTGTACGCGCAGCCGAGCGAGCGGCGGGCGGCGATTGTGCGCAGCTACCGCAACACGAACTACGCGGTGATCGACGCCGACCTGCTCAAGGCGCTCCACGTCATCGTCTACCGGGAGAAGGTCTCCGGGCCGCAGCGCCTGCACCTCCGGCCGCGCAGCGAGATCCTCTCGGCCGTCGGCGACGCGGGCGGGATCAGGCTGCGGACCGTCGACCGCTACGCCGAGGTCGAGGCGGAGCGCAGCTACGACGGCGTCGTCCTGGCGACCGGGTACGCGCGCGACCCGAACCCGGCGATCCTCGAACCGCTCGCGCCCTACCGCGACGGGCCGGACCTGGCGCGCGACTACCGCGTCCCGACCCGCCCCGGCTTCGTCCCGCGCATCTACGTCCAGGGCTACTCGGAGACCTCGCACGGTCTGAGCGACACCCTGCTCTCGGTCCTGCCGGTCCGCGCACAGGAGATCGTCGACAGCCTGCTCGATCAGGACGGGCGCGGGGGCGCGGTCGCCCCGGCGCGCGCGCCCGCCGCCGGCGGGATCCGCGCCTGGGAGCGGCAGGGAGCGCATCCATGAGGCTCGCCGTCCCGCGGACCGGCCGGGCGCGGCGCGCGGAGGCGTGCCGCGGGCGGATCCGCCGCCCGCTCGCCCGAGTCGGCGCACGGGCCGGCGCATGGGGATGAGCCGCCCGCGCGGCGATCGTCGCGCCCTCCTCGCCGGCCTCGCCGCGGGCGTCCTGGGTCTCGTCCCGGGCGGCTTCGCCGCGTCCCCCGCGGGTGCGTCCGAAGACCCGCGGCGCGCGGAGACGGGCGGCGCGCCCGCCGCCCGCGTGGTCGCCCTCGACGGGTTGTTCGCCGAGACGCTCCTCGCCATCGGCCTCGTGCCGGTGGCGATCGCCAACCGGCCGCTCTACGAGAAGCTCATCGCGCAGCCGCCCCTGCCGGACTCGGTCCTCGACCTCGGCCCGCTGCAGGAGCCGAACCTCGAGTTCCTCAGCCTGATCGCCCCTGATCTCATCCTCGCCGCGCCGTGGCAGGCGCAGATCCAGGTCGCGCTGACCCGGATCGCCCCGGTCGTGGCGCTGCCCATCGTCGCGGGCGCGCGGGAGCCGATCGACCACCTCGACGCGCTGACCCGCGACCTGGGGGACCGCGTCGACCGCGCCGCGGCGGCGCGGGCGCTGGTCGCCGGGACCGACGGGGCGCTCGCCGAGGCCCGGGCCGCGCTCGCGGGCCGGACCGGGCGCCCGGTCTACATCTGCCGCTTCCGCGACGACGGGCGGCAGCTGGCCGTCTTCGGCACGCGCAGCACCGTCGGCGCGGTCGCCCAGCGCCTCGGCCTGACCAATGCCTGGACTGGCCGGCAGAGCGGCGCGGGCACGGTGCTCGCCGCGGTCGAGGACCTCGCGGAGGTGCCCGACGCGACGCTGATCCACTTCGACCGCGGCGCCGAGACCGCGCGCGCCCTCGGGCGCCTCGACGACAGCCCGCTCTGGCGGGCGCTGCCCGCCGTGCGCGCCGGCCGCGTGATCCGCATGCCGGTCGTCCATCCGAACGGCGGCCTGCCGTCGGCCGCGCGCTTCGCCCGTCAGGTCGCCGCGGCGCTCGGGAAGGCCCCGGCGTGAGCGCGGCCGGGGCCGGAGCGCGGCGGGCGCGAGCCGACGGGTCCGGGGCCTCGCCGCTCTGGCGCGGGGCGGGGCTCCTCGCCCTCGCGCTGGCGGTGAGCGCCGCGCTGCTGCACGCCAACCTGGCGGCCGTCCTGCCGCCCGGGCAGTGGTGGGCCGCCCTGCTCCACCCGACCGACGGTGACATGCCGCAGCTCGTCCTGCGCGACAGCCTGCTGCCGCGCCTCGCCATGGCGGTCCTGGCGGGCGGGGGGCTCGGCCTGGCCGGCGTGCTGTTCCAGCAGGTGCTCGACAACCCGCTGGCCGAGCCCGGAACCCTCGGGGTGTTCGCGGGCGCGAAGCTCGCCCTGGCCCTCGCGACGCTGTGGTGGCCGGCCCTCCTGATCTACGGCTACGAGCCCGTCGCGGGCGCCGGGGCGGCCCTGTGCACGGGCCTCGTGCTGCTGCTGAGCGGGCGCAGCGGCTACGCGCCGTCCACCGTCATCCTCGCCGGACTGGTGGTCGGGCTGTCCGCCGAGGCCGCCAACCGGATGCTGGTGCTCGCGCATTTCGACGCGCTCTCCGACCTCTACGCGTGGCAGGCCGGCGCGCTGAACCAGAACAACTGGGACGGCGTCCGCGGCCTCTTCCCGCGCCTCGCCCTCGCGGCCCTCGCGGCCGGCCTGCTGGCGCGCCCGCTGACCCTGATCGAGCTCGGCGATGCCGGGGCGCGGGGCCTCGGCGTCTCCACCGCCGGCACGCGGCTCGCCGCCCTCGCCCTCGGCGTCGCGGTCGGCGCCAGCGTGACCGGGTATCTCGGGGTGATCGGCTTCGTCGGCCTGGCGGGGCCGGCCCTCGCCCGCTACGGCGGCGCCCGCCGGCTCCGCGACCGCCTGCTCTGGGGGCCGGTGGCCGGGGCGGTGCTGCTCGTCCTGACCGATCAGCTCGTGCAGCGGCTCATCGGCCGCAGCGGTGTCCCGACCGGCGCCGTCACCGCCCTCGTCGGCGCACCCCTGCTGGTCGGCCTCATCCTGGGCCTGCGCACGGCGCGCGAGGCGCCGCCGGCGCCGGGGCCTATCCCGGTCCGTCTCGCCCGGCCGTGGCCCGCCATCGGGACGCTCGCGATCCTGGCCCTCGCGGCCGTCGGCCTGTCGCTCACCCTGGGGCGGGATGCCCAGGGCTGGCTGTGGAGCCCCGATCCGGGCGCCCTCCTGGCCTGGCGGGCGCCGCGCGCGCTGGCCGCCCTGGGGGCCGGGGCCATGCTCGCCTACGCGGGCGGGCTGCTGCAGCGGCTGACCGGGAACCCCCTCGCGAGCCCCGAGCTGTTCGGCGTCTCCGCGGGCGCGGCCCTGGTGGTGGTGCTCGTCCTGTTCCTCGCCCCCGGCCTCGGCCCGGCCGCGATGCTGGCCGCCTCCGCGGCGGGCGCGCTCGCGACGCTGCTGGCGATCCTGGCCCTGGGCCGCCGGGCGCGCTACGCCTCCGCCCGGATCCTGCTCGTCGGCGCGGCCCTCACCAGCCTGATCGGCTCGGTGATCGCGCTCCTGCTCGCCACGGCCGACCCGCGGACCGCCGCCCTGCTGACGTGGCTCTCGGGCTCGACCTACAACGCCACCGGGACCGAGGCCGGGCTCGCCTGCCTCGGCGCGGCCCTGGTGCTCGCGGGCACGCCGCTGCTCGCGCGCTGGCTCACGATCCTGCCGCTCGGGGCGGAGACGAGCCGGGCCGTCGGGCTCCAGGTCGCGCGGGCGCGCCTGACGGTCCTGTCGGTCGCCGCGATCCTGACCGGCGCCGCGACCCTGCTCGTCGGCCCGCTGAGCTTCGTCGGGCTGATGGGGCCGCACCTCGCCCGCAGCCTGGGCTTCAGCCGGGCCGCCGAGCAGCTGGTGGCGGCGACGCTCGCCGGCGGCCTGATCATGGTGCTGGCCGACTGGCTCGGGCGCGTCGCGGCCTTCCCGTGGCAGTTGCCCGCCGGCCTCGTCGCGACGGTTCTCGGGGGCGCCTATTTCGTCTGGCTGATGCTGCGCCGATGATTCTCTCCCCGCTGAACGCCCTGTTCGTCGGCCCCCTCGAGGGCTACCGGGATCGGATCGTGTCCGCGGAGGATCCGCGCCCCTCCGTGAGGGGCGCCGACCTGCTCGATCCGCGCGTCCTGACCGACCAGCTCGACCGGTTCGCCCGCACCTTCGCGGCGCCGGAGCCCCGCGCCGTCGCGTCGATCTGGGCGAAGCAGCACTTCTCGATGCTGGTGGTGCCCGCGCTCGCCGCCAACATCGTGCTCGACCTCGTCCTGCCCGTGGCCCTCGACGCCGTCGAGATCGTCCCGGACGACGGCGGGCTGACGCGGGCGCTCAAGCTGCGCGACCCCGCCGCGGGGAGCGACGGGCCCGGCGGGCATACCGGGGCGCGGGCGCCGGCGGATCGCTTCGGCGCGCTGATCGACGCGCACCTGGCGCCCCTGGTCGGTGCCCTGGCGGCGGTCTCGGGCGTGGCGCCGCGCGTGCTGTGGAGCAATGCCGGCAACATCTTCGAGTTCGTGGTGCGCCGCACCGAGGGGCTCCCGCAGGCGGGCCGGACCGGGCACGCGGCCGCCGCGAGCGTCCTGACGAGCCGCCGCCGGTCCGGCGCGCCCAACCCGCTGTTCGCGCCGATCCGCTACGTCCCGGAGGCGGGGGACGCGCCGGCGGGCGCGCCGCCGCGTCGGGTGCGGAAGGTCTGCTGCCTGCGCTACCTCATCCCCGACCAGAGCCTCTGCGGCGCCTGCCCCCTGCCGGCACGCCCCGAAGCGGGTCCGGCGGGAACGGACGGCCCGAGGAGGCCCGCATGAACGGTCCCGATGCGCCGGTCGTCGCGCGGCCGCGGGGCGCGCCGACGGCGGAAGCCGCGGGCGCCCCCCCGCTCTTCACCCTGCAGGGCGCGAGCTTCGGTCTCCCCGAACGCACCCTGCTGCATCCCCTCGACCTCGTGATCCAGCCGCGGCAGGTGGTGGGCCTGATCGGCCATAACGGGTCCGGCAAGTCGACCCTGATCAAGCTGCTGGGCCGCCAGCAGGCGCCGACCGCCGGCCGGATCGCGTTCGCGGATCGCGCCCTCAGTGCCTGGGAGGACCGCGCCTTCGCGCGCGAGGTCGCCTACCTGCCGCAGGCGCTCCCGCCGGTCCCGGGCATGACCGTGCGCGAGCTCGTGGCGCTGGGGCGCTATCCCTGGCACGGCGCCCTCGGCCGCGTCGCCGACCGGGATCGCGAGGCGGTCCGGCGGGCGCTCACCGCCACCGGCGTCGCCGCCTTCGCGGACCGCTTCGTCGACACGCTCTCGGGCGGTGAGCGGCAGCGCGTCTGGCTCGCGATGATGATCGCGCAGGAGCCCGCCTGCCTGCTGCTCGACGAGCCGATCTCGGCCCTCGACGTCGCCCACGCCGTCGAGATCCTCGCCCTCGTGCGCGATCTGGCCCATCGTGACGGGCTCGGCGTCGTGGTGGTCCTGCACGACGTGAACATGGCGGCGCGCGTCTGCGACCGCATCCTGGCGCTGCACTCGGGACGCCTCATCGCGGACGGGCCGCCCGGCACGCTGATGAACCCCGACACGCTGCGCGCCGTGTACGACATCCCGATGGGCGTCATGCCGCATCCGGATACCGGTCGGCCACTGAGCTACCTGCGCGGATCGTAGGCCGGCGCGCGACGACCAGCTGCTCGCGATCCGGCACGCTCGGACCCAGGGTTCGAGCGCGAATCGGCCGGACGCTCGGGTGGCGGCGCGCCGCGGACCTCGTCGCCCGGCGGTGACCTCGTGTCGTCTGGACGATCGAGGCGTCGGGAAGAGCGCGGCCGTTGCGGCGGCTCCGACAACGCTGGCGGGGACGGAGGGATTCCGAGACGGTGACCGGCCCCCGCGGGGTGGTCCCGTGTCAGGCTTGGGTGCGATCGGAGTGGCGGCTCGGGGCGGTTTCCTGCCGGTGCGCTTACCGACGGCATGGGTTGAGACGCGGACAGAACCGCCGCGAAGCACCCGGCACCGCGGTCTTGAGATGATAGATTATATACAATAACCCTGCGGATCCGCAGTCTGCGCTTCGGGACGGCGCGCAGCGTGCCGAGGCTACGCATGCAACCGTTCTTCTCGACAGAGGGAATTCACCCCAAGGACGCGTTCCGGCGCTGGCGCGAGACGATCTGCGAGCGATTGATCCCGATCGACCAGCAACCCCTTCACGGGGTTCCGTTTCAGGGCAGGCTGGATGTCACCAGCATCGGGCCTGTGCCGATCTCCAAGATGGCACACACCGCCATGCGGACTGAAGCGACCCCCGACGCGATCCGGCGCTATGGGCAGCCCGACCGCCTCTACGCGTCCATGAAGCTCTCCGGCCAGGACGCCATCCAGCAAGGCGATCGGGAGGCTGTATTCCGGACGGGCGACTTCGTCGTTATCGACGCACGCCCGGCCGTCTGCGAGGCCGACACGGGCATCTCCCTCGTCATCGATCTGCCGCGCGAGCGCTTCGAGGCCATGCTGGGTCCGTCCCGGCTGTACTGTGCACTCACGGTCGGCGCGGACCTCGCCTCCACGACCCTGGCAAACACCTTCCTCCAGGAGCTGGTGCGCATGGGCGATCAGCTCACGCCCGACGCGGCCGTGCGCATGGCGGCGATCGGAACGGACCTGATCATAGCGAGCCTCGCCGAACGGATGGCGCAGGAGGTACCCCGTTCCGTTCACGGCAACGTCACGGTCCAGCGCGCCAAGGCCTATGTCGAGGCGAACCTGAGCGACCCGAACCTGGATCCGCCGCAACTCGCCGCCGCGATGGGCGTGTCGCTGCGCCGGCTCCAGGAACTGTTCCACGAGCGCGGCCGGCACATCTCCGACTACATCTGGGGACGCCGCCTGGAGGCGGCAGCCAAGCGCCTGAATGATCCGGCCTGCGCCCACCTGTCGATCGGCATGCTGGCTTACGGCTGCGGTTTCAGCAGCCAGGCGCATTTCGCGCGCCGCTTCAAGGATCGCTACGGCATGAGCCCGCGTGACTACCGGCAGGCGCACAGCCGAGACAAGCAACCGGGCGCGTCCGCGTCCCGGCCGTCATTCTCGTGACCTGAGTGACCGGTTCGGGTCGCTCCCGGAACGGCAGTTCGGGGTGATCTCCCGCCTATCCGCTTCTGGGCATCAAGTGCGGGAAAGCCGACCTCGGCTTCCATTCGCGCCCAATCTCGAGAAGCGGCGGACTCCGCCACGATCCGGCGCAGGAGATTTCGCATCGCGCTTCGACTGTGCGCGGCGAACGCGCACCGCGTGCGCTGGCTTGCGGTACCAGTCATCCAACCCCCATTCGCCGAGGGCTGTCGGGCGCGGTAAGGTTGATACCCTGCGGCGGGTCGCATCCCGGTCAGGGCAGGCGACGGTAGACACGGGCGAATTCCGTGCCGCGCCGGATTTCGCAGATGCCGGCTCGGCTGACCTTATCGAAGACGCGAAGGGATGACTTCACCGTGCGGCGCGGACCTTCCGGATCGGATTCGCGGCCTTCTGCTCCTCTTGGTAAGCGGCGATGGCCATCGAGCAATTCGGTGTCAGGAGGCCGGCTCTCTCGCGGAAGCAGGCCTGGACTTCCCCGCCGTCGGGCGAGAACTGGCCGCAATGTTCCAGGTAATCTCCTATGCAGTGGCGCTTCAGGTTCTCCTGGCTCGCCTGTGGCTGGGCAAAGGCCATGTTGGAGACGAGGCCGAGGACAGCGGTGAGGCAAGCGGTCTTCGAGATACTCATGATCGGCTCCGTAGGGTGAGAGATCTACCGAGGAGACGCCTTCAGGCTCCGGTCATCGCCAGATACGGGATGAGGAAGGCGCAGGCGAAGTTGCCGGCGATGACCAGCAGGATGACGGACTGCATGCCCATGACGGCTCACCTCGTCTGCGCGAGGAGACCGGCTGCGGATGCGGGCGTCAGCATCGGCGCGCAGGCGATGGCGCCGATCACGCTGATGACGATCAGCAGTCGTGCGATGATGGTGGTCATGTCGGTTCCCCCTCGTGGCCGTTCGGGCCTTTGGTTAATGAAGGATTTAAGAGCTCGGCCTTACGCGCGTGTTGCTTCGATTGTTGCGTCGAGCAGGGGCCGGCAGACACCGCTGGCGCGACCGCTGTGGGACAGGCCGCAAACTGACACGTGTCGTGAACGGTCAAGCATTCGCTCCGCCGTGCACTCTGCCGAAGGAGGCGGCGACCTGGCCGACCAAGGTCGCCCAGGGCATGTCCAAGGCCGCGTAGACCGGGCCCGCCTCCGGGCGGGCGTTGTCCTTCAGGATCTCGACCATCAGCGTCGCGTAGTCGGACAGGACCACGCCCGCCTGCGCCATACGGAGAAGGCCGGCCTGGCGCTTGGTCTCGCTGAACGTCCCGGAGGCGTCGACAGCCACGTAGGCGTCGAGGCCGCGGGCGACGGCTGTCATGGCCGGGAAAGCCGCGCAGACCTCCAGCGAGATGCCGGCGAAGATCAGCTTCTCGCGGCCCGTGGCCTCGATGGCCCGGGCGACGCGCGCGTCGTCGTAGGCGTTCACCGACGAGCGGTCGATGATCTCGTTTCCGGGCAACGCCGCGACCAACTCGGGGAAGGTCGGACCCCATAGGCTGTCGCGCGCCGTCGTGGTGACCACGATGGGCAGGCCGAGCGCCGTGGCGGCCTTCGCCAGGGCGATCACGTTGTGCTTGAGCTCGCCCGTCGAATAGTCCCGCACGCCCGTCATCAGGCCGACCTGATGGTCGACGAGGACGAGGGCTGCGTTCTCGGCGGTGAGCGGTTCGTAGGCGCGAGCGGTCATCGTATCCTCCTGCTCAAGCCCCGTCGGGGCCGGCGACGAGCAAGTGCTATCGGCTGGACCGGCGGCCCAGAAGCCGCAACAATCCGAACCCAGCGTCCATAGGTTTGGACGATAAGGGGGCGGCGTGCTCGACCTGAACGACTTCTTCTACTTCGTGCAGGTCGTCGATCGCGGCGGCTTCACGGCCGCCGGGCGGACGCTGCGCGTGCCGAAATCCACTTTGAGCCACCGCCTCCAGCAGCTGGAGGCCGCCCTCGGCGTCCGGCTGTTGAACCGGACCTCGCGCCGGTTCGGCATGACGGATGCGGGGGAGGACTTCTACCGCCACGCGGTCGCGATGCTCAGAGAGGCGGAGCTGGCGGAGACGACGATCCGCCAGCGCCTGACGGAGCCGACCGGCACGGTGCGGTGCACGGCCGGCATCGCGACCATGCAGTTCGCCCTGGCGGACATCATCGCGGACTTCCTCGTCCGCCACCCGAAGGTGAATGTCGTGGCCCACGGCGCGGACCGCACCGTCGACATCGTCGGCGAGAACTTCGACATCGCCGTGCGGGCCCATACGGACCCGCTGCCGGACTCGAACCTCGTCCAGCGTACCCTGGCGCCGGCGCCCTGGTTCCTGTTCGCGGGATCGGCATACCTCGACGAGAACGGCGCTCCGGACAATCCGGACGCCCTTCGGGACCATCCGTCCCTGTTCATGATGCGGACCGGGGTCGCGCCGGTCTGGCGGCTGCGGCACGCGAGCCGCGCCGGGGACGAGGCGGTACTGCCGTTGAGCCCGCGGCTGATGGGCGATGACATGGTCGGGCTGCAGCAGGCCGCCATCCGCGGCATCGGCGTGGTCGCTCTGCCGAGCTACATCTGTCGTCAGGCCGTCCGCTCGGGTGCCCTGCGGCGCGTTCTGCCCGACTGGGTCGCGGGCGACTCCACCCTGACGGCCCTCATTCCCTACCGCCAAGGCCTGCTTCCGTCCGTGCGGGCCTTCCTCGACCACCTCGCGGCGGAGTTTCCGAAGGCCGTGCTGCTCTAGGCGCGGGCGATCTCGGCGGGGTCGGTCGAGGGGGTGCGGAGCCGGGGCCGGTCCCCATCCGCCGCGAGCGCCACCGGATGCCGGATCCCGGCGTCCAAACGATCGGACGATAGGTCCGAAAATGGCTGCCTTCTCGGCCAGCGTTTGTCGCAACACCATCGGCACATCCACGCAGCGAGGCAGGACATGACAGCTCTCGAGACCATCCACGGGGCCGACGCGCTCCACCCGAGGCTCGGCGAGACCGTTCTCGGAGCGCCCCACCGCATCGGCTCGAACTTCTCCGCGGCGCACTTCTCCGAGGAAGCCTTCGACGGGCGCATGGACCCGCTCCTGATGGTCGACCACTTCGTCATGACCGGGCCGACCTTCGAGCCGCACCTCCATGCCGGCATCTCGGCCGTGACCGTCATGTTCGAGGACGCGACCGGCCACTTCCTCAACCGGGACACGCTGGGCCGAGACGTCGCCCTCGAGCCGGGCGACCTCTACTGGCTCGCGGCGGCGTCGGGCGCCGCGCACGAGGAGAGGCCGGCCGAAGGGGCACGGGTCCACGCCCTGCAGGTCTTCGTCAATCTGCCCGCGCGCCTCAAGGCGCAGCCGGCGCGCGCGCTGCACGTTCGCGCGGCCGACATCCCGGTCCTCGAAGGCCGCGGCCATCGCGTCCGCGTCGTCCTGGGGCAGAGCGGCGACGTTGTTGGCGCGGGTGGCACCCCGGAGGAGATGACACTGCTCGACGGCTTCCTACAGCCGGGCGGCGCCTTCGCCCACGCCCTGCCCGAGGGGCGGCAAGCCTGGATCTACGCCGTGTCGGGGCGCGTGTCCGTCCGCTGCCGTGAGGAGGAGCGCCTCCTGCCGGAGGGCGGCGCCCTAGCGGTGGGCGCCGGTTCCGCCGCGGAGATCATCCTCGAAGCCGCCGAGGCTGCGCATGTCGTGCTGATGGCCGGGCGGCCGATCCGCGAGCCCTTCGTCAAGCGCGGTCCGCTGGTGATGTCCACGGTCGCCGACGTCGAGCGCGCGCTCGCCGGCTACGCCCGGGGCGCGTTCGGCCGCATCCCGGCCTGAGATCCGATCGTCCGACACACGAACCCCGCGCGGCGCCGAGCGACGCGCGGACGGCGGAGCCTTGCCCGGCGGCGGTCGGGCCGATGCACCAGCGGGAACTGCGATGCGCGACGACACCTTCGGCCCCGATCCGGCGCCAGGGACGATCACCATTCCGCTCGCCGACGATGAACGGCGGCGCGAGGACGCCCTGCGGGACCTGTTCGCGCGCTTCTGGGGCAACGCGACGGGAGAGCCGCGGGCCGTCTACGACACCTTCATAGCCGGCAGCCCGCGCGCGGACGGCGTCGCGTTCGACCCCGTGGACGAGGCCGGCATCCGCGGCTGGTGGGTGCGCCCCGCGGATGCCGCGCCCGGCCAGGCGATCCTCTTCCTGCACGGCGGCGGCTACGTCCAGGGCACGGCCGCGGCCTATCGCGGCTTCGTCAGCCAGATCGCGAGCCGGGCCGGCGTCGCCGCGCTCGCCATCGACTATCCTCTGGCGCCGGAGGCGACGCTGCCCGCTGCCCCGGAGGCGGCGCTGGCTGCCTGGGATTGGTTGATCGGCCAAGGCTACGACCGGATCGCCGTCGTCGGGGACTCGGCCGGGGGCGGGCTGAGCCTCGTCACCCTGGCGAGCCTCGCCCTGCGCGCGCGCGGCCCTGCGCCGGTGGCCGGCGTCGTCTTCTCGCCCTGGACCGACCTGACGCTGTCCGGCCCCTCCATGAACGATCCTTCGGTGCAGGACCCGCTCATCGGCCGTGCGTACCTGCAGGACTGCGCGCGCAAGTATGCCGGCGCGCGCGATGTCCGCCACCCGCTGGCTTCACCGCTCCTCGGCGACCTGCGCGGATTGCCCCCGCTCCTGATCCAAGTCGGCACCGACGAGCGCCTCATCGACGACGCGACGCGCTACGCCCGGCGCGCCGAACAGGCTGGCGTCGCGGTGTGGCTGGAGGTCTGGGAGGGCCTGCATCACGTCTTCCAGCTCGACATCGCCCACCTCGACAGCAGCCGCCGGGCCCTCGACCGAGCCGCCGCCTTCCTGCGCCGCGCCTCCGCATCCTGACCATCGCCGCTCTCGAAGAGGACATGTCCGCCATGCCCACCCGCGCCCCCATCCCGGATCAGGCCTTCGACGTCGTCATCGCCGGCGGAGGCTCCGCGGGCGCCGTGCTCGCGCGCCGGCTCAGCGAGAATCCGAACCGGACGGTTCTTCTGCTGGAGGCCGGACCGGCCTACGCGCCGGGGGCGTATCCGGACGTCATCGCGAACGCGAACTGGGTCGGCGGCGACGCGGCGCACGACTGGGGCTACCACACCCAGGACCGCTCCGGCCTCGGCCACGACGTGCGCGCGATCCGCGGCAAGGTGCTCGGCGGCAGCTCCGGCGTGAACGCCGCGGTCGCCATGCGGGCGCGGCCGTCCGATTTCGCCCGCTGGACCGCGCGCGGTCTCGACGGCTGGTCGTGGGACGAGGTGCTCCCGGTCTTCAGGGCACTGGAGAACACGCCGGCCGGCGACGACGCTCGGCGCGGGCGCTCCGGGCCCTTCCCGATCCGCCAGCGCACGATGGAGGAGATCACCCCCTCCATGCGCGCCTTCGTGCTGGCCGCGGAGGCGGCCGGCCTGTCCCGCATCGCCGACTTCAACGGCGCGGAGCAGCACGGCGTCTCGCCCTACCCGCTGAACGTGGTCGAGGGCCGACGCGTCAACACGGGCATGGCCTACCTGACTGAGGACGTTCGGCGCCGACCGAACCTCGCCATCGTCGGGGGCGCCGAGGTCGACGCCGTGCTGTTCGACGGCCGGCGGGCGCGCGGCCTCCGGCTTCTGGGCGGCGCGACGGTGGAGGCCGGACGGGTGATCCTCTCGGCCGGGGCATTCGGCAGCCCCGCCATCCTGATGCGGTCGGGCATCGGGCCGGCGGCGCACCTGCGCGACCTCGACATTCCCGTGCTGCAGGACGCGCCGGTCGGCGAGCGGCTCAAGGAGCATCCGTTCTACTACAACGTCTACGCGCTCAAGCGGGAGGTGCGGGCGATGGACCCGGTCGCGGGCGCGATCATCTGGACGCGGTCGCGTGAGGCCGCCCCGGACGAGTTGGACCTTCACATCTCGGGGACGCACATCTTCGATCCGGCGCAGAGCCCGACCGGCGGGGCCATCGTACTGGCCTGCTCGGTCACGCTGCCGAGGTCCGTCGGCTCGGTTCGGCTGACGAGCCGCGACCCCCGCGCCATGCCGCTCATCCGCTACAACTTCTTCGAGGACCCGGCCGACCTGAGGCGCATGTTGGAAGCGGTGCGCCTGTCGCGGCGCATCGGCCGGACGGCCCCGTTCAGCGACGTGGTCGCGGCGGAGCTGTATCCCGGTCCCGATGTCCGTGACGACGACGCGCTGCGGCGAGCCGTGCTCTCGGCAGTCGACGGCTACGCCCACCCGACCTCCTCCGTCCCGATGGGCGGCCGCGACGACCCGTGGGCAGTGGTCGATGGGAGCGGGGCGGTGCGCGGGGTGGACGGCCTGAACGTCGTCGATGCCTCGATCATGCCCGACATCGTCTCGGCGCCGACGAATGTGACCACGATCATGCTCGCCGAGGCGATCGGCCGGAGGCTCGGCTAGAGCCGTGCCCGATCGCGTTGCAATCGGGCACGGCTCTAAACCTTTGTCTTGACGCGCTCTCTTACGCCGAACCGGTATCCACTTCGGCGGAGAGCGCTCGAGCGCTCGGCCGGGGGACGGCCGAAGTCGGGACGCCGTTTTCGAGAAGCCGGGCCGCGCGCCTCGGCGCGTCCGGCCCACCGCCTCCCCCGGCTTCACACGAGAACGGTCACAGACATGGCGCGTTCGACCTCGAAGCGTCTTGCCCCAACCCGCTCCCGCACGGGAGCGGGGGGCATGGCGCGGCTGCCTCGAACGAGGCGCCTTCCTGATCGTCGCGATACGGTCGGAAGCGGCGCCAGCCGCATGACCGTCCGCGCAGACCCTCGCAGAGGGTGCTTGCGCGGACGGCGTCCGCTACAATCGGCGCTTCCGGCAATGGAAAAGGGCGATCCAGGCATGGGCGACATCACGACGGTAGCAAAGGCCTTCTTCGATGCCTGCGAGACCGGCGGAGGCTGGGAGGCGTGCGCGCGCTACTGTGCCCCGCATGCGACCTTCTCCGCCCAGGCCGATGCCCTGGCCGGCGTGACCTCCCTGCGGGACTACACGGAGTGGATGAAGGGGCTCCTGACCTTCATCCCCGACGGTCGGTACGAGGTGCGATCCTTCGCGACCGACGAGGAGCGCCGGAACGTGATGGCCTACGGGGTCTTCCACGGGACTCACACTGGCGAGGGCGGACCCTGCCCGCCCACGGGCAAATCCACGTCGACCGACTACGTGTATGTCATGCAGTTCGAGGGGGACCGCATCATCGGATTGACGAAGATCTGGAACGACGCCCGGGCCGTGAGAGAGCTCGGCTGGGCTTAGCCATCGCAGCGGCGAGCCTCGTCTTCCGCCGAACAGCGTGACGAGGCCGCCCGACAGATGCGCATCGCGCGGACGAGCTTCCTGGCCTGTCGCTTCTCGCAGGTCTCCGTGACGGCACGACCGGCGACCTTGACCATGAAGTGCCCATCAGCGGCCATCTCCTCGGTGACGTGAGACATGCCGGCGGTCTCCTGTCGTTCGGGGCTCGGATGTCGGGCGGCCCATCTCCGGGGCTGGGTCGGGTGCGGCAAGGGCCCGTGCGCGGGTGCCCAGGATTGCCTGGGATCGCGGTCAGACAGGCGGGTTCGCCCCGCAACCCGCCTCCCGCCTTCGTGATCCTGCGTCAGGAGCCTTCGCCTCACCGACCGGAGGCGCCGCCCTGGGCCGCGACTTCAGAAGCCGCCCGGGCGAGATCGCGTTCGAAGCGCGGGTCGTGGAACAGCGCCTCGGCGATGACGGCCGCGGCGATTTTGCCGGCTTCGAGGTCGGACGGGAAATGGGTGCCGGCGATCACCCGGTTCTCCCCGTAGGTCCCGGCGAAAGCGAACAGCGCCTGGCGCTTCTCGGGCACGAGGCGCGACAGCACCGTGGCCGCGAGATACCCGAACGTGGCGTGGCCGCTCGGGTAGGACGTGCTGTCGGAGCGATGTCCGAACGTGGCGAGGTCCGGCTTCACCGTGTAGGGCCGCGGCCGCGCGATGGCGGCCTTCGCCGCCAGCACGGCGAGTTCCCCGTCCTGGAACACACTCTCGATCAGCGCCGCGGTGTCCGGCATCGTCTCCGCCGTGAAGGCCGGGCCGAGCACACCGGTGAAGCGGTCGAGGGTGCACGGCAGGTTCGCGGTGATGCGCCGCTCGTCGTCGGGCGTGCGGGCGCGGACCGCGGCCTCCACGGCCTGCATGTCCGCCTTGGCCGATTCCGAGCCGGCTTCGGGCGGGGGCGGCAGGACGCGCTGCAGCGCCATCGCCGCCGGGTCGACGTAGGTGCTGTGGAGCGTCGCGGCGGTGACGGGCAGGGCAAGGGAGAGGAGCACGGCCAGCGTCGCGGTGAGCCGCCGGCCACCCCGGCCGGAAATCCGATCTTTCACCACCCCTCCTCAAGCCGTGCCAGGTCTCACCGCTCGCAGCCACGCCGCCGGGCCGCCCCGAGGCTTCTCCGGGGCTACTCCGGGATTGTCTCGGGCAGCAGCGTCACGAGCACCCCGAGCGCGACCGCCGCGACGGCGGCGCACGCGAGATAGGCGGCATCGAACCCCGCCTGCTGGACCAAGGTTCCGGCGATCACGAACGACAGCGAAGCGCCGGCGCCCTGCACGGTCCCGATCAGGCCGTGGGCGGCGTTGTAGCGGCCGGTTCCTCGGGTGATGTCGGCTATGACCAGCGGCTTCACCGCGCTGAGCAGGCCGGCACCGACGCCGTCGAGGCACTGGACCGCGATCAGCCAGTACGGGTCGCGCCAGACGAGATAGAGCAAGGCGCGCACGGGCAGCGCGGCGAAGCCGATCACGAGCAAGGGCTTGCGGCCCCAGCGCTCGGCCCGGCGGCCGACGATGAGCCCCATCGGCACCATCACCCCCTGCGCGCCGACGATGCAGACGGAGACGATGACGGACGACCAGTCCGGGCGCGCCTGCCCGATCTCCTGGGCGACGAGGGTCAGCAGCGGCGCGTTGGCGAAATGGAAAAGCCCTACGCAGGCCGCGAAGACCATGAGCGGCCGGCAGGTCAGCAGGGTCCGCCACCGGGCCGGGGCTTGCTCCCCCTCGCCGCCGCCGCGAGCCCGGCGCGCGTCGATGGCATCGCGCGGGATGGAGTAGAGTGCCGCGGCCGAGACGATGGCGCAGGCCGGGACCAAGAGGAACACCGCGCGGTCCGGGAACAGCCAGCCGACGAGCCCGATCAGCACGGCGATGGCGACGTTCCCGGTCCGCTCCAGGGCGGCGTTGCGGCCGAAGCGCCCGGCGATCCGGTCGGATGGGAACAGGCCGAGCGTGAGCGTCGCGATGGCCGGGCTCAGCATGCCCCCGACGGCGGCCAGCACGCAGGAGGCCGCGAGCACGGGCCAGAAGTACGGGAAGAGCGCGACGAGGAGCGTGGCCAGCGAGAGCGCGACCAGGGCGCCGAGCAGGATCACGCGCTTGTCGCGCACCGCGTCGATGGCGGTCCCGATGGGCGTCTGCACCACGATGCCGACGATGCCCGACACCGTGCTGACCAGCCCGACCGAGGCATCATTCCAACCGCGGTGCACGTAGAGGTAGACGTTGAGGTAGGGCTTGATCGCCCCGTTCACATCGATGAGCAGGAGGTTGAGGAGGTCCAGGGACCTGGAGACGGATGGCCGTCGCGAAGCGGGCGGCCGCTCCCCCTCGCCGATGTCCTGCTCCATGCGGTCCGCTCCCCTTTCAGCCAACCTAGAGCGGCGCGGCACCGAACCGAGGTGACCCCACCCCGAATGAGCGTGACCGCCGGTAGAGGCGCTCCGGCCCGGCGACCGCGGCGCCGACCCGCCCGAAGCCCGCGACGCGCGCGACCGTTCCGGCCTGCCGGGTCTCGAATGCCGCCCGCGACCTGTCGGGCCCGGCGCCGTGACCCGCGCACCGCCGTCGTTCACCCCGCCTTCGGGCCAGCGGCACCACCGCCTTCGACGCGTGGCGCGACGGCGAGATCCGCCGCATCGAGGCACCGCGTCGCGATCGTGAAACCCGTCTCCGTGAGTCCGAGGGCTTCCTCGGCAAGCTGAGGCGCGCTGAGGACCGCGCGACCTCCGCGCGTTTCGTGGCGGAACATCCCACCGGGCCAGGCGCCGCGCCCGACATCGCCCCAACCACCGGTAACCCTGACCACCGACCCGTCAAGCACCGGCTCGCGGGCTCAAGCCGGGAAGGCGCGCAGGAGGTCCTCCGCCCCGTAGGGCTTCTTCACCACCGGCACGGCGGCGAGGTCTTCCGGAATGCGGAAGCCGTCGCCGTAGCCGGTGGCGAACGCGTAGGGGATGCCCAGTTCGAACAGCCTGCGCGCGACGGCGATGCTGGTCTCGGAGCCCAGGTTGACGTCGAGCAGGGCCCGGGCCGGCGGCGCCGCGTCGATCAGGCGGAGCGCCTCGCGCGTCGACGACGCCATGTCCACGTTCGTGGCGCCGAGCGACGTGAGCAACTCCTCGGCCTCCAGGGCGATGATCATGTTGTCCTCGACGACCAGCACGGACCCCGCGAGACCGCGCAGCGCCTCGGCGTGAACCGCCCTGACAGCCTTCGGCGCGGCGCGTGAGGCGTTCTGGACGAAGGCCGGGGGGATGGTGAAGCGCGCCTCGACGCCCGCCAGTTCGTAGCGCACCTCCGCCTCGCCCTTGAGCTCGTACGGGATCGACCGCTCGATGATGGTCGTGCCGAAGCCGCGCCGGGTGGGCGCCCGCACGGCCGGGCCGCCGGTCTCGCGCCATCGGATCACCAAGTGGTCGAGGGCGTCCCGCTCCCAGCGCAGGTCGACCCGCCCGAGGCTGTCGCAGAGCGCGCCGTACTTGGCCGAGTTCGTCATCATCTCGTGGACGACCAGGGCGACGGTCGAGAACGCCTGCGGTTCCAGCAGGACGTCGGCGCCGTCGAGCACGACCCGGCCGGCCTTGGGTCCGAGGTAGGCGCCGGCCTCCAGCATGACGAGGTCGCGCAGGGATCCCGGTCCCCAGTTGCTCGAGGTGATCTGGTCGTGCGCCCGGGCGAGCGCTTGGATGCGGTCGCCGACCGTGTTCGCGAAGGCGCTGTCCGCCCCGTCCGCCGGCCGGCTCTGGGTCACCACCCCGCGGATCAGGTTCAGGATGTTGCGGACCCGGTGGTTGAGCTCGGCGATGAGGAGTTCCTGACGCTCCTGCGCGACCTTGCGCTCCTTCTCGGCGGAGTCGGTGAGGCGCAGGATCACCTCGAGCAGGGTGATGCGCAGGGCCTCGGCGGTCCGCATCTCGACCTCGGCCCAGGGGAGCGAGCGCCCGTGCACGGTCTCGCGCCACGCCTCGAAGCTCTTGCGCGGGGTCAGGCGGACGCCGTTCGGCCCCGGGGTCGCGGGCTTCACCGGGTTGCCCGCCCAGGTTACGGTCCGCGAGACCTCGCGCCGGAAGTAGACCAGAAAATCCCGGGGCGTGCGCGACACCGGGATGGCGAGCATGCCGGCCGCCCGCTCGGTGAAGTCGCGGCCCGGTTCGTGGACGCGCCCGATCTCGTCGGTCGCGTAGGCCTTGCTCGCGGCCGTGCGGTTGAGGAAGCGCACCAGGCCGGCGAACTCCTCCGCGGTCGGGGTCGAGCCCTGGAGCGTGATCTCGCCGTTCACCCACAGGCCGATGCCGTCGCAGGGCAGGATCGCCGCCAGGTCGTCGAGGAAGTCGGAGAGGCTTTCCAGGTTGGTGCCGCCGGTGGCCAGCGCGCCCAGCAGGCGGTTGTGCAACTCGCGCGAACGGACCTCGCGCTCGGCGTCGGCCTGCCGCTCGCGGGCCTCCAGCAGCCAGGAGAACATCTGGCCGAACAACTCGGCGCCGGTCCGGCGCTCGAGGGAGATGTGGCGCGGCTCGGTGTGGTGGCAGGCGAACAGGCCCCACAGGCGACCGTCGCGCAGGATGGACACGGACAGCGAGGCCGCCACGCCCATGTTGCGCAGGTATTCGAGGTGGATCGGCGAGACCGTCCGCAGGGTCGACAGCGACAGGTCGAGGGGCTGGCCGGCCGGATCGCGCGGGGGCAGCACGGCGGCGCCGGTGTCGTCGACGTCGGCGATGATGCGCAGCCAGTTGCGCGCGTAGAGGGCGCGGGCCTGTTTGGGGATGTCGGAGGCCGGGTAGTGCAGCCCCAGGTAGGGAGCGAGGCCGGACCGGGCCGCCTCGGCGATGACCTCGCCCGAATGGTCCGCGGCGAAGCGGTAGACCATAACCCGGTCGAACCCGGTCAGCGCCCGCATCTGGCGGGCGGCCTCGCGGCAGAGGGGGTCGAACCCCACGGTCTGCTGGAGACGGGTGACCATGCTGCGCACGAGGTTGCCGGCGCTGAGGTGTTCGGTGGCGCTCGGCTCGGCCTCGATGACGATGGTGTCCCCGGACCGGTGGAGGGCCACGTCGAACGGCTCGCCGCCCGGCACGAGCCGGAGGCCGAAGACCCGGTCGACGGCGTCCGGCCCGCGCAGGGTCTGCAGGTGCCCGCGCAGGGTGTGGATAGCCTCGCGGTCGAGGACGGCATCGAGGGGCAGGCCGAGAAGTGCCGCCGCACCCTGGCCGAGCCAGGTCGCGATGTTGTCCGAGGCGCGGGTGACGATCCAGTCCGGGGAGACCCCGATGAGGAAGCCGAACCCCTGCACCGCGCCGAGGATGTGGATGGGCTCGCGGTCGCAGGACGAGAGGTCGATCTCCGGCGTCGGTTGCGACGCGTTCAACTGGTCCATGGGCCCACGATGCTGCGCGCAGGCAAGGGTCCGGCTGCGGTTCGGATATTGTCTTCGCAGATCAACGCGGCACGGCGCGCGGGCGTTGCAGGACCGGCCTATGCCAGGATCCACGATCCTTTCCTTCGACGCGTTGCCGTGACCTCGGGATGCCCGGAGCGTGGAACCGCCCCGGGCGGCCGGATCAAACTTTGCCGGTGACCTTGTCGGCGACGTGCTTGGCGCCGTCCTTGACGTTCCCGGTCGTCTTCTGGGCTTCGCCCTTCAGTTCCTGCGCCATGCCCTCGGCCTTCAGCTTGTCGTTGTCAGTCGCGCTGCCGATGCCCTGCTTCACGTTGCCGACGGCCTCATTGGCCAGGCCCTTGATCGTGTCGGTGGTGCTGCTCCTGGCGGTTCTCCTTCGCGACCAGGCCTTCGCGACCAGGCCTTCGCGACCAGGCCTTCGCGACCAGGGCGGCCACGGGGATCGGGAACGGCTCTCGCCCGGGCGCCGTTCCGCGCGGCCGGTCACGGTCACGGGAGGGTCCTGACGCGTGCCCAGCGGGTGCACGGATCGACGCGACGGCCAAGTCTCGACTGCCCGGTGGGGAAGGGCGCTCCGCGCGAGCGGGATCCGCTAGGGATGTGCCTTCGCCCTCGTGCGCGCGCTCCTGTTCAGTGCGGCTCCTTCGGACGCGACCACGCCCATGTCAGCCGGTGCCGAAGCCGGCGTACCCGCCTGGACGCCACCCGGACGGAGCAATCCGACGCGCATGCCGGGTGACATCATCCCGCCTCCGGATCGCAGGCAGCACGACGGCACCGGCGCGGCGTGGTTCTCGGAGTCGGTACCTACGCTGACGATCTGGCGACCCGGGCAGTCAGGTCTCGCAGAGAATGCTGCCGAAGCAGGATGCGACGGTTCGGTCGATCACATTTCTTCGGACGGAGCTCTTCGCAAGCGAGCCAGGAAGCAGTCGTTCCTCCGCTCAAGCTCGAATCACACGCCGTCGTGACGATCGGGCGCGCCGAGTGGGCATTCCTTCGGCCGTTGGCCGAGCCAGTTTCCGCGGGGAGAAATCAAAACTCGACGTGCGGAAAATCGCTGTCACTCCAGAGACTTAGATCGAGTTGAGCGGTGCTGGCGGAGACGGAGGGAGTTGGAGCCCGTTCGCCGCTAAGCCGCTGATCCTGAACGCTAAGACCCTGGGCGCGTCGCCCGCGCTGTGCCGTGCCCCTGTGACACCGCCCCACCTGAACAGTCTGCGGCTGCGGGGTCAATCCCTGGGCGCTGCGGCTCCCGTGGCAGGGTGTCGCCAACCTCCGGCCAGTTCGGTTCGCGGGGTCAATGAAGGCCGCGACCGCCGGATCGACCGGCCCGACAGCAAACAGTGATGCCGCATGCTATTGAGGCGCCCCCGGGGCGGTCCGGTTCGGCCCGGCATGGGCCATCAGCAGCAGGTCGTCGCAGCCTCGGCGTCGCGGACATGGTCGAGTGCAAGCGGCGCAGCCTCATAAACTTCCGCTCTTGGCGTCGCTGGTTCACCACCAAGATGAAGTGGGCCGCGGTCGACGGCGACCTGATCGCGCCCATCGTCGGCCCCGAGCGGTCAGGGCTGATCCTGGGCCGGTACAGCGAGGGCCCCGAGATGGAGGCCGCCAAGGCCGCCATTGCCAAGGTGCGCCTGCCGCCGCTCGACGGCAGCCCCATCCAGGAGGCGCAACCGCTCACCCCGAGGAACAGAAGGAAGCCGGCTGCCGCGACGGCCGCGTAGCCGCGGCGGCCACCGTTACGGTGCGGTAGGCGGTAGCGAAGGGCTCGACCCCTTACCGGGCGGGTCCCGTCGCAGGTCGGCGGCGACCCGCCGTTTCGGGGAGCGCCTGATCAACTCGTAGCGCCCGTCGTCGGTGGGACGGATGTATTTGTTGTGCGTGTTCCGGGTCGTCAGCTTCTCCGTGACGACGCCGGGGGTGATCCGCTCGAAATTCCGCCTCGCGAAGTCATGCGTATCCGGGGTGATGGTGGCATGGAGATCCGCGGCGGTGAGCGGGCCGCGCTTGCGGATCTCGTCGGCGAAGGCCCGCATGAGGCGGTCCCAGAAATGCAGCGAGGTAGAGGCCACAATCCCCGCCTTGCGCCCCGTCGGTCGTTTATCGGTCGGGGCGGGTGCGGACATGGCTGCCATCGCGGTGATAAGCCGGTCGACCTGCGAGCGCAGGGCCTCGTTCTCGGCGGCGAGGCTCGCAAGCACGTCCTCGATCCGGCCGGTCATGCGGTCGACCTGCGCGCGCGTGGCCGGCTCGTCCTCGGAGGGGGCGAAGCCCGACGGGTCTCCCGAGCGCGCCAGCGTCAGGAAGCGCCCGAGCGCCCGCTCCGTGCGCTCGTCGAGGTCGAGCGCCGCGAGATGGGGTCGGTAGCGTCGACGTTGCCGCCAGGCGGCGAAGGGGTGCTGGATGTCCCGGTCTGAATGGCTCGCACCGTCGCCGGCCAAGGCGCTGCGCTCGGCGAACGCTGCACGCAGGTGGTCGTATGTGACGCGCACCCCGTTCTCGACGAGCAGGTCGGCGACCTCGTCGAGGGTTCTCTGGTCGATCATGTCTTCGGCCCGCGCTGAGCCTTGCCATCTTCACCAGGAACGGTGAACAAGATGTCAGCGGATGCCTGACGGTCGGCCGACGCCCCTGCCTCGGTAAGAACTGCCACCCGCGGCCGGCCGAGTCGGAATGCAGGGAACGGCAGGCAACGGATGGTTGCCGGACGTTGATCCTCAAACTCCGGCCCAAACCCTAAGCAAAAGCGAAGGGATTACAATTAGTTGGCTATTCCGGTACGGAATCCCCGCTATATAAAAACGGCTGGATACAGTCTCAGCGACGGGCGGCGATCAGAAGCGCTAAATATCTGTCGCAGTTGAGTTTATTGGACTGCCGAAGGGAATAGGTTCTTGAGCGTGGCCGTTGGCTCGGGCTCATAAAACGGCAGCCAATTGCAGCTATCGGGGCGCTCTCACCCAAACTTTTCTCAAACATGCTGCCCCTGTCCCGGTGGCCTGGGTGCGAACTCAAGCAGGGGGCACGAGCTTGAGCAGGCCCCCGAAATCCGCCGATTGGAAAAGGCCTCGTGTGGGTCCGTCCCCGGGCTTGATGCCCATCCTTCATTCGCGCGGTTGTCGCGTTGGAGCCGTCGGACCGCCGGACGGCCATCGTAGCCTGCCTGCAGTGCGAGGCCTTCTCGGCATCCTCCGAGCGTCAGTGGCTGATCAGGCAGCAGACGGGGCAGCCGGCGAGCAGGTCGCGGGTGACGCCTCCGAAGGCCCATTCCCGAAGCCGGCCATGCCCGTAACCACCGGCGACGATCAGGTCCGCCGCTTGCTCGGATGCCGCCTCGACCAACGCCTCCGCGGTCGAGGCACCGTAGGTATGCCTATGGACCGCCGTGGCGTGGACGTCGTGTGACTGCAACAGGCCGATGACGTCCCGCGCGTCATCCGTTTCCTTCCCGTCGTCGACCGAGATGAGCACGACACCGGAAGCTCGCTTCATGAACGGCAACGCGTCACGCACGGCGCGACGCGCCTCGCGGGTGTTCTTCCACGCCACCGCGACCCGCCGGGCTTCGAGGTGGTCGAGCCCCGGCGGAACGATCAGCATCGGCATGCCGAGCCGCATCAAGGCGTCCCCAGGGTCCACGGACATGAGCGGGCTGCCGTCGTCGCCACGTCCTGTGACCAGCAAGTCGCCGGCTGCCGACTGCCTCCCGAGGAACGCCGACGGGAAGTCCAGGGCGGAGCGCCACTCGATCCGGCTCCGCCCCCCGACGGCCTCCTTGAACGTCTCGTGCGCCAGCCGGAGGTCGTTCAGGACGTCCTCCTGGACGGAAGCGATGCAGTATCCGCCGCCCGGGATCGGGCCGGAAGGCGCCCCGTCGTAGGCCGGCATCTCCGCCGCGACGCCGATCAGGCGTGCCTGGAAATCGTCGGCGACGTGCGCGGCCAGCCGGACGCGCGCTCGCGCATGCTCGCCGAGGTCGACCGCCACCATGACGCTCTTGTAGGACATGGATGTCTCCGGGCTGGTTGGTAACGAGGTCAGGCCGGGCCTACCGGTCGAACGGAGCTCACGGCCCGGCCGGGACGCGCTCAGGCCAGCGTGAGGTGGTCCTCGACGGCGCGCACGCCCGGGGCCGACCATGCGGCGTTCTCGGCGATCCGGCGCTCGTGGCAGGCGTTCACTTTGCCCTCCAGGACGACCTTGCCGTCCTTGACCGTCACCTTGATCGCGTCCGCCTCAAGCTCGGCGCTGCGCTTGAGCGCCGCCATGATCTTAGCGCGCACGTCGGGAACGCTCGCCTTCGGCGCCACCTCGATGGCGTTCACGATGCCCGCCACACCCGCGAGCCGCCGGATCGCCCGGTAGGCCTCTTCCTTTTGGTATTGCCAGCCCAGCTTGCCTGACAGCGTCACCCAGCCATCCTGGACCTTCACCTGCACGGCGTTCCGCGGCACGGTCACCGACCAGTCGAGCATCTGCACGGCGCGGCGCGCCAAGTCCTCGTCGCGCGGCGGCGTCTCGCCGCCGAAGCGCACCTTGATCTCCTCGACCACCCCGCGCACGCCACGCACCTTCTGGGCGGCCTTCTCGGCGGCGACGCGTTCCGTGTAGCTCCCGACATGGCCGGTCAGGGTGGCGATGCCGTTCTCCACGGAGACGCCGACATGGGCGGCGTCGATGCTAGGGTCGAACTCAAGCTCGTCGATGATGTTCTGGCGGATCTGCTTGTCGCCCATCGCTCGTCTCCTCGATAAGGGCTGGGCCGTCGCTGGCCTCGACGGAGGCTAGGTCCGGCAGGCTGGGGGACATTGATCCAGCGCAACGTCCTCGCCCGCCGCGATCCGTGCGGCCATCGGGCAGGCTCGTCGGTCTACCCGGGCCGGGCAGCGGCCGGTCACGGCGGCGACAACGTCCCGCGCATCGAACAGGCGGTCGAACGTCGGCACGTCCGAGAAGGCGCGCGGCACGCTCGCGTTGCCCGCGATCAGCGCGAAAGGGATGCCCTGGCGGCGCAGGGCACAGGCGAGCGGGAAGCCGGGCCCCCGGTTCAGGTCGGTGCTGATCACCGCGAAGTCCGGCGGAGCCTCGTCCAGGGTCTCGGACGCCTCCATGCACGTACCGTAGGGGCCGCTGACCGCGCAGCCGGCGTCGGTGAGGACGTCCTCCAGCCACATGCCCGGCAGCGCCTGGGGCTCCGCGACCAGCACGACCGGCCTTGTGTCCCGTTCCTTTTGCATCGCCCGACTCCCGCTTCCGGTTGCTGGGGCGAGGATGAAGACGGTCCGCCGGACCGCGTTGCGCTAGATCAAGGGAAGCGCAGCGGTCGCCAGCATGGCGAGGACCGCGAGCGACATGCAGGCCGTGGCGACCCAGCCGAGCATCTTGAGCCACCCGCGCACCGCGAAGGCGCCCATGACGTCGGCCCGCGCCGCCGCCAGCATCATCACGGCCATGACCGGGACCGCGATGACCCCGTTGACGACCGCGCTCCAGTAGAGCGCCCGGATCGGATCGACCGCGCCGAGGCTGACGGCCATGCCGACCAAGGTCGCGAGCGCGACCGTGCCGTAGAAGGCGCGCGCCTCCAGCAGGCGCCGGCCGAAGCCCACCGGCCAGCGCCGGGCCTCCCCGGCCGCGTAGGCCGCCGAGCCCGCGAGCACCGGGACCGCCAGCAGCCCGGTGCCGATGATGCCGAGCGCGAAGACGGTCGCCGAGAACGGTCCGGCGAGGGGGCGGAGCGCCTCCGCGGCCTGGGCGGATGTCTGGATGTCGGTGACGCCGTTCGCGTGCAGGACGGCCGCTGTGGTGACCATGATGGCGAGCGCCACCACGTTCGAGAACGTCATGCCAACGAGCGTGTCGACCTCGATCCTGTGCAGGGCGTGCCCGCCTTGCTCGGGCGCGTGCAGGAGATCGCGCCGGCGCGGGAAGGCGTGTAGGTCCTCGGCCTCCTCGGCCGCCTGCCAGAAGAACAGGTATGGGCTGATCGTCGTCCCGAAGAGCGCCACCAGCGCCGTGAGGCCGCCCCCGCCGAGGTCGATGCGCGGCAGGGCGATGGCCACGCCGAGGTCCCACCAGGAGACGCGGGCCAGGATCACCACGCCGAGATAGGCGAACAGGCTCAGCGTCAGCCACTTCAGGACGGCGACGTAGCGCGTGTACTGCAGGGCGAGCTGCATGAAGGCGCAGGTGCCGGCGAAGAGGGCCACGTACAGCCAGCGTGGGCCCGGCACGAGCAGGGCGAGGGCGTCCGCCATGGCGCCGAGATCGGCCCCGAGGTTCAGGACGTTGGCGGCGAGCAGCAGGATGACCACGCCCTGAAGGAGGCCGTTCGGGTAATGCTCGCGCAGCACGCCGGCAATGCCGTGGCCGGTGGTGCGTCCGATCCTCGCCGAGACCATCTGCACCGCCGCCATGAGCGGCAGGGTGTAGAGCATGGTCCAGCACAGCCCGTAGCCGAACTGGGCGCCGGCCTGCCCGTAGGTGGCGATGCCGCTCGGGTCGTCGTCGGAGGCGCCGGTGATCAGCCCGGGCCCGAGTACCCGGAGCAGGCGCGGCTTTGAGGGACCGACGGTGGGGCTCGGAGCCTCGGGGTCGTCCGCCTCCCCGGTCGCGACGGACGGGACGCTCATGACACCGGCTTCGAGGCCGTGGCGTTCGCCTCGGTCCGGACCATGCGCGCGACCCTCAGGGCCGCCGACAGGTCGTCGCCGTCCGTGCCGTACCGCCGGAACAGGGCGTCGAGCCAATCCGGGCGCGCCGCCCCGGTATCCGGAATGTCTGCGAACGGGACGTGGTACATCCCGTCGAGCGCCTCGATGCCGTAGCCGGTGACGGCCCATTGCCGCCCCTGCCAATGCACGGGTTCGGTCAGCCCATGGCTCATCCTCGCCTCCTCACGCCGCATGCTCGCCGAGTTCGCAGACCTCGCAGGTGTCGGCCCGCAGCCGCCAGTCGACGACCCCGTCGGCCTCGCACAGCATCGCCTTGGCCGCGTAGGCGGCTGCCACGTCCGAGCAGGCGGTCACCACCGCCTGCCGTTGCAGCACGCGGTGGTCGTGGCCGGTGTCGTCCGGGACGGTCTTGTGGAAGGTGACCAAGTATGTGCGCATCGCCCGCCTCCGCCTGCCGGTCGAGGCGGACCTTGGACCGGTCGGGCCGGCCGGCGTTGATCCAGCGCAAGGGCGCCCGCGTTCATGTCCCCGCCGTCGGCGGGAAAAGTGGTTTGCGACCGGGCTCCCCGTCCGCCGGGTGGCGGGCCGACGCGGCGCGATGGGCGTGCGCCTTCCCGTGCAGCGGCCAGTAACGCTCCATGGCGAGATAGGTGAACGAGGCGGACCAGCCGATCAGCAGGAGTCCGTTGAGCGCCTCGACGCCGGTGAGCAGGCGGGCATGGCCGACCGGGGCGTGGTCGCCGTAGCCCAACGAGGAGTAGGCGACCACGGAGACGAAAAGGCAGTCCTCGAAGGTCTCGATGGGCACGCCTGAGAAGGCGCCGAGCCCGAGCCTGAGGACCAGCAACCAGTAGGCGACGGCGTAGGTCCAGACAGCGGCCGTGTGTCCTGCGAAGGCCGCCAGCACCACGGCGACGATGCGCCAGCGCGGAGGCACCGGCAGTTCCGAAAGGTGCTCCGACGTGAGGCGAAGGGTCTCGTACAGCAGCAAGATGGTGGCCATGACGAGGACGATGCTGGCGGCCAGGACGACGAACATGGTTTCGGTCCCTTAGAGGCACTAGGTCGTGCCCGACCTCACCAATGGCCGCGTTGACCTGCCTCAAGCGTGACGCTCCTGCGACCTTGATCGTGCCGGTAACGCCGTGGTCCGGGTCGCAGAAGGGTCGGAGATGACGCCGGCGCTCCTCCTCTACCCGAACCCGGACCTGATACTTGAGGCAGGTCAACGCCGTCCTGTCCGGAGACCTCCACCGTGGTGGCCGCCCAATCCGGGTCGAGGGAGGCTCCGATGTCTATTGCCAGCATCATGGTCGCGGTCGATGACGGGCTTCACGCCCCGGCGCGGGTCCGGCTCGCCGCTGGGCTCGCGGAGCGCCTCGGGGCCCGCCTCGTCGGCGTCGCCGCCTGCATGCCCGATTACCCGCGGGGGTACGGCGAGACCGCCGTGCCCATGGGGATGGTCATCGAGGAGATCCGTCAGACCGCCCTGGGCAAGCTCGCGAACGCGGAGCAGGCCTTCCGCGAGGCCTCTTGCCTGATCGACCGGGTCGAGTGGCGCTCCGACGTCGCCGCCCCGGTCCCGTTCCTGGAAGGACAATCCCGTGCGGCGGACCTCGTCGTCGTGGGGCGCCCCGCCGACGACGAGGGCGTGACGCCCGGGATGGCGGTCGACGTCGGCGATGCGCTGATGAGGTCGGGACGGCCTGTCCTGGCTGTCCCAGCCGGCATCGAGCACCTGGAAGCCAAGCGCGTCGTCATCGGCTGGAAGAACACCATCCAGACCCGTCGGGCCGTGTCGGACGCCATGCCCATCCTGCGTCGCGCCGAGGCGGTCCAGGTGTTCCGAGTCGGCGATGGGGAGGACCGCCACGAGATCGAGGACGTTGTCCGCTACCTCGCGCTGCACGACGTGAGGGGCAGCGCGCACCTGGCGGGGCCCTCCGGCTGGACCGTCGCCGATGACCTGAGGGGCGCGACGCGTATGTTCGGCGCCGACCTGATCGTGACCGGCGCCTACGGCTACAGCCGCCTGCGGGAGTGGTTCTTCGGAGGGGTCACGCGAGACCTGCTGGAGAAGGCGTCCGTCTGCTGCCTGATGTCCCACTGATGCGGGCGGCAGGATGTGCCCGAAATGACGGGATGCCGTGAAGGGGCGGCTCGTGCGCGGCGAACAAATGCGGTACACCTGTTCGGAGCGGTTCGCGTGACGCACGGTAGGCTGGTTCTTGAAGAAGCTCACCGGGAACCAATTGCTCGGCGAAGCCGGGGTCCATCGCTTCGCGACCCGCATCCTCGATGCCGGGCTTTCCTTCCATCCGACGACCGGCACCCTCGATGCGGGCGTCGACGGCTTCATCGAGTTGCGCGACCCGGAGACGGGAGAGGTGAGGGCCCAGTACGTCGCCGCCCAGCTCAAGACGGTAAGCAGGCTCGCCGAGGACAACGGCGAGACCTTCTCGTTCAAGGCCAACGAGCGCGACCTCGACTACTGGTTCAACGCCAACACGCCGGTCATCCTCGTGGTGGTCAATCCGGCGACCGAACTCATCTGCTGGAAGTCCGTCCAGGCCTATTTCCAGGACCCCGACCGTAAGCGCTCCAGGAAGGTCGTCTTCGTCCGCCAGGAGGACGAGCTCACCCCCGACGCCGTGGGCAAGCTCGCCGCACTCGTCGCGGGCTTCGCACGCCCGGGCGTCGTCACGCCGTCGATGCGTTCCGAGGAGGAACTCGAAACCAACCTGCTGCGGGCCAGCTTCCCGTATCGCCTCAACGTCGCGTCCATCGAGGACGGCCCCGGTGAGGTCCGGGACGCGCTCAAGCGTAAGCTGGAGCGGCCGCCCATCGACTGGATCGTGGACGGCGACCGGCTGGTGACCTTCCGCGACCTGGAGGACCCGCTGTTCGAGCACGCCTGCGACCAAGGCAGCGTCGACCAGATCGAGACGCTGGACTGGGCCGAGGCCGACGGAGAGGCGAGCAAGCGTCTGTTCGTGCGCCTGCTCGGCCTTTGCCTCGGTGAACGGATACGCGAGCGCCTCGTGTTCGACCGGGACCGCAGGTACTACTTCTTCAAGGGCAACCCCCAGCGGAGGGGCGAGCGCGTCTACACGTTCAAGGACGCGCGCGGCGACGGCAAGCGGACCGTCGTCTCCCGGCACGGGCTCAACCGGGAGAAGACCGGCGCCTCGTACCTGCGGCACGCGGCGTTCGTCCCGCGTTTCCTCGACCTGGACGGCGAGTGGTACCTCGCGGTCGATCCCACCTATCACTTCACGCGGGACGGTTTCTCCGAGAGCGCCTTCGCCTCCGACTACCTGAAGAAGATCAAGGAGATCGAGCGGAACTCCAACGTGCGCGGGCACATGCGCATGTGGCGCGCCCTGCTCACCGAGCGGGGCGACATGCTCCACGCAGAATACCCCTACCTCAGCTTCGAGGCGCTCGACCCGCTGCGCCATCCCTACGGCGTGCCGGACGACCTCTGGTCGGAGCGCGAGGACCCGGACATGAGCAAGGCTCGAAAGGCAGGCCAGCGTGAGCTCGACCTTTAGGCTGCAGCACGTCCACGAGCCGCTGCTGGAGTTCGGAGGGGACGGTCGGCACCCGGACGTGCGCTTCGGCCTCGTGGACCATGGTCCGGTCGACTTCTCGACGAACGAAACCCGGACGGTCCGCGTCGGCCTGATCGGCTCGTCCGAGACCGTCGACGGCTTCCGGGAATGGTTCGCCCGCTGCGAGAGCGAGATCCCGGCCAAGCCGAGCCGGCAGCCCAACCTGTTCCCGTCCTTCCCTGGCAGCGGCGTCACCGGACCGTTCCGGTGCTGGTTCGAGATCGACCGGCATCACCAACGTATCCTCCGGGCCGCCAGCCTGGCCAAGGTCACCGGCGAGGAGCGGGACGACGTCGCCATCCGCCTCGCGGTCGAACTGTTCGTGGAGGAGATCCGCGACCTCTCCGAGTCGGACCGGCCGCCCCAGGTCGTCGTCTGCGCGTTGCCGGTGGAGCTGATCGAGCGGGTGAAGAACCTTCGCGGCCCCGAGGACGGCGAGGTCGGCCCCAGGGGCGAGGAAGGCGAGGGCGAGGCCGGGAACGACACCGAGGACACCCGTCTCTACGAGGATTTCCGGGGCGCCCTGAAGGCCGCGACGCTCGCCTACAGGATTCCGATCCAGATCGTCTGGCCATCCACGTACGACGAGCGGGCCGTGATCAAGCGGAAGCTGGCGAAGCTTTCCGCGCGGAGGGTGCAGGATGAGGCCACCAGGGCCTGGAACCTGTTCTGCGCGCTCTACTACAAGGCCGGGGGCACGCCTTGGCGGATGGTGCGCGAGCGCGACGAGTTCTCGGCGACCTTCCTCGGGATCAGCTTCTTCGAGGACCTCGGACGAACCTCGTTGCGGACGAGTTCGGCCCAACTGTTCGACGAGCGTGGCGAGGGCCTGATCCTCAAGGGAGGCCGGGCCCTACGGGACAAGAACGACAGGCATCCCTACCTCTCCGAGGAGGATGCTTACGCGCTGACGAAGAACTCCCTCGGCACCTACAAGCGCGAATGGGGCACGTTCCCGGCCCGCCTCGTCGTGCACAAGAGCTCTCCCTTCCACCCGGAGGAGGCCGCCGGCTTCGAGGCTGCCATCGATGACCTCGGGATCGACCAGGCGGACCTGATCTGGCTCCCGCGCCGGTCGCCCGTCCGGCTCATGCGCGACGGTGACTATCCACCCCTGCGTGGTACGGCGATGCGGCTCGATAGGGACACCTCGTTGCTCTACACCCGCGGCAGCGTCGACTTCTTCGCGACATACCCCGGGCTCTACGTCCCGAACCCGTTGATGCTGAAGGCCCACCGGCGCGACAGGACAGAGTGGGACATGCTCCTGAAGGAGACCTTGGCGCTGACCAAGATGAACTGGAACAACACCCAGTTCGACGGGGGGCTGCCCATCACGATGCGTGCCGCCCGGCAAGTCGGGGAGATCCTCAAGCACGTCGGCGAGGGCCAGGTCCCCGATCCCCGGTATCGGTTCTACATGTGATCGGACACGGGGGCCGAACATCGGTCCCGCCGCGCGCAAATGCCTGGGCCTTGTCCCCGGGATCCCCAGGGTCGACGCGTTTTTGCACCGTCGCCCAGGCTCGAAGGTTGACCTGCGTTAACCGAGCTGGAAGGGTTTGCCTGCGCCACGGCGCCGATGCCTTCCGCCCCGGGCTTTCCAGGGCCGAAACAGGGAAATCCCCGACGATGATCCGCCCCGCCCGCCCGAAACGAAAGGCCGATGACCGGCTCGGGCCGGCGCGCGGAATGCGTGCCGCTCCAGGCCGACCCGTCGCCGATAACCGTCCGAGAACCACCGGGGCCTGACCGGCGCGCGAACGCGCCCGGCCGCCTCGACCGAGGCAGCCGATATGTCACCCGACTTCCATGACCCCGACAGGATCGTCGGCCAGATCTTCGAGCAGTTGGCGACCTGCCGCGCCGAGATGGGACGTGCGTCGCTCTGCCGGGTCGCGTCCGCGCTTCGCGTCGCCCTTGGCGCCGCGGTCCTGAGCGAGGCCGAGCGCCACGCGGAACACCTCGCCGAGCGCACCGGCGGCCCAAGGCCGGGCGACGCCCGCGTGATGTCCTGGACCCAGCGGACCGGGGCCGAGCCCTTCGACGAGAGCATCGAGCCGTGACAAGCCTGAGGAGCGAGACGATGCCCCTGCGCCTCATAGCCAGGCCGCCCGGCCGCGCCGCCGCCGGGCCCGACGCAACCACCCCTTCCCGATCATGCCGCGAGGCCCGACCGGCGCGCCCCTGAGCGCGCGGCCGCCTCGCGCCGGAGGCAGCCCATGTCCAAGAAGCCCTTTCGCAAGCCCCAGCCGCCCAAGCGCCTCGCCCCTGCCGCTGCGGCACCGTCCGAACCCGACATGTTGGACGAGTTCCTTCCGGCGCAGGACACCGAGCAGATGCTCGGTGTCGCCCGGACCGCCCGCGTCAGCACCCTGCTGGCGATGGCGATGCTCCAGGATGCTGTGCGGCCCGCGGACCTCAAGCGCATGGCCAAGCCCGATGGCCTTGCCGTCGTCGTCTCCGTGCCCGGCCCCGACTGGGTCGAGCCGGTCACCCACGCCGTGCGGAAGCTTGGCGCTTGGTGCGAGGTGATCAAGAGAAATGGGTCCAGCCGGCAGGAGAAGCCAGAGAACGGTTGTGGCGACGTCGCCGAAGCCCTCGGAGCCGGCAACGGCGTCGTCGGGGTAAGCCATGCCCCGGAGCGTTACCTTCCCGCCAATCTCGTCGCCCTGGCGGACATCAGGATCGACCTGAAGACGCCGAGCCCCCGGGCGCTCCGCTCGACCATCCGGCTCGCGACCGGCTCCCGGCCCGGGCCGATCCCGGCCGGCATCGCGTCCGGGCTGTCGTTCGCCACCCTGGCGGGCTGCATCCGCCGCGGAACGTCCGGCCGGGCCTGCGTCCGCCGCATCGAGGCGGCGTCGCGCGCCTTGATCGTCGTCGACCCCGGCGTCGCCGACGTGCCGCCCATCGAGCAATGCCACGGCTATGACGAGGGCGGCGCGAAGGCCTGGGCACTCGGGCTGGTCGCGGCGATGCAGGAGTATAGATCCGGACTTCGTCCTTGGAGTAGCATCGAGGACAGGAACATTGTGCTTTCCGGCGACCCCGGCGTGGGCAAGTCCACTTTCGCGAGAAGCGTAGCGAAGTCGCTGAGATTGCCTCTTTTCTCGACGAGCGTCTCGTCCTGGTTCGCCTCCACGGGTGGATACCTCAACGAGATCATTCGCCAAGTAGACACGGTCATCGGCCAGGCATCCGCCGCTGGACATGCCGTCTTACTACTTGAGGAAATTGACTCAATTCCTAACAGATCGACAGTAGATCAAAGAAATCGCGAATATTGGGTCGCTTTGACCTCGCATATCCTCACGGCCCTGGACTCTGCGATGTCGGGGGCGACCTCGTCGCTGATCATCATCGGCGCGACCAATTTTCCGGAACGGCTCGACGAGGCGTTGGTGCGTCCGGGCCGCCTCAACCGGATCGTCCGGATCGAGCGACCCGACACGGTCGCCACCGCGGGCATCTTGCGCCAGCACTTGATGGGTGACCTGCGGGACGTCGACCTCGGGCCGGTCGCCGCAATCGGCGCCGGCGCCACGGGGGCGGAAATCGCCGGGTGGGCGAAGCGGGCCCGCGGCGCGGCCCGGGCCGCGGGCCGGCCGATGACCCGCGCCGACCTCGTGGCGCAGGTCGCCCCTCCGGACACGCGCGACGCCGACGAGATCCTCGGGGTGGCACGACATGAGGCAAGCCACTGCGTGATCGGGCTGGTGACCGGCAGTTCCGAGGTCGAGACCGTCTCGACGGTGCCCAACGGTCCCTACGCCGGTCTTACGCGCAGCCGGGTTCGCCGCAGGTCCAACGTCAGCAGGCGGGATCTCGACGACTTCGTGGTGACGCTTCTGGCAGGCCGGGCGGCCGATGCCCTCTGGGGCAGCGTCCACAGTGGATCGGCGGGCCAGCCCGGCTCGGACCTCGCGGCCGCGACGCGGCTCGTCGCCGCCGCGCATGCATCCTACGGTCTCGGCGGAAGCCTCGCGTGGCTCGGGGACGAGGACGAGGCGATGCGGCTCGCCCGGACGGACGAGGTCTTCAGGCGTCGCATCGAAGCCGACCTGTCCGCGCTGCAGGCGCGGGCCGACCGGCTCGTCCGGGAAAACGCCGCGACCATCGACGCGGTCGCCGCCCGCCTCGTGCGCTCGCGCGTGCTGTCCGGCGACGAAGTCCGTCACATCGTCGCCGACTGCATTCCCGCCTCGGGCGGCGCCCTGCCCAAGGAGGCGCGCGATGCGTGACGTGGATGCGCGCCTGGGGGCAACCGTCGTTGCCCTCGTTCAAGCCGCCCGGTCGCTCGGGCCGGAGCGCCTCGACGACCTCCTTGAGAACGTCGCCGGCGAGATCGCGGTGGCGCTCCTTGAGGAGGAAGCTCGGAGAACGGCCTGGGCCGGGCGCCCCGGCAACGTGGTTCCGTTCGCCCGAGGCCGCGTGCCGGGGGCGTGCCCGTCCCCGACCGACGCCCGGGATGGATCCTGAAATGGGACGGAACGACCCCCGGAAGCGCTTTCTGTGGATAAGTCCACATCGTTTCCGGGGGTGAATCCCGGGCCATTGACAGCCGCGGATGCCCAAAAAGGCGGCAAGGCCGTCAAGCGGCCCCGGAGCCTGGACCGAGCCGGCGCAAGGATAGCCCAGGGTCGCGAAGGACCCTGGATGTCGACGGGCCTTCCGCCGGAAAATCCCTTACCGCCAGCTGGCTTCCGGCGACTCCCGTTCCGGGCGCTCATTGAATTGCCTATTCAATCCTTGAGGTCGAAATCATAAGGACTGAGGCAAGTATCCTTGATGTAGTTTGCCCCTCAAAAACCCGTCCAACCCTTGAAAAATTCTAGGTTAAGCGACTCTCGGGACTCGCGTTTCGCCGCCGGACCGGCCGAATACGAGGCGTTGTACTTCGGGTCGACTTGCGGCATCAGAATGCAACGCCGAGCGGCAGACGCCACCTCGACGGAAACAAGCAGGCCCCGGTCGGGCTCGCCGCCCGGGCACACGGCCCGGGCAAAAGGAAGCCCCTCGGCGGATGTCGCCGCCGAGAGGCTTCCGGGCCGGGGCCCCAAGGGGCGGGCGGGACTTCAAAAGAAGCCCCGCCCGCAGAGTTCAGACCCGGGTGCGTTAAGCCCGGGCGACGTCAGCAAACACTTCAACCCCGGGTCTATTACGCCCGGGCCACCACCCGCAGAGAAGTCGATCCGGCATGACGTCCGGGTCGAAACCAGCAGAGAGAAGGACTCGGTAAGATGAGCAGGCACGTAAGGCAACGCGCTTCCAGCGCCGGGGGCATCGGATCCCCGGGATCCACAGGAGGGGGCGACCGAAATGCGTCGAGCCCGGCGCGGCTGGCCCTCATCCGACGGCTGATGCAGGGCGTCGTAGATGCCGGCGCGTCGGCGGCGGTGACGGTCGACGGTCTCAACCCGACGGACGAGTTCGCCTTGGTTCTGGTGGAGATCACGCGGCCCGACGCCGGAACGACGCTGTTCCCCACGGACGAGGCCGACATGATTGACCGTGCCGTCCATGCCGCGCGTATCCGGTCCGCGGGGACCAAACCGAACGACTGAGCCGAGGCTGGCCGACGCCGCCTCGTAGGCCGGGTCACCACTCCCGACCGGCCTGAGACCCAACCTCCAACCAGGAACGTCGAAGAGGCGCGGCTACCCCCGGTAGCCCGGCCGGACACCCATGCCTCGTGTCGGCCGATCCGCCCCCTCCGAGACCTTTCCGCAGCTTCGAAAGAGGACGTGATGTTGCGTATCCACGACCATGAGGACCAACCGGCCGAGGCCGGGGAGACCGCGCTGCTGTTGCAGGGCGCACTGACCTTGCAGGAGGTCGCCGAGCGGCTCGGCATCTGCCCGCGCCTCGTCCAGGGACACGTCGACGACGGCAGCCTCGTCGTCATCAACGTCGGACGGGGAGACGTACGTCGCAGCCTGCGCGTCCTGCCCGACGACCTGGAAGGCTTCGTGAAGCGCCAACGGATCGCGGTGAAGAAGGTGGCGCCTTTCCCCAACGCGCTGGCCGGGCGGACGAAGACCCCCTCGGCCAACCCCGGCTACGCCGAGCGGCGCGCAGCCCGGCTGGCCCGCCGGAAGCCCTGAGCCATGCCCCGGGAATTCCGCCCGCTCCCCCGGGGGCCACCAGCCCCCGACCTCACCCCTTCAATTTCCAAAATCATTCGCGTCAGCAAACCCGAAACCCATCAATCCAGCGAAAGAGGGACGAAGACATGTCAGAGAGCCATGGCGTCTGGAAGCCGCAAAACTCCAAGTTCTACTACTGCTCCTTCACCGTCGCGGGTAACCGCTTCAACGGCTCGACGAAGCTGGCCTCCAAGAAGGAAGCCATCTCGTTCGCCCGCCGGTGGAAGGAGAGCGAGGTCGAGAAGATCAAGAAGGCGGCCTCCAACCCCGCGGGGGAGATGACCCTCATCGATGCCGTCACCCGCTACATGCGCGAGGTCGGCGACGGCTACGTGAACTCAGGGGACTACGAGAGCAACTTCGATTGGTTGGTGGACAACATCGGGCCGAATACCCTGCTGTACGAGATCGACGACGACATGCTCGCACAACTCGTCGCCCTGCGCGGCGGGGAGCGCAAGTACGGTCGCGAGGAAGAAGAGTTCGTCTCGAAGACGACCGTCAACTGCTGCGTCGTCAAGCGCCTCCGTGCGCTGCTCTCGCGAGCCAAGACATGGAAGGTGCGGTTGCCCGACGAGCCGAAGTGGACGTCGCACCTGGCGCCGGAGCGGCGGCGGGTCAGGACGATGACGGTGGCCGAGGAGTTGGCCTTCGAGAAGTGGGCCGCCGACTTCTGGCCCTTCATCCTGTTCATCCTGCTGACCGGCTTGCGCCGCAGGGATGCGCTGATCCGCTGGAGCCAGGTCGACTACGAGGCCAACGTCATCCGGGTCAGGATGAAGGGCGGAAAGGACCACGAGGTGGTGATCACCGACGACATCCGGGCCCTCCTCGACGCCGCGGCCGAGGACGGACACCCTGAATTCGTCTGGCAATGCGCCGTTCTGCGCGGGGAGTTCACAGGACGCCGGGTTCCGATCAGCTACGGATCGTCGTTGCATCAGTTCAAGCGCATCCTCCGCTTGGCCCGGATCGAGAACCTGACCTTGCACGACCTGCGCCGCACGGCGGGCGAGCGGATGTACCGGGCGACCGGCGACATCGCGGCGGTCTCGAAGTTCCTCGGCCACTCCAGCATCGAGCTGACGCGACGGTACTACGTCCACGTGATCCCGGATGACGTCGAGCTCCGGATGATCGCAACCGCGTATGCCCGGCAGGTCATGCGGGAACGGGCCCTGGCCCGACAGACCGTCCACTGATACGCCCATCCGCCGACACGACCGCGAGCCGCCCCCGACCCGGGGGCGGCTTCTTCCGTTCCCCACTCCGGATGCGGGCACCGCTGCCGAAGCCGGGCTCAGTGCGCCATGAGCACCGGGATGCGGGCATGCTCCATGGCGTGGCGGGTGACGCCGCCGAGCAGGAACTCGCGCACGCGGCTATGGGTGTAGGCCCCCAGCGCCAACATCGAGGCGTCCCGCCGCCCCGCCTCGGCCAGGATGGCGGCGCCGACCGAGGGCCCGTCCCCGACGTCGAGGGTGACGGCTTCCGCCACGATGCCGTGCCAGCGCAGGTATCCGCACAGGTCCGCCGCCCGCGCCTCCTCGAAGCGCTCGGTCCGCGCGTGGACCACGGTGACCCGGGCGGCCTCGTGCAGCAGCGTGATGGACTGCCCGATCAGGCGCGTCGCTTCCAGGCTACCGTTCCAGGCGATCATGACGTGGTCCAGCAGGTCGTACGGGACGGTCTCGCCGACCATCAGCGTCGGGCGCCCCACCGAGAACAGCGCCGTGTCGAGCGCCCGCCCGGTGAACGGATGCGCCGGGTCGGGCCGGTCGACGATGACGAGGTCGCTGACGCGGCCCGCCAGGGTCAGGAGCGGCTCGACCTCGCCCGAAAGTTCGGTCCATGTTGCGAAGGTGGCGTCCAGCCGCCCGCCCGACATCTCGAATGCCACCCCCTCGCGGGCGCACCACGCGCGCAAGGCCGCCTGAGCCTCGGCCGCGGACTCCCGCACGCCCCGCTCGATGGCCTCGATGGTCGCGCAATCCATCGGCACGAGGCCCGCCATCCCGGCGAGCACGTGCTCCGGGCCCGGCGCCATGAAGCTGACGCCGATATGCGCGTGCAGCGGCCGACCGAGCCTCAGGGCCGCATCGAGCCGTTTGGTCGGGTCGATGCCCGGAGCGGTGGGGACAAGGAGGCAGCGCAGGAACATCGGGGTCTCCTCGCTCAGCGTTCGAGGCTTTTGAGGTAGGCGATCAGGGCCTCGGCCTCGTCCGGGTCGAACCGGAACTCCGGCATGCTGGGGTGGCCCGTGCGGATGCCCTCCGCGAGCGCCTCGCCGAGGTCCTCGACGGGGTAGCGCGTGTGCAACTCGCGGAAGGGCGGCGCTACCCGCAGGGGGCTCGCGCCGGCCCGCCCGACGGCGTGGCAGCGGGCGCAGTTGGTCCTGGCGAGCGTCTCGCCCTGCTTGACCTGCCGGTCCCAGGCCAAGGCGGCATGAGTCGGATGAAGGATGGCGAGCAGCGCCAGGGTGCCCGCCGGAAGGGTGGTTGCCAAGCGCATCAGTGGCTCATCAGGCAGCAGACGGGCGTCGTCGTCAGGACGTCGCGGGTGGCCCCCCCGAAGACCCACTCGCGTAGGCGGCTATGCCCGTAGGCGCCCATCACGATCAGGTCGGCGTCCTCGCGCCGGGCGAACCGAAGGATCTCGTCCGCGGCGCCGATCTCCGGCTTGTGCAGCAGGTGCGTCGTGACGGTGACGCCATGGCCGGAGAGGTAGGCGGTGACGTCCTCGGCGCCCTCGTCGTCGGCCCCGGGGCCCACGACCGCCACGTGGACCTCGTCCGCCCGGGTCAGGAACGGTAACGCGTCGTGGACGGCCCGGCGCGCCTCGCGCGTGTCCTTCCAGGCAACGACGACCCGCTTCGCCGCGAGGCTTTCCACGCCCGGCGGCGCGATCAGGACCGGACGCCCGACCTCCATCAGGAGTGCCCCGGCCGGCACGCCCATCGGACCCGGGTCGCCGTCCGCGGGACCGTGCCGTCCGACGATGACGATGTCCGCGGCGCGTGCCTGCGCGGCGAGGTAGGCCAGGGGGCTGGTCGGGGCCGAGCGCCAGTCAGTCCTGTGCGCCGCCCCGGCCTCGCGCTCGAACAGGGCCTTGGCCGCCGCGATCTGCTCGTCCGCCAGGCGCTCCTCGATGGCCCAGACGCGCTCGACCTCGATCATGTCGCCGACCGGCATGGGAGCCAGGACCGGGCGCGCCGCGACGCCGATCAGCGTGGCCTCGCAACGCTCGGCGAGGCTCGCCGCCAGTTGGACGCGGTCCGCCGCCGCGGCCCCGAGGTCGACCGAGACCATGATGTTGGAGATCTTCATGACCGTCTCCCGCCGCCGGAAATCCGGCTCCATTCGGGTAGCGTGGCCCTGGTCCGAGGCGCCGGCCTTGATCCATCTCAAGCAGCGCGACCGGCAGCAGGCCAACCTCAGCAGGCGAGCGTCAGGCGGTCGTCGACGGCCCGGACCCCCGGGGCCGACCACGCGGCCCGCTCGGCGAGTTCGCGCTCGCGCCAGACATCGACGCACCCGTCGAGGGTGACCTTGTCGCCGTCGACGTGCACGCGGATCGTGTCCGGGTCCCGGGCGCTGCGCCGCAGGGCCGCGAGGATCCTGTCCTTCACCTCGGCGGCGCGTGCCGGCGGCTTCACCGCGATGAGGTTGACGATGTCGGTGACGCCGGCCAGCCGCCGCAGCGCCTTATCGACGGCCGCCTTCTGATGGTAGTACGGCACGCATCCCTGCAGCGTGACGCAGCCCTTCTCGACCTTGAGCGTGACCGAGTCCCGGGGGACGCGCGCGTCCCACTCGATGACCCGGGCGCAGCGTTCGGCCAAGGCCTCGTCGCCGACGGCCGGGTCGTCAGGGTAACGGACCGTGATCCGCTCTACCACGCCGCGTACGCCTCGGATCCGGAGCGTGACGCGTTCGGCGATGCCCTTCTCGGCGTAGTTCCGGACATGCCCGGTCAGCGTCACGATGCCGTTCTCGACCGTGACGCCGATCTGCGCCGCGTCGATCATCGGGGCGTACTCCAACTCGTCGAGCACGTGCCGGTGCACGGTGATGTCGTCCATCGCCGGTCTCCTCGCTCCGTCGGGGTTCAGAGGGCGAGCCAAAGCAGCGCCGGCGTCACCGCCGACGCCGCAATGGCCAGGGCCAGGGCCTGCAGGCTTCCGATGCTCCGGTAGCGGTAGCCATCGGTGACGACCCGTCGGCCCGCGTCGTTCAGCGGCGCCAGTCCGACCGGTACCCGCACGCGGCGTACCGTCCGGATTTGGGTGGTTCGAAGCACCAGGGTCATCGTTCGCTCCCGTCTTGCCTGACGGGGGACATCCTGCCGGCCCTCGCCGGGCGCGCTTTGATCCACCTCAACGCCGCCGGTCCGGTCCGCCGGCACGGTCTACGCCGGGATGAACACCCCCGGGAGGCCGGCATGGACGCGACGCACGGAACGAGGGAGCGCCAAGAAGGCGGACATCGAGGCGACCGGCGTGCGCCGACGTTCGTGCCGGGACCGCTCGGACCTGACAGCCTCCGGAGGATCGACGCCTACTGGCGGGCCGCGAACTACCTGTCGGTCGGCCAGATCTACCTCATGGCCAACCCGCTCCTGCGCGAGCCGCTGCAACCCGAGCACGTCAAGCCGCGGCTCCTCGGCCACTGGGGCACGACGCCAGGCCTCAACTTCATCTACGCGCACCTGAACCGGGTCATCAGCCAGCGCGATCTCGACATGATCGCGGTCTGGGGACCGGGTCACGGCGCGCCGGGGCTCGTGGCGAACGCGTACCTGGAGGGCACCTACAGCGAGATCTACCCCGACGTCGCCCGGGACCTCGACGGCTTGGCGCGCCTGTTCCGGCAGTTCTCGTTTCCCGGGGGCATCCCGAGCCACGCCTCGCCGGAGCTGCCGGGCTCCATCCACGAGGGCGGCGAGCTCGGCTATTCCTTGGCTCACGCGTTCGGGGCAGCCCTCGACAATCCCGGCCTCACCGTCGCCTGCGTGGTCGGCGACGGCGAGGCCGAGACCGGGCCGCTCGCCGCCTCCTGGCACTCGAACAAGTTCCTGGACCCGATGACGGACGGTACCGTGCTGCCGATCCTGCACCTCAACGGCTACAAGATCGCCAACCCGACGCTCCTCGCGCGCATGCCCGGGGCCGAGTTGCGCAGCCTCCTCGTCGGCTACGGCTACGAGCCGACCTTCGTCGAGGGCGACGAGCCGGCCCCGATGCACCAAGCCATGGCCACCGCCCTCGATGCGTCCTTCGACGCCATCGCGGAGATCCGCAGGCGCGCCGTCCGCGGCGAGCCAGGGCGTCCGCGGTGGCCCATGATCGTGCTGCGCAGCCCCAAGGGCTGGACGGGGCCGGACCGGGTGGACGGCAAGCCCGTCGAGGGCACCTGGCGCTCGCACCAAGTGCCCGTGGCGGCCGTGCGGGATGACGCGGAGCACCGCGCGATCCTAGAGGCTTGGCTGCGCTCCTACAGGCCGGAGGAGTTGTTCGCCGAGGACGGCTCGCTCGTACCCGACCTCGCGACACTTCCGCCCAAAGGAGCGCGGCGCATATCGGCCAACCCGCACGCCAACGCGCACGGGAGCGCCCCGCTACGCCTACCGGACCTAGGCCGCGTCGCCGTTGCCGTGCCGGAACCCGGCCGCACCAGGGGCGAGGCCACCCGCGCGCTCGGGACCTACCTTCGGGAGGTGATGACGCTGAACGCGCGGAGCCGGAACTTCCGCCTGATGGGGCCGGACGAGACCGCCTCGAACCGCCTCGACGCGGTCTTCGAGGTGACCGGCCGGGCCTGGCAGGAGGAGATCGTTCCCGGCGACGACCACCTCCGGCGCGACGGCCGAGTCATGGAGGTGCTGAGCGAACACCTCTGCGAGGGCTGGCTGGAGGGTTACGTGCTGACCGGGCGGCACGGCCTGTTCGCCACCTACGAGGCCTTCGCCCACGTCGTCGATTCCATGGTGAACCAGCACGCCAAGTGGCTGAAGTCCTCGCGCGACCTGCCCTGGCGCCGGCCGGTCCCGTCCCTGAACATCCTACTCTCGTCCCACGTCTGGCGGCAGGACCACAACGGCTTCAGCCACCAGGACCCGGGCTTCATCGACTTCGTGGCGAACAAGCGCGGGGACACGGCGCGGATCTACCTGCCGCCGGACGCGAACACGCTTCTCTGCGCCATGGACCACTGCCTGCGGACCCACGACCGCATCAACGTCGTCGTGGCCGGTAAGCAGCCCGCCCTGCAGTGGCTGAGCCTGGACGAGGCCGTCCGGCACTGCGCCGCCGGCGTCGGGACCTGGGAATGGGCCTCGAACGAGGGCGAGGCGGAGCCCGACGTGGTGATGGCCTGCGCTGGCGACGTCCCGACCCAGGAGACGCTCGCCGCGGTGGACTGGCTGCGCCGGCACGTCCCGGAGATGCGGGTCCGGGTCGTCAACGTGGTCGACCTGATGACGCTGCCGGCGCCCGGGACGCACCCGCACGGGCTAGACGACCCGACCTTCGACAGCCTGTTCACGCGCGACCGGCCGGTGGTGTTCGCCTACCACGGCTATCCGTGGCTGATCCACAGGCTGACCTACAAGCGTACGAACCACGGAAACTTCCACGTCCACGGCTTCATCGAGGAGGGCACGACGACGACGCCCTTCGACATGTGCGTGCTGAACCGGCTCGACCGGTTCCACCTCGCCCAGGCCGCGATCCGGTCCGTGGCACGACTGGGCGCCCGCGCCGCGCATGCCGAGGAGGCGCTCCGGGACGCGTTGGCCGCCCATCGCAAGCACGTCCGCCGGACAGGCGATGACCTGCCGGAGGTGCGGGACTGGACCTGGTCGGGACGGCACGCGCCCGAGGACCACGACCGCCGGATCGAGGGTGACATCATGCAGTGCGGCCCGACCGACGCGGACGAGCCCGGCCGGTCGGGCACCGTGGACGGTTGGACGGTCGTCACCTGAGAGCGCACGATGATCCTCGTTCTCAACGCCGGATCGTCCAGCCTGCGCTGTGCCCTGTTCCGGCCCGGCGTCGTCGCACCGGTCTGGCGCGCCCACGTCGCCGGCACCGGGACGGACCCGAAGCTGTCGGTCGATGGCGAGCCGGTGGTCGGCGAACGGCCACCGCCGGGTGATCACGCGACCGTCGCCCGCTGGCTGTTCGACCGACTGCCCTATGCGCCGACGGCGGCCGGTCACCGCGTCGTCCATGGCGGGCTGCGCCACGCATCGCCGGTCCGCCTCGATGCGGACGTCATGGTCACGTTGAAGGGACTGGTGCCGCTGGCACCGGCGCACCAGCCGCAGGCCCTGGCCTGCATCCGGGCGGTCGGGGAGACGTGGCCGCGCCTGCCGCAGGTCGCCTGTTTCGATACGGCCTTCCACAGGACGCAGGATCGGCTCGCCCAACTCTACCCGCTGCCGCGCGCCCTCATCGGTGAGGGGCTCGTGCGCTTCGGCTTCCACGGGCTGTCCTACGCCCATCTCGCCCGAAGCTATCCGACAGGGCGGGTACTGGCCGCCCATCTCGGGCACGGGGCGAGCCTGTGCGCGATCCAGGACGGGCGCAGCGTCGCCACGACGATGGGCTTCACGACGCTCGACGGGGTGATGATGGGCACCCGCAGCGGGGCGGTCGACCCCGGCCTCGTGCTGCACCTGATCCGGGAGCGTGGCCTGTCGCCCGACGCGGTGGCCGAGCTCCTGAACGAGCGGTCGGGCCTTCTCGGCGTCTCCGGTATCAGCGACGACGTGCGGGTCCTAGAGGCGAGCGACGCGCCGGGAGCGCGTGAGGCCCTGGACCTGTTCGCTTACCGGATCGTGCGGGAAGCGGGCTCCCTCATCGCCGCACTCGGCGGGGTCGACGCCGTCGTCTTCACCGGCGGCATCGGCGAGCATTCCGCGCAGGTCCGCGTCGCGGTCTGTCGCGGGCTTGCATTCACGGGCGTCGCGCTCGACGACGTGGCCAATGCCGGCGGCGAGGCGAGGATCGAGGCGCCCGGCTCGGCGGTCACGATCCGCATCGTGCCCGCGAACGAGGAGCGCGAGATCGCCCTGTCGGTGACCGAAGCGCTCGCCCTGACCTGAGCGCGCCTGTCGCCGGGCAAGCCACTGCGAGACTTGCCGGTCAGGACGTCGGGTGTTCGCCCTTCAGGTAAGCGGGATCGAACTCGGCGACCTCGGCCAGCCCGTCCCAATCCTCGATGGTCATCCACCGGCATCGCCACGAGACCAGCCCGGCCTGGCGAAGCCTCTTCAGGGTGCGGTTCGCGTGGACCGACGTCAGGCCCATGGCGCTGCCGAATTCCGCCTGCGTCAACGGCATGGGAAACCGGGACGCCTCGGCGATGCCGGCGGCCGCCGCCCGCGTGAAGAGTTCGCAAATCAGGTGCGCGAACCCTTCGTACGCTGGGCGGTGGGCTGCGTTCAGGAGCCAGCGGCGGGCGGTGGCCAGCTCGACCGCCGTTTCGAGATGCACCATGCGGCCGATGCCGGAATGCCGCTCTATGAGGTCCCGCAAGGCATCGTGCGGGATGACCGCGACGCGACAGGGCGTGAGCGAGGCGACCACGTGATCCACCCGCCGACGGACGAGGCCCTGCAGGTCCAGGAAATCCCCGGGAAGCTGCAGGGCGAGGATCTGGGGCCGGGCGGTCTCCAGGGGGATGTACCGGCAGGTCCAGCCATCCAGGAGGAGCCGGCATTCGGCCGGTTCGTCGTCCTCGCGCACGATCTCCCGGTCGGCCTCGACCGTGACGACCCGTGACACGGACGCGGCGAGGGCATCGGCCTCGTGGGCCGGAACACCGGACCGATCCAGCTTGCGCCTGAGGGTTAAGGTCCAGTCCACGCCTGACGCATGGATCGGACCGCGAACGGTCTTCCCATTGCCCGGTTGCGGCCCTCGCGGCGGCGTCGATGAATACGTCGGGCCGGGAGGTGGCTCGCGCCGGTCGTAGGCATTCGGTTGGTTCGTCCTCGAACGTATCTCCCCGTCGGCCATGGACATGATGCGCCCCCTAGTTCCACGGAACGGAAGACAGGTTGCTGGCTCGATGCGGCCCCGCTTTGCGGTGAATCAAAAAATTGGTTCGGACCACCGTCCGCCCCGCCTGGCACGAACCCGGTCCGGCGGCATTCCCCGCGGGTCGGCCTGACGGTCGGTGGCGGAAGGGCGACGACACCGGTCCTGGCTCCCACCCGGCGGTCGTTCGCGCTCGCCGTCCTCGACCCCGCATTCGCCGTCCCCGTGACCGACGTCGAGGCCGAAGAGGCAGTCGCCCATATCGACCGGTTGCACCCATCGATACAGGAAGCGGTCGACTTCGCCCGCCCAGGCGAGCGGGAGGTCGAGCCAGAAGGTGCGCCACAGCGTCAGCAGGGCATTCTCCGCGAGCTCGAAATCCGAGCGCGGAGGGTGGGACGGAAGGGTCGTCGATGCCTGCCTCATGGCCTAAGCCCCCGCCTCGACGCGGCTGACGCGGGACACCCGGAAGGTGCGGTAGGTCTCGTCGCCGGCATCGCGGATCGAGACGTACTCGCCCTCGACGAACGCGTGTGTGCCAAGGTGGTAACCGGGCTCGTCGTCCTCGTTCGTCCAGTCGGCATAGTCGATCAGCCAGGTCGCCCCGCCCTCTCCGCCGGCGCGGTGGACGAGCCGGCCATGGCGGTCGCGCTCGCCGACCCAGAAGCGCCGCACCCGGCAGTGGTCCCGGGTCTCGCGCCAGAGCGACGCGTCGAGGCGCCCGTCCGGTCCGAGCGGAGCAACGATCTGGTAGCCCCGCCCTACGCTGCCGTCCGGATGCTCCGGGCAGCGCGCCAGTGTCAGGGTCACGCGAAACATCGCGGCCGGGGCAGCCCCGGTCTCGGGCCGCGGCCCGAGCGGCGGTGCGACGGCATCGGTCCCGTGCATCTCTACGGACATGGTGGTCCTCCTCAACTCAGGGCGACGATGCGGTCCTCGACGGCGCGGACGCCCGGCACCGACCAGGCCGCGCGCTCGGCGGCGTCGCGCTCCGTCCAGGCCGACACCGCCCCCTCCAGCGTGACCTTGTCGCCCGTGACGGTGACCTTGATCCCGTCCGCCTCGAACATGACGCTGCGCCGGAACGCCTCCAGGATCTTGTCCTTGACCGCATCCGGGCGGGCCTCGGGCCTGACCTCGATGTGGTTCGTCACCCCGTGCACACCGGTGAGCTTGCGGACCGCCGCCTCGGCGCCCGCCGACTGGTACTGCCAGTGAACCGCGCCGGTGAGGGTGACCCAGCCACCGGCGACCGTCACCTGGATGGCCCGCTTCGGCAGGTGGACGGACCAGTCGATGATGGCCAGCGCCCGCGCGGCGATCTGGTCGTCGGCGACCTTCTTCGCGTCCGCGTATCGGACCTGGATCTCCTGGGCGATGGCTCGCACGCCCCGGACGCGCCGGACGGCGCGCTCGGCCTCGACCTTCTCGGCGTAGCTGCCGACGTGGCCGGTGAGCGTCACGACGCCGTCCGAGACGGCGACGCCGATGTCGCCCGCGTCGAGGCTTGGGTCGAAATCGAGCTCGTCGAGAACGTCGCGGCGCAGGTCCTTGTCGGTCATGGCGCTTCTCCTCATGGCCTCTCTCCCGTTCATGCCGGATGGCGTGGTGGGCTGCGGCCGGGTGATCCTACCCGGCCTAGACGGAGGAGCCTTGATCCAGCGCAACACCCACGCGGCGCTCGGCCCTAGCCAGTGCGGCGCAGCGCTCCGTCTCCTTCCGCAGGTGCGGAAGCGTCGCCCCGATGCCCGCGGCCGCCAGGTCCGATTGGAGCCGGGTGATCATCGTCTCGTCGTCGGCCACGACGGCACAATCCGTGAAGGCGGTGACGTACGCTTCGGCCGCCGGCCCGCTCAGGGCCATCCGTTCGCAGGCCCAGCTAGCCAGGAGCCGGTTGCGCCTGTTGCGGGTGTGGAAGCGCGCCTCCTCCTCCAGGACGAAACGTTGCTCGTAGGCCCGCTCGCGCTCGTCGAATGTCGTGGCCATGGTCTCCTCCCCGATACCGGCTTGGGCTGTCTTTAATCCTCGACAACGCGTCGGAGCCGGGCGCGTCGGAGGCTGACCTGACGCCCGCCCGCGCGAAGCAGCGCCCCGTCCTCCTCCAGTTGCGAGAAGGTCCGCGACACGGTCTCGATGGTCAGGCCGAGATGATCCGCGATGTCGCGTCGGGTCATCGGCAGCGCGAAGGTGCCCGTGCCGCCGAGACGCTCGTCGACCTCCATCAGGAAGGTCGCGACGCGCTCCACCGCCGAACGCCGACCGAGCAGCAGCATGTGGTCCTGGGCGTAGCGAAGGCCGCTCGCCGCCATGGTCCAGAGCTGGCAGGCCACCTCGGCGCTGCGGGCCGCGGCGCGTTCGATCCCGCGCCGGCGGAAGATCAGCACCTGGGTGTGCGACAGGGCCTCGGCTGTGTGCCGATGCGTCTCGCCCTGCTCCAGGCCGAACAGGTCGCCGGGCAGGTGGAAGCCGGTGATCTGGCGCCGCCCGTCGTTCAGGACCTTGTGGGTGCGCACCGCGCCGCGGACGACCTTGTAGACGAACTCGGCTTCCTCGCCCTCGCCGTAGATCTCTTCCTCGCGGTCATAGGCGAACGGGGTGCCGATGAGCTCGGGGCAGCCGGCGAAAAGGGCGGTACCGGGTTTGCCGCCGACGATGACGTTCGCGGTCGAGGGCGAGGTCGGGGACAGGGTGATCTCGGCGGCCATCGCATCTCTCCTCGTCCGAAATCGGATGGCGGGAGATTGCCGGGGCCGGGCGTCATGAAAAATTCCGGTCGGTCGCTTAAGCAGGTCCGCTTAAGGGCAATTACGTAGGTCCCGCCCACGCACCTTCAGCGGCCCACGGCCGACACGAGGCCCCATGCGTGGACCGGGTCGTGCATCACGAAGAGACCGTCGCGGCCGGCGGCCAGCGAGCACAGGGCCGTGGCAAGCCCATAGGCCACGACGCCCAGAACCAGCGTCACGGAGTCGGCGCGACGCCTGAGGGCGTGAATGGCGACGCAGCCGGCGGTGAACGACGACGCCACGAGGATCGCCAGGGGGTCGAGAGGCATCGCGCCGCTCCGGAACGCGGTTGGTCCGATGGTCCTGGGAGGGGCCGCGGCCAAGCGATGGGCTTCCGCGGCCCCTCCGGCGATGAAAGATGCCTCAGACCGAACGCGCCAGGGGCGAAACGAAAAGCCGCCAGAGCTCGAACGCGGCGAGGACGGCCACTGCGAGCCCGATGCCCACGTGCAGCCACACCGGGTACCGCAGGTCCGCGAAGCCGAGCGCCCACGGGGCGATGGACACCCAGAGGCCGGCGGCGAGGTTGATGTATTCCTCCCAGTCGTAGGACTTGGCGAGGGCGAGCGCCGCGACGACGGTGATGGCGCCGCCGCAGACGAAGGCATTGCGCGCCGCTGCGGTCTCGCTGCCGAGTCCCAGGTACCAGGGCGCCATGAGGAGCGCGACGCCCAGCAGCGCGTTCAGCGCGTTCGGGATCATGTCCTCCATCCGGTTCTCGATGGTCCGCATCGTCGCCTCCTTGGAACGGGGGCACCGGAGCCGGGGACGCCGAATGCCGGGCCCTTGGCGGCAGACGGCCTGCCACCTCCTGACGCCGAGCATCCGGCAAAGTCGCATCGAAGCCTTGATGTGGCTCAAGGAGGGCGAGGGGTGTCCGTCATCCCATCCCGCAGCTTCTCGACCTGCGTGAAGCCGGCGTTCCGGCGCGCCCGTGATCATGCCCACGATTTTCGGCACCTACCCGTGCAGCCCGCCGCGGGACTTCGCGGGCGCGGCGGCTTACGCGGAACGGCCCAGGGCCCACGTAGAGGGGACCGCGTGCGCCTTCCCCGTTCCGGCTGGCTAACAGGTTGACGCAAATGCCGCCGAGCGACCTTGATCTGACGCAAGCCGACCAGCACCGAGGACGCGTGGATCAGGCCGGGAGCATGCCGGTGGCGGAAACCTGACGGCTCGAACCTATGCCCGGGTCCGCTCCAAACCAAAGTCGGTGACAGGCATATCGTCGGGGCGCCCGGGAAGCGGTCATGGCCTTGCTCCCGCTCCCGCCGCGATAGCCCGTGCATCCTGTCAGCGTTTCAAGACGAAGCTTGTGAGGGCCACCGCTCGTGACGGTGTTGCCGTCGGCGAACGCATGGCTGGCGGGAGCGGCCGGGCTTGGCGGAAATCGAAGGGCCTGCCTCCCGCATCGCTAGCCATCTGCCCCCGCTGGGGGCGGCCGGCGCCGTCCGAGTTTGCTGGCTGCACGCAGGATCAAGCCATGACGCGGACCCACTTCCGGTTCCAGTGAAGACTTTGAATCGCCCCGGGTTTTCCGGAGGCCGTTTGGTTTGGCTCAGGCGGCCAAGGCTTGGACCTCGGCCTGGGCATAATAGCGTGCCTCCGCCTCG